>NZ_JBJHAT010000024.1:0-71502 GCF_054051175.1 Blastococcus sp. SYSU DS0753 | reverse complement strand
ACCACGCGCACCTGGCCGGCGCGGGGAGGTGGTAGGTGGCGCCCGCCCCCCCCCCCCCCCCCCCCCCCCCCCCCCCCCCCCCCCCCCCCCCCCCCCCCCCCCCGGCTCACGTCGCCCGGCGTGTCACCCGGGACATCCGGGACACCTGGGGCGCACCATGCCCAGGACGGTGACGAGCCCCTGGCCTTCTGCGAGGATGAACCCATGAGCGACCCCCGCCGTGACATGCCGATGCACGAGGCGCAGCACTCCTTCGACGTCGTCCTGCGGGGGTACGACCGCAACCAGGTCGCCGACACGATCGAACGGCTGGAGGCGGACTTCCGCATCGCGCTGGCCGACCGCGACGCCGCCGTCGAGCGCTCGGCCGACCTGGCCAGCCAGCTGTCGGCCCTGCACGGCGAGGTCGAGTCGCTGCGGCGCAAGGCCGCGACCGCCGCCGCCCCCACGTTCGAGAACATCAGCGAGCGCATCCAGCACATGCTGCAGCTGGCGGAGGAGGAGGCGGGCGAGATCCGGCGGGCCGCCGAGCTCGACGCCCAGGCCGTCCGCGAGCAGACCGACGCCGAGGAGCGCGCGCTGCAGGAGCGGCACGCGGCCGGGCAGGCCGAGGTCGAGCGGATGATCGCCGAGGCGCGGCAGGCCGCCGAGCAGATCATGCAGAAGGCGCAGCAGCGGGCCGACGAGCTGGTCGCCAAGGCGCAGGAGCGGGTGGCCCGCCTCGACGCCGAGTCGCAGGCCCGCCGGGCGAAGGTCGAGGAGGACTTCGACATCGCGCAGCGCGCCCGCCGGGCCGAGGCCGCCCAGGCCGAGGAGGAGCGCGAGCGCGTCTCCACCCAGGCCGCACGCCAGCGGATCGCCGCCGCCGAGCAGCACGCCGCCCAGCTCGTCGCCGACGCCGAGGCGCGCGCCGAGGCGATCCGCGAGGTCCGCGACGAGCTCACCAGCCGGCTGGTGCAGGCCCGGCGGCTGCTGGACAGCCTCCCCGACCTCGGCGACCGCGCGCAGCAGTCCCGCGACGACGCCGACACCGAGCGGCGCGCACAGCACGCCGCACCCACGGGCGAGGCCGGTCAGCGGCAGCCCGCAGCCCCGCAGACCGCCCCCCAGCAGACAGCTCCGCAGCAGCAGGCGGCCCCGGCGGAGCGGCCGGAGCGCGCGCAGGCGCCGGCACCCGCCGGCCAGGCCCCCGCAGCGGTCGCCGGCCCCCAGACCGGGCAGCAGCCCGCCGTCCAGGCCCCCCGGGCCGAGGGCGAGTCCGCCGCGGCGCGCCAGCCGACCCGCCCCGAGCCGGTGACCGCCACGTTCCCGGCGGTCACACGCGCGGAGCCGACCACCCGCGCGCTACCCCTGCCGTCGCGGCCGAACACCACGGGGTCGACCCCGGCTGCGCAGGCCGCCCCGACGACGCAGTCGATCGACGAGCCGGTGGGCCAGGGGCGCTCCTGATCCCCCGGTACCGCCCTGCGGCAGCCCGCGTGACCCCGGACCCCCGTGTCCGGCCGGCACGCGGGCTGTCGGCGCTCCTGGCCCTGCTGCTCCTCGCGCTGCCGGCCGTGCTGGGCGCGCCGGGTCGCGCGGCCGCCGACGAGCCGCGGTCCGGCCTCCTGCGGGTCGCCCACCTCTCGCCCGACACCCCGGCGGTCGACGTCTCGCTGACCGCGGCCGCACCTCCCGGTGAGGTCCTCGTCGACCCGGGGCCCGTCGTCGCGGCGGGGCTGGGGTACGGCGCGGTGGACGCCTACGCCGAGCTGCCCGCCGGCGCGTACGCGGTCAGCGTCCGGGCCGCCGGTGCGTCCGCCGGTACCGCCCCGGTGCTCTCGGCCCGCGTCGACCTCTCCCCGGGGCGGGCCCGGACCCTGGCGCTCACCGGCACCTTCGCCGACCTGACCCTGCAGCCGCTCGACGACGACCTGAGCCCTCCGCCGTCCGGCGCCGCCCGGGTGCGGGTGCTCGCCGCCGCGCCCGCGGCCACCCCGCTCGACGTCGTGCTGGCCGACGGCCCGGTGCTCGCGGCCGGTCTGGGCTTCCCGGACGCCGGGCCGCCCGTCGTCGTGCCGGGTGGCCGGCACCACGCCCTGGTGCCGGCCACCGGCGCCGAAGCCGAGCTGGACCTGCCCGCCGGCTCGATCCGCACGGTGCTCGCCCTGCAGCGCCCCGGCGGCGGCGTGGAGCTGCGAGTGGTCGCGGACGCCACCGGCCCCGCCGTCCGGCCGGTGGGCGGGGTGGAGGCCGGCGGTGGTGGGGCCGGCGCGGTCGGCGGCTGGCTCCCCCGCACCGTCTCCGTCCTGGCCGGCGCGCCCTGGCGCGCCGCCGCACGATCAGCGGAGCCCGCCGCCGCCCCGGTGCGGCTGCGCATCGCCACAGCGGAGATCGACGCCCCGCTGGTCGCGGCCGGGCTCGACGGCTCCGGCGCCCTCGTCCCTCCGGCGGACCCCTCCGTGGCGGGCTGGTACTCCAGGGGCCCGCGCCCGGGCGCCGCCGGCCCGGCGGTGCTCACCGGGCACGTCGACTGGGCCGGTCGCGCCGGGGCGCTCGCCGGACTGGGCGGGGTGGCCCCCGGGGACGAGGTGCTGGTGGACCGGGGCGACGGGACGACGGCCCGCTTCCGGGTCACCGCCGTCGACCGGTACGCCAAGGCGGAGTTCCCGGGGACGACGGTCTACGCGCCGACCCCCGGGCCCCAGCTGCGGATCATCACCTGCGGCGGGGCGTTCGACCCGGCGACGGGCAGCTACCGGGACAACGTGGTGGTGTCGGCCGAGCTCGTGACCTGATGGAACGGCCCCGCTGCAGGGGCCCGCGCCGAGCTCGCGACGCGTGGGGGGCAGCGGGGTCCTTCTTCAGCGACGCCGGGCGCGCGACCGCCAGCACACGGTGTGCCAGTGCCGGCGCCGGTCGGCCGCCGACTCGACGTCCCAGGGCTCGAGGTCGGAGTCCCGCAGGTAGGCCGGCCAGGTGACCACGTGCGGCGTCCCCGGGCGGATCTCCTGGTCGCAGCCGGGGCAGCGGTAGGTCTTGCCGGTCGAGCTGCCGGTGACCGGCCGGACCACCCAGTCCCCGTCACCGGACTCCTCGACGGCATCGACGGAGCGGGCCGGCTCCCGACGCGCAGGTCGGGAGCCGGCCCGGGGACGGCGACGGGGCACGCGTCAGCGGCCGGCGTAGTCCCGGAAACCGCGACCGGTCTTGCGGCCGAGGTAGCCGGCGGTGACCAGGTGCTCGAGCAGCGGCGCCGGGGCGAAGCCGGGCTCCCGGAACTCGGTGTAGAGCTCCTTCTCGATCGCGAGGGAGACGTCGAGGCCCACGACGTCGAGCAGTTCGAACGGCCCCATCGGGTACCCGCAGCCGACCTTCATCGCGGCGTCGATGTCGTCGGCGGTGGCGTAGTGCGCCTCGAGCATCTTCACCGCGTCGTTCAGGTACGGGAAGAGCAGGGCGTTGACGATGAAGCCGGCCCGGTCGGTGCAGGAGACCGCGTGCTTGCCCAGCTGCGCCGACACCGCGTGGATGGTGGCGGCGACGTCCGGCGCGGTCGAGATCGTCGAGACCACCTCGACCAGCTTCATGACCTGGGCCGGGTTGAAGAAGTGCATGCCCACGACGTCGGCCGGACGGCCACTGGCCTTGGCGCACTCGATGACCGGGAGGCTCGAGGTGGTGGTGGCGAGCACCGCGCCGGGCTTGGCGATCTCGCCGAGGTTGGCGAACAGCGCCTCCTTGACCGGCAGCGACTCGACGACGGCCTCGATGACCAGGTCGCGGTCGGCGAGGTCGTCCAGCGAGGTCGTGCCGGTGACCCGGGCGAGGATCTCGTCGCGGGCGGCCTCCTCGAGGCGGCCCCGGACGACCTGCTTGTCCAGCGACTTGGCCAGCGCCTTCTGCACGGCCTCGACCTTCTCGGCCGCGCGGGCGACGAAGACGACGTCGTAGCCGCCCTTGGCGACGACCTCGATGATGCCGGTGGCCATCGTCCCCGAGCCGACGACACCGACGGTCCGCACGTCGCGGGCACCGGCCGCGGCCCCGCCGGGGGTCGGGGTCTGCGCGTCGGCGACGACCTCGGCCGAGCCGGGCTCGGCGTAGGTGTAGAAGCCCCGGCCGGACTTCCGGCCCAGCAGCCCGGCGGTCATCATCTGCTTGATCACCGGGCTGGGCGCGTGCAGCCGGTTCCGCGACTGCTTGTACATCGTGTCGAGGATCTCGTAGGCGGTGTCGATGCCGATGAGGTCCATCAGCGACAGCGGGCCCATGGGCAGGCCGCAGCCCAGGCGCATGGCCGCGTCGATGTCCTCGCGCGAGGCGTAGCGGTTCTCGTACATCGAGACGGCGTGGTTGAGGTAGCCGAACAGCAGCGCGTTGGCGATGAACCCGGCCTTGTCGCCGATGGTCACGTCGACCTTGCCCAGCCGGTCGGCGAGCGCCTCGACGGTCTCGACCACCTCGGGCTCGGTGACCACGGTGCGGACGACCTCGACCAGCTTCATGACCGGGGCCGGGTTGAAGAAGTGCATGCCGATGACCTTGCTCGGCCGGCCGGTGACCACGGACAGCTCGGTGACCGACAGGCTGGAGGTGTTGGTCGCCAGGATCGTGTCCGGCGGGCAGATCTTGTCCAGCTTGGCGAAGAGCTCCGCCTTGAGCTCCATCCGCTCGGGCACAGCCTCGATGACCAGCTCCGCGTTCGCGAGGTCCTCCAGCGAGGTGGTGAAGCGGATCCGCTCGAAGATGGCGTCCCGCTCGGCCGGGTCCAGCTTGCCGCGCGCCACGGCCCGGTCGGTGGACTGCTCCAGATGGCCGCGGCCACGCGCCAGCGCCTCGCCACCGACCTCCACGGCGGTGACCGAGAGCCCCGCCCGCGCGAGCACCTCGGTGATGCCGGCACCCATGGTGCCCAGCCCCACGACGCCGACCTCGTTCAGTTCCCTGGCCACGTTGCCATCTCCCATCGCCGGTGATCGCGGGGAAGTCTCTCACCCCCGGATTCCGGTCGTGCGGGGGCTACCGCCCGGTAGCCGGATCAGAAGAGGCGCTGGGACGGGTCGTCGGTGCCCTTGAGGACGGCGTAGTCGACGGTGACGCACTCGATGCCCCGGTCCTGCGCCAGCACCCGGGCCTGCGGCTTGATCTCCTGCGCGGCGAAGACGCCCTTGACCGGGGCGAGCAGCGGGTCGCGGTTGAGCAGCTCCAGGTACCGGGTCAGCTGCTCCACGCCGTCGATCTCGCCGCGGCGCTTGATCTCCACCGCGACCACCCCACCGGCGGCGTCCCGGCAGAGCAGGTCCACCGGGCCGATCGCCGTCGGGTACTCGCGCCGCACCAGCGACCAGCCCTGGCCGAACGTCTCCACGTGCAGGGCCAGCAGCCGCTGCAGCTCGGCCTCCACGCCGTCCTTCTGCAGCCCGGGGTCGACGCCGAGGTCCTCGCTGTGGTCGTGCAGGACCTCCGCGATGTTGATGACCAGCTGCTCACCGGCCTTGTTCGTCACCGTCCACGTGCCCGCGCCGTCGGTCAGCGCCTCGTCCAGCCGGCACGGCGGGCTCATCCAGTTCAGCGGCTTGTAGGCGCGGTCGTCGGCGTGCACCGACACGGAGCCGTCCGCCTTGACCAGCAGCAGACGGGTCGCCATGGGGAGGTGGGCGGTGAGTCGACCGATGTAGTCGACGGAGCAGCGGGCGATGACCAGACGCACGGGCGACGAGGCTACCGCTCCTCGACCGGTCGCCGCGCCGGCGCCGAGTTCCGGAAAGAACCAGGACGAAATCGTGGTGACCTCCGCCACCGGCACTCAGAATGGGCGGGTGGGCGCAGCGGGAGCGATCGGTACCCGGGACGGGGAGCGCCTGGACGGCGACTGGGTGCACTGGCTGCTCGACGCCGCCCGCACCCGGCTGGGCATGGACGTCGCCTGGGTCTCGCTCTTCACCGAGGGCAGCCAGCTGATCACCTCCGCCACCGGCGACCTGGAGTCCATGAACGTGCAGGAGGGGATGACGGCCCCGCTGGAGGGCTCCTACTGCGTGCGGGTGCTCAGCGGCCAGCTCCCTCCCCTGGTCACCGGCGCCGCTCGCGATCCCCGGACGCGCGACCTGCCGGTGACCGGCGACCTGAACATCGGCTCCTACGTCGGCGCCCCGGTGCGGGGACACGATTCCCGGCCCATCGGGATGCTGTGCTGCGTGAGCCGCGACCCGGGCACGCAGCTGGACGGCGAGTCGGTGCGCACGGTCGAGCTGCTGGCCGACCTGATCAGCGATCACTTCCGGCATGCCGGCGCAGCGGGCGGCCTCGACCTCGCCGCCCGCCGGGCCCGGGTGCGTGCCTTCCTGGCGCGGGGCGCCGTCGAGATCCACCTCCAGCCGGTGGTCGACATGGTGACCGGCGCGATCGCCGGGCAGGAGGCCCTCGCCCGCTTCCCCGGGTGGGGCGGGGACGGGCCGGCGGCGCTGTTCGGCGAGGCCGCCGCCGTCGGGGTCGGCGTGGAGCTGGAGGAGGTCACGGTGCGCGCCGCGCTGGCCGAGGCCGGCCGGCTGCCCGGCGGGCTGACCCTCGCGGTGAACCTCTCGCCGGACGCCCTCCTGTGCCCGACCGTGGTCGACCTGCTGCTGGCCCACGCCGACTGCCCGCTAGCCGTGGAGATCACCGAGCACAGCCCGGTCGACGACTACGAGGCGGTCGTCGCCGTCACGACGCGGCTGCGCCGCACGGGCGTCGCGGTCAGCGTGGACGACGCCGGCGCCGGCTACTCGAGCCTCCGGCACATCCTGCGGCTCAACCCCGACGTCATCAAGCTCGACATCGGCCTGGTCATGGGGCTGCACACCGACCCCGCGCGCCAGGCCATGACCTCGGCCATGGTGACGTTCGCCCAGGAGACGGGGGCGCGGCTGGTGGCCGAGGGCGTCGAGCACGCCGCCGAGCGCGACGTCCTCGTCGCCCGCGGGGTCCGCTACGGGCAGGGGTACCTGTTCGGCCGGCCGCGGCCGGCGCGTGACGTGCTCGACCGGCTGCCCGCCTGAACGGGGACGGCCCGCGGGGAACCTCCCGGCCACCCCGACCCGTCCTCCCGGTATGAGCACCCGTCCCGTGCGCGTCACCGCCCTGCTGGTCCTGGCCCTGCTGCTCGGCGCCTGCGCCGACTCGGCCGGCGGCGGCGCCTCCGCCGAGGACCCGTCGCCCGCGGGCGAGGACGCGACCGTCGTGCTCCAGGTCGGCGAGGTCGGCGGCTTCACCACGCCGGCCCTGCTCGCCGGCCGGGTGCCGTCGGCGACCCTGTACGCCGACGGCCGGCTGATCACCGACGGCCCTCAGATCGCCATCTGGCCGGCGCCGGCGCTGCCCAACCTGCAGCTGTACCGGCTCGGTGACGGCGGGGTGCGCGACCTCGTCGAGCGGGCGGTGTCCGCCGGGGTGACCGAGACCGGCGACCTCGGCCAGCCGCCGGTCGCGGACATGACCAGCACGCGGTTCACCCTCCGCACCGACGGGGAGACGGTCACCCGCGAGGTCTACGCCCTGGGGGTGGGGTCGGACCCGCGAGGCGAGTTCGACACGGGGCTCACCGAGGAGCAGGCGGCCGCCCGGGCCCGGTTGGCCGAGCTGGCCGATGCGCTCCGCGACCCGGTCACGGCCCTGGGCGCGGACCGGGTGAGCGGGCCCGAGCCGTACCAGCCCGACGCCGTCGCCGCGGTGGCGACCCCCTACGTCGAGGTGGACCCCGCCCAGGCCGAGCAGCAGTGGCCGGGCCCGGAGCTCCCGGGCGAGCCGATCGGCCCGGGAATCACCTGCGTGACCGCCACCGGGGAGGAGGCGCGGGCGGTGCTCGACGCCGCGGCGGAGGCGAACGCCGCCACGCCCTGGGTCACCCCCGACGGTTCGCGGTGGTCGCTGGTGCTGCGGCCGCTGCTGCCGCACGAGTCCGGCTGCGCGGACCTGGGGCAGGCGTGACGACGGGCCCGGACCTCCGGAGAGGTCCGGGCCCGGCCCCCTGCAGGGCCCCGGCACGAGCGTTCGAGTGACGGGAGCAGGGGTGTCTTCTCAGGCGGTGGCGGGCTCGCGCAGGTCGGCGTCCACGCCGCCCCGCTCCTCGACCGGGGCCAGCGGGTCGATCGTCCGCGTCGAGCGGTAGCGCTCCAGGTCGAGGATGCCCTCCCGCTTGGCCACGATCGTGGGCACCAGCGCCTGGCCGGCCACGTTCACCGCGGTGCGCCCCATGTCCAGGATCGGGTCGACGGCCAGCAGCAGCCCCACGCCGGCCAGCGGCAGGCCGAGCGTGGAGAGGGTCAGCGTCAGCATGACCACCGCGCCGGTGACCCCCGCGGTGGCGGCGGAACCGATGACCGACACCAGCACGATGAGCAGGTAGTCGGTGAGGCCGAGGTCCACCCCGAAGAACTGGGCGACGAAGATCGCCGCCAGCGCGGGGTAGATCGCCGCGCAGCCGTCCATCTTCGTCGTCGCGCCGAGCGGGACGGCGAACGAGGCGTAGGACCGCGGGACGCCCAGGTTCTGCTCGGTCACCCGCTCGGTCACCGGCAGCGTGCCGATCGACGAGCGCGAGACGAAGGCCAGCTGGATGGCCGGCCAGGCTCCGGCGAACCACCGCAACGGCGAGAGGCCGTGCAGGCGCAGGAGCACGGGGTAGACGACGAACAGCACCAGGGCCAGCCCCGCGTAGACCGCGCCGGCGAAGACCCCGAGCGAGCCGAGGGACTCCCAGCCGTAGCTGGCGACGGCGTTGCCGATCAGTCCGACGGTGCCCAGCGGCGCGAGCAGGATGACCCACCACAGCACCTTCTGCACGACCGCCAGCGCGGAGCGCACGAAGCCGAGGAACGGCTCGGCGGCCTCCCCCACCTTGAGCACCGCGATGCCGATCGCCGCGGCGATGACGATCAGCTGGAGGACGTTGAAGGACAGGGCGCCCTCGGCCGACGACTGCAGGCCGAGGATGTTGCCGGGCACGATGCCGTTCAGGAAGTCGAACCAGGAGCCGGTCCGCGTGGGGTCGGCCTGGGCCGTGGCGTCGACGGAGCTGTTGCGGCCGGGCTCGGTGAGCAGCCCGAGCGCGATGCCGATGCCGACGGCGATCAGCGCGGTGATGGCGAACCAGAGCAGGGTCTGGCCGGCCAGCCTCGCCGCGTTCGACACCTGCTTGAGGTTGGCGATGCTGACGATCACCGCGGTGACGATCAGCGGGGGGACGAGGGTCTTCAGCAGCGTGACGAAGGTGCTGCCGATGGTCTGCAGGGTGCTGGTCAGCCAGTTGGGTGTTCCGTCGGCCACGGGGCCGAGGTCGCGGGCGACCAGCCCGAGCGCGATGCCGACCACGAGGCCCAGCAGTACCTGGGCCGCGAAGGGGACGCGGCGGAGACGAGCGAGCACGAGGGTGGTTCCGTTCTGGGGGGATGACCGGGCGGGCGGGACGGGGCGTCAGCCCCGACAGCGGTCCACGGTCACGCGGCCGAAGTCGACGGTGCGCCGCCGCGTCAGCCCCCAGATGTTCTGCACGGGGGGATCAGTCCTCCCGCGCCCCCGGGCATTCCGGCTGTGGCCGGGTTCACCCGCTCGGGTGCATCCCTAGTCCGGCCAGACCGGCCGCCGCTTCTCCAGGAACGCCGCCATCCCCTCGCGCGCGCCGGGCAGCTGGCTGGCCGCGGCCATGACCTCGATCGCGGTGGTATACGCGTCCTGCTCCGGCCGGTCCAGCTGGGCGTACATCGTCTGCTTCCCCCACGCCTTGCTCGCCCGTGAGCCCCGGGTGGCCCGCTCCACCAGCTCGTCGACGGCGGCGTCCAGATCGGCATCGGGCACGACCCGGTTGACCAGCCCCCAGTCCAGTGCCGTCGCCGCGTCGATGACGTCGCCGGTCAGCGCCAGCTCCATGGCTCGCTTGCGGCCGACGTTCCGGGCGATCGCGACCATCGGGGTGTGGCAGAACCAGCCGCCCTTGCCGCCGGGCGCGGCGAAGCCCGCGGACTCGGCGGCCACCGCCAGGTCGCACGAGGCCACGAGCTGGCAGCCGGCGGCCGTGGCCAGGGCGTGCACCCGCGCCACGACGACCTGCGGCACGTCCTGGATCGTCTGCATCAGCTCGGTGCACAGCCGCAGCAGGCTGCGCACCTCGGGCAGGGAGGCCCCGGCGACGTCGGCGAAGTCGTGGCCGGCGCTGAACACCGGCCCCTCCGCGCCGAGCACGATGCCCGCGGCGTCGCTTCCCCCCGCCTCGGTGACGGCGGCGAGCAGCTGCGTCAGGTGCTCGCGGGAGAGCGCGTTGCGCTTCGACGCGCGCGTCATCGTGATGCGGACGACGTCGCCGTCGCGCTCGACCCGGGGTGCACCGTCGGCCATGCCCGACCTCACCACGTCCGGGCGCGCTCGGCAACGACGATCGCGCTCCGAGCGGGGAAGCTGGGCCGGTGCCCGAGACCGAGCCGCTCAGCCCGACCGCCCCGCGACCGGCGGGCCGCACCGTGTTCACCCAGGGCTGGCGCGACGTCGCGTTCCTCCACTGGGCGGTGGACCCGGTGCGCGTCGCTCCCCTGCTGCCGGCCGGCACCCGCCCCGACGTGCTCGACGGCGCCACCTACGTCGGGCTGATCCCGTTCCGCATGCAGCGGATCGGGCTGCTCGGGGCGCCGGGCATCCCCTACCTCGGCTCGTTCGCCGAGACCAACGTCCGGCTCTACTCGGTCGACGAGCAGGGCCGCCGCGGCGTCGTCTTCCGGTCGCTGGACGCCGGACGCCTCGTTCCGGTGGTCACCGCCCGCTGGGCCGCTCGGCTGCCGTACGCGTGGTCGCGCATGCGGATCGAGCGCGCCGGCGACCGCCTGACCTACAGCTGCCGCCGGCGCTGGCCCGCGCCCGCCGGGGCCCACAGCAGCCTCACGCTGCAGGTGGGCAGCCGGCTGCTCCGGCCGGACCCGCTGGCGCTCTTCCTGACCGCCCGGTGGGGGCTGCACCGGCCCGGACGGGGTGGCCCGGCCTACTGGCCCACCGAGCACCCCGCCTGGCCGCTGCACCGGGCGGAGCTCGTCGCCCTCGACGACACGCTGCTGCCCGCGGCGGGCCTGGGCGACGTCTCGGGCCCGCCCGACAGCGTGCTGTTCTCCCCGGGCGTCGACGTCCGCTTCGGCCCGGTGGTCAGGCCGGCGCGGGCACCAGGTCGGGCAGACCGTTCGCCTCGCGGACCACGTCGACGACCTGGCCCATGATGTCGTTCAGGCCGAAGTCCTTGGGCGTGAAGACCCGGGCGACGCCCTGCTCCCGCAGCCGCCGGGCGTCGCTGTCGGGGATGATCCCGCCGACCACGACCGGGACGTCGTCCAGCCCGGCGTCCCGGAGCCCCTGCAGCACCGCCGGGACCACCTGCAGGTGGGAGCCCGAGAGCACCGACAGGCCCACCACGTGCACGTCCTCCTCCACGGCGGCGCTCACGATCTGCGCCGGCGTGAGCCGGATGCCCTGGTAGATGACCTCGAACCCGGCGTCGCGGGCCCGCACGGCGATCTGCTCGGCGCCGTTGGAGTGGCCGTCCAGGCCGGGCTTGCCGACCAGGAAGCGCAGCCGCCCACCGATCTCCTCACCGGTGGCCCGCACCCGCTCGCGGACGGCGGTGAGGCTCTCGTCGGCCTCTCCCCCACCGGTGGCGGCCGCGACGCCGGTGGGCGCGCGGTACTCGCCGAACACCTCGCGCAGCACGCCGGCCCACTCCCCCGTGGTCACGCCGGCGCGGGCGCAGGCGAGGGTCGCGGGCATGAGGTTGACGTCGGAGGACGCCGCCTCGCGCAGCGCCTCCAGGGCCGCGCGCACCGGCTCGGGGTCACGGTCGGCACGCCACTTCCGCACCGCCTCGCACGCGGCGGCCTCGACGGCCGGGTCCACGACCATGATCGCGGTGTCGAGGTCGGCGGTGAGCGGGTTGGGCTCGGTCGTGTCGAACCGGTTGACGCCCACGACGACGTCCTCACCACTCTCCATCCGCCGCCGGCGCTCGGCCAGCGAGGCGACCAGCTCGCCCTTCATGTAGCCGGACTCGACGGCGGCCACGGCCCCGCCCATCTCCTGCACGCGGGCGATCTCGGCCCGGGCGCCCTCGACGAGCTCGGCCACCTTCTTCTCGACGACGACCGAGCCGGTGAACAGGTCCTCGTACTCGAGCAGGTCGGTCTCGTAGGCGAGCACCTGCTGGAGGCGCAGCGACCACTGCTGATCCCACGGCCGGGGCAGCCCGAGCGCCTCGTTCCAGGCCGGCAGCTGCACGGCGCGGGCGCGGGCGTCCTTGGACAGGGTCACGGCGAGCATCTCCAGCACGATGCGCTGGACGTTGTTCTCCGGCTGCGCCTCGGTCAGGCCGAGGGAGTTGACCTGCACCCCGTACCGGAAGCGCCGGTGCTTGGGGTCCTGGACGCCGTAGCGCTCCTCCGTCAGCTCGTCCCAGAGCTGGGTGAAGGCCCGCATCTTGCACATCTCCTCGACGAAGCGGACGCCCGCGTTGACGAAGAAGGAGATGCGGGCGACGACCTCGCCGAAGCGCTCCTGCGGCACCTGGCCGGAGTCGCGGACCGAGTCCAGGACCGCGATCGCGGTGCTCATCGCGTAGGCGATCTCCTGCACCGGCGTGGCCCCGGCCTCCTGCAGGTGGTAGCTGCAGATGTTGACCGGGTTCCACTTCGGCATCGTCGTGACCGTGTAGGCGACCATGTCCGTGATCAGCCGCATCGACGGCGCCGGCGGGAAGACGTAGGTCCCCCGCGACAGGTACTCCTTGATGATGTCGTTCTGCGTCGTCCCCGCCAGCTTGGTGACGTCGTGCCCGTGCTCCTCGGCGACCGCCTGGTAGAGCGCGAGCAGCCACATGGCGGTGGCGTTGATCGTCATCGACGTGTTCATCTCGTCGAGCGGGATGCCGTCGAAGAGCGCGCGCATGTCACCGATGTGCGTGACCGGCACGCCGACCTTCCCGACCTCCCCGCGGGCGAGCTCGTCGTCGGGGTCGTAGCCGGTCTGCGTCGGCAGGTCGAAGGCGACCGAGAGGCCGGTCTGCCCCTTCGCCAGGTTGCGGCGGTAGAGGGCGTTGGACTCGGCCGGCGAGGAGTGGCCGGCGTAGGTGCGCATGACCCAGGGGCGGTCGCGCTCGTTCGGCGTCTGCGGGAACGGCATGCCAGCGGAGTGTAGGGCTGTTACCCGCGAGTAGCAGCCCCGCGCCCCGACGTGTGCAGTGGCACACTCGTCCGGCGGAAGCACCTCGTGCCCCCGGGCACTCGCTCCGCCCGGGCCACGCCCCGGCACGAGGGCCGCAGGGAGGTCCGGTGGAGGTGGGGAGCCTGCCCCTCGAGCTGGGCCCGGTGGTCGCGGTCGCCGTGGTCGCGGTGCTGGCTCTGTTCACCCGGTGGGCCTTCGGCGGCGATCCGGCCGGGGGCCGGCGCGCCGGCGCACCCGACGACGGGCTCCTCACCCGCGTGGCCACGCTGACCCACCGCGAATCGGCCCTCGCGCTGCGGGCGCTGCTGTCCGACGCCGGCATCCGCTCCACCGTGCGCTACCCGGCGGCCCACCGCGCCGAGGTGCTGGTGTTCCCGGAGGACGCCGAGCGCGCCCGGTCGCTGGCCGCCTCGTTCGGCGAGGCCTGAGCTCGCCCCTAGTCCGGTCGCTCCGTGCGCCGCACCACGGCGCCGAGGCCGCACAGTTGGTCGACGAAGTCGGGGTAACCGCGGTCGACGTGGTGCACGTCCTGCACCTCGGTGATGCCGTCGGAGCACAGCCCGGCGAGCACGAGCCCGGCACCGGCGCGGATGTCGGTGGCCAGCACCGGCGCGCTGGAGAACCGCTCGCGGCCGCGGACGACGGCGTGGTGCCCGTCGATCCGGACGTCGGCGCCCAGCCGCACCAGCTCGTTGACGAACATGAAGCGGCCCTCGAACACGTTCTCCGTGATCAGGGCCGTGCCGGTGGAGACGGCGGCCAGCGCCACCGCCATCGGCTGCAGGTCGGTGGGGAAGCCGGGGAAGGGCAGGGTGACGACGTCGACGCAGCGGGGCCGGTCGGCCATCGCGACGCGGATGGCACCGGGCAGCGCCTCGACGGTGGCGCCGGCGTCGGTCAGCTTGTCCAGGGCCACGGTGAGGTGCTCGGCGACGCCGCGCTCGATGACGACGTCGCCGCGGGTCATCACCGCCCCGATCGCCCAGGTGCCGGTCACGATCCGGTCGGGCACGGTCGTGTACTCGACGGGGCGCAGGGAGTCGACGCCCTCGACGGTGATGGTGGAGGTGCCGGCGCCGTCGATGCGCGCGCCCATCTCGCAGAGCATCCGGCAGAGATCCACGATCTCGGGCTCGCGCGCGGCGTTGTCGACGACGGTCGTGCCCTGCGCGAGCACCGCCGCCATCACCAGGTTTTCCGTGGCCCCGACCGACGGGAAGTCCAGCCAGATCGACGTCCCGGTGAGCTGGGGCGCCGTCGCGACGAGGAAGCCGTGCTCGCTGACGATGGTGGCGCCGAGCCGCTCCAGGCCGGAGATGTGCATGTCCAGCCCGCGGGAACCGATGGCGTCACCACCTGGCAGCGCCACCCGCGCGCTGCCGCAGCGGGCGACGAGCGGGCCCAGGACGCTGATCGAGGCGCGCATGCGGCGCACCAGGTCGTAGTCGGTCTCGGTCGAGGGCTGGTCCGGGACGTCGATCGTCAGGCGGCCCCCGCCGCCGCTGCCGGGCGTGCGCTCGTAGGAGACCGCGCAGCCCAGGCGGCGCAGCACCTCGCTCATGATGGCCACGTCGAGGATGTCGGGCACCTCGTCGATGGTCGAGCGCCCGGCGGCCAGCAGCGCGGCCGCCATGAGCTTCAACGCGCTGTTCTTGGCACCGGTGACCCGCACCCGGCCCGCGAGCCTCGCTCCCCCGGTCACCTCGAAGCACTCCACCGGCCCACCCTACGGCGGCCCGGCTGCAGGGCCCCACCGCGAGCCCGGCGACGTGCTGGCCCGGCCCTCCTGCAGGGACTCGCTCCGAGCGCCGGTGACGTGCTGGAACGGCCCTCCCGCAGGGACCCGCGCCGAGCGTCAGCGAGGGGTGGGGGGCAGGAGGGTCCTTCTCCTAGGCTGCGGGCATGACTGTCCGGCTCACCCGCATCTACACGAAGACCGGCGATGCCGGTCAGACGCATCTGGGCGACATGAGCCGGGTGGCCAAGACCGATCCCCGGCTGGTCGCCTACGCCGACGTCGACGAGGCCAACAGCGCGATCGGCGTGGCGCTGGCCCTCGGCGCCCCGGGAGCGGAGCTGGCCGAACTCCTGCGCAGCATCCAGAACGACCTGTTCGACGTGGGCGCGGACCTGTGCACGCCGATCGTGGCGGAGCCGCAGTACCCGCCGCTGCGGGTGACGGCCGCCTACACCGAGCGGCTCGAGGCGGCGTGCGACACCTACAACGAGACGCTCCCGAAGCTCGACAGCTTCATCCTGCCCGGCGGTACCCCGCTGGCCGCGCTGCTCCACCAGGTACGGGTGGTGGTGCGCCGGGCCGAGCGCAGCGTCTGGGCGCTCCTGGAGAGCGACGCCGAGCGCACCAACCCCGAGACCGCGCGCTACCTGAACCGCCTGTCGGACCTGGTGTTCATCCTCGGCCGGGTGGCCAACCCCGAGGGCGACATCCTGTGGGAGCCCGGGGCGCACAGTGGCGTCCACGCCCAGCGCCGCGCTGCCTCGCGGGAGGACTGAGCCGCCCGCTCAGCTACCGGGGGGCGCCGACTCCACCCAGGACAGGAAGCCGGTCACCGTGGAGCGGTCCATGGCCAGCTCCCGGCGCCCCTGCGCGGTGCTGCACGACAGCACGTGGACGTCGGCGGGCAGCGCGAGATCCTCGCGTCCCGCCGGTCGCTGGGCGAGCACGCGGAACCCGGCCCGGGTGAGCCGCTGCTGCGGGCGCACGGAGAGCGAGAGGGCCCGGTACCAGAGCAGGGCGTCGCCGCCGTACCAGGCGACACCCACCGACCAGCGCGGCGTCCCCTCGGGGCGCAGCCACATGGTGACCGCGCCGAGCCCCGAGAGCAGGAACCGGCGGCGCAGCAGGAAGACCACGACGACGAGCAGCAGCAGGACGCCGATCAGCACCCACAGGGCGGTGGTCATCCCGCGCGCTCGCCGGTCGGGTCAGTCGCCCTGGCCGGCCGCCCTCAACCGCGACTGCGCGCGGCGCGCGGCCGGGGAGTCCCCGTCGCTCTCGGCGCGCCGCAGCGCCTCGCGAGCGCGCTCCACGTCGATCTCCGAGGAGATCTCCGCCGTCTCGGCCAGGATGGAGACACCCCGCTCGGTGACGGAGAGGAAGCCACCGTGGGCGGCGATCACCATGTCCTCGCCCGACTCGGTGCGGATCGTGACGACGCCGCCGTCCGCCAGCTGGCCGAGCAGCGGCGCGTGGCCGGGCAGGACACCGAGCTCGCCCTCGGTGGTGCGGGCGATGACGCGCGTGGCCTCGCCCGACCAGATCTTGCGCTCGACGGCCACCAACTCGACCTGCAGGGTCGCCACGACACTCCTCGGGGTCCACCTCTCCACCGGGGAAGAGGTGCGCTGCGGTTCGTGCTCCGCCG
This sequence comes from Blastococcus sp. SYSU DS0753, assembly GCF_054051175.1. Taxonomy (NCBI): domain Bacteria; kingdom Bacillati; phylum Actinomycetota; class Actinomycetes; order Geodermatophilales; family Geodermatophilaceae; genus Blastococcus; species Blastococcus sp. SYSU DS0753. Next base: position 54,913 of record NZ_JBJHAT010000024.1, on the reverse strand, counting down.
GCCCGGGCGGGACGGCGGACGATGCGGCCACTGTACCGGCGTGTCGCGCGTGGCCCCCGCCCAGGGCCTGCCCGGACCGCGAGCGGTGGGGGCAGAGGCGTCCTTCCTCAGGCGGCGCGACGGTAGAGCAGCGTCCAGCGGCCGACGCGCACCCACGGGTGCCGGACGCAGCTGGCCGCCGCCCAGCGCTCGGTGTCGAAGTCCGCGATCCGCCGGTCCACCGGCGCGCACGGCGGCCAGGTCCAGTCGGGAGCACTCCGGCTCCCGGACGGCAGTAGCGCCCTGTCCCGTTCCACGTCGCCCCTCGTGCCGGCGCCCGTCTCCCGGGCGCGCCTGCGGGCATGGTCGGCAGGTGCGCGGCCTCCCCGCAGACCCCGGAGCGCAGAACCACTCGATCGGGCGATCCCCACCTCCGGAACGCCGACGGCCGGGCCCCCTCTCGGGAACCCGGCCGTCGGGACGTACTGGATCGGTCCCGCTGCGGGGCCCCACGCCGCGCGGAGCGCGGCGTGGGGGGCAGCGGGATCCCTTTACTTCCGGAGCTTCGCGGCGTTCTTCTCGAGGTCCTCGAGACCACCGCACATGAAGAAGGCCTGCTCCGGGACGTTGTCGTACTCGCCCTCGGTGATCGCCTTGAACGCCTGGAGCGTCTCCGCCAGCGGCACGAACGAGCCCGGCTGACCGGTGAAGGCCTCGGCCACGAACATGTTCTGCGAGAGGAAGCGCTCGACGCGCCGGGCCCGCTGGACGGTGACCTTGTCCTCCTCGGAGAGCTCGTCGATGCCGAGGATGGCGATGATGTCCTGCAGCTCCTGGTAGCGCTGCAGCACCTGCTTCACGGTCTGGGCGATCTCGTAGTGCTCCGAGCCCACGTACTGCGGGTCGAGGATCCGGCTGGTGGAGTCCAGCGGGTCCACGGCCGGGTAGATGCCCTTCTCCGAGATCGGCCGCGAGAGCACGGTCGTCGCGTCGAGGTGGGCGAACGTGGTGTGCGGCGCCGGGTCGGTGATGTCGTCGGCGGGCACGTAGATCGCCTGCATGGAGGTGATCGACCGGCCACGGGTCGAGGTGATCCGCTCCTGCAGCTGACCCATCTCGTCGGCGAGGGTCGGCTGGTACCCCACGGCCGAGGGCATGCGGCCCAGCAGCGTGGAGACCTCGGACCCGGCCTGGGTGAACCGGAAGATGTTGTCGATGAACAGCAGGACGTCCTGGTTCATCTCGTCGCGGAAGTACTCCGCCATCGTCAGCGCGGAGAGCGCGACGCGCAGCCGGGTGCCCGGCGGCTCGTCCATCTGCCCGAACACCAGCGCGGTGGACTCGATGACGCCGGACTCGGTCATCTCCGTGATCAGGTCGTTGCCCTCACGGGTGCGCTCGCCGACGCCGGCGAACACCGACACACCACCGAACTCCTGGGCGACGCGGCGGATCATCTCCTGGATGAGGACGGTCTTGCCCACCCCGGCGCCGCCGAACAGGCCGATCTTCCCGCCGGCCACGTACGGCGTGAGCAGGTCGATGACCTTGATGCCGGTCTCCAGCATCTCGGTGCGGCCCTCGAGCTGGTCGAACCGCGGTGCGCTCCGGTGGATCGACCAGCGCAGGGCGTCCGCGGCGTAGCCGGGCGTGTCGAGGCACTCGCCCAGGGCGTTGAAGACGTGCCCGGTGACCACCTCGCCGACCGGGACCATGATCGGGTTCCCGGTGTCGGTGACCTCGGCGCCCCGGACGAGCCCGTCGGTCGGCGCCATCGAGATGGTGCGGACGACGTTCTCACCCAGGTGCTGGGCGACCTCGAGGGTCAGCGTCTTGCCGAGGTCGGCGAGCGTGACGTCGACCTTCAGGGCGTTGTACAGGTCGGGCATCGCGTCGCGCGGGAACTCGACGTCGACGACCGGCCCGGTGACCCGCACGACCCGGCCGGTGCCGGTGGTCTGCGAGGTGGTCGGACGGTCCTCGGTGACGGTCATCTGTACTGCTCTCCTGCCCTGGGGCTCGGGTGTCTGCTGTTCGGTGGGGTCAGTCGTTGGCGCCGGAGGAGACCAGCGCGTCGGCGCCGCCGACGATCTCGCTGATCTCCTGCGTGATCTCCGCCTGGCGCGCCTGGTTGGCCTGCCGGGACAGGTTCTTCGCCAGCTCCTCGGCGTTGTCCGAGGCCGACTTCATGGCCCGGCGACGCGAGGCGGACTCGGAGGCGGCCGCCTCCAGCATCGCTGCGTAGATGCGCGTGGTGATGTACTTCGGCAGGAGGGCGTCGAGCAGCCCCTCGGCCGAGGGCTCGAACTCGTACGACGTCGGGATGCCGGTGTCGCCGGCCCCGCCGGACGCCCGCTCCTCCCGCTCGTAGTCGAACTCGTCGACCTCCTCGACCTCCAGCGGAGCCATCCGCCGGGCGACCGGGACCTGCGAGAGCAGCGACCGGAACTCGGTGTAGACGATGTGCAGCTCGTCCACGCCCTGGACGCCGTCGGCGCCGGCCCCGGACTCGTCGTCGTCCTCACCCGCGGTGAAGGCGTCGATGAGGACGCGACCGACCTCCTGGGCGTCGGCGTAGCCCGGCTGCTCCGAGAACCCGGTGAAGGTGCCGGCCGTCGGGCGGTCGCGGAAGGAGTAGTAGGTCTCCCCCTTCCGGCCGACGACGTACAGCACCGGCTCCTTGCCCTCCTGCCGCAGCAGGGCGAGCAGCTCCTCGGTCCGCCGCAGCACGTTGACGTTGTAGGACCCGGCGAACCCGCGGTCGGAGGTGATCACCAGGACCGCCGCCCGGCGCGGGTTCTCCCGCTCGGTCAGCAGCGGGTGGTCCAGCGACGCCGAGGACGCCAGCGCCGACAGCACGCGCGTGATCTCCCGGGCGTAGGGCTTGGACGCCTCCACCCGGGCCTGGGCGCGCACGATGCGGGCACCGGCGATCAGCTCCTGGGCCGAGAAGATCTTCTTCGTCGACTGGGTGGAGCGGATGCGGCGCCGCAGCGCGCGGAGAGAAGCGGCCATGGGTCAGCTGCCCCGCTTGACCTGGACGCGCTCCTGGCCCCGCTCCGAGGCGTCCATGGCCTCGGCCTCGGGCTCGTTGCCCGCGAGCGACTGCCCTTCGGAGGTGGTGAACTGCCCGTAGAAGGTCTCCACCGCCCGCTCGAGGCTGGCGACGGCGTCGTCCTCCAGCTTCTTCGTCTGGCGGATCGACTCGAAGACGGCGTTGTCACCGCGGCCGACGAACTCCAGGAACTCGGACTCGAAGCGGCGCACGTCGGCGACCGGGACGCGGTCGAGCTTGCCGGTCGTACCCAGCCACAGCGACACGACCTCGCGCTCCACCGGGTACGGCGAGTACTGGCCCTGCTTGAGCAGCTCGACCAGACGCTGACCGCGCTCCAGGGTGGCCCGGCTGGAGGCGTCCAGGTCGGAGGAGAACGAGGCGAACGCCTCGAGCTCGCGGTACTGCGCGAGGTCCAGGCGCAGCCGGCCGGCGACCGACTTCATCGCCTTGATCTGCGCGGAGCCGCCGACGCGGGACACCGAGATGCCGACGTTGATGGCGGGGCGGACACCGGAGTTGAACAGACCCGTCTCGAGGAAGATCTGGCCGTCGGTGATCGAGATGACGTTGGTCGGGATGTACGCCGACACGTCGTTGCCCTTGGTCTCCACGATGGGCAGACCCGTCATGGAGCCACCGCCGAGCTCGTCGGAGAGCTTGGCGCAGCGCTCCAGCAGCCGGGAGTGGAGGTAGAAGACGTCACCCGGGTACGCCTCGCGGCCCGGCGGGCGGCGCAGCAGCAGGGAGACGGCGCGGTAGGCCTCGGCCTGGCGGGACAGGTCGTCGAAGACGATCAGGACGTGCTTGCCCTCGTACATCCAGTGCTGGCCGATGGCCGAGCCGGTGTAGGGGGCGATGTACTTCACGCCGGCGGCCTCCGAGGCGGGGGCGGCGACGATCGTCGTGTACTCCAGGGCGCCGGCGTCCTCGAGGGCCGCGCGGATGGAGGCGATCGTCGAGCCCTTCTGGCCGACGGCGACGTAGATGCAGCGGACCTGCTGCTTCGGGTCGCCGGTCGCCCAGGCCTGGCGCTGGTTGATGATGGTGTCGATCGCGATCGCCGTCCGGCCGGTCTGCCGGTCACCGATGATCAGCTGCCGCTGCCCCCGGCCGATCGGCGTCATGGCGTCGATGGCCTTGATGCCGGTCTGCATCGGCTCGTGCACCGACTGCCGCTGCACCACGGTCGGCGCCTGCAGCTCCAGGGCGCGCCGGCCGGTGGTGGCGATCGGGCCGGCACCGTCGATCGGGTTGCCGAGCGAGTCGACCACGCGCCCGAGGTAGCCGTCACCGACGGGGACGGAGAGGACCTCCCCGGTCCGGCGGACCTGCTGCCCCTCCTCGATCCCGGCGAAGTCACCCAGGACGACGACACCGATCTGGCGGGTGTCCAGGTTCAGCGCCAGGCCGCGGACGCCGCTCTCGAACTCGAGCAGCTCGTTGGTCATGACCGAGGGCAGGCCCTCGACCCGGGCGATGCCGTCGCCGGCCTCGGTGACGATCCCGACCTCTTCGCGGGACACGTCAGGCGAGTACTCGGTGACGTAGTTCTGGATGGCACTGCGGATCTCGTCTGCGGAGATCGTCAGCTCGGCCATGGCGTGGAGTCCTCTTCCCTGCGGGGTCGTGATCAGTGGTGGTGGGCGGTCAGCCGGCGAGCTGCCGTCGGGCGGCTTCCAGCCGATGCGCGATGCTGCCGTCGATGACCTCGTCGCCCACCTGGACGAGGAGGCCGCCGAGCACCGTCGGGTCGACGGTCACCTGCAGCCCGATGGTCCGCCCGTACAGGCGGCCGAGCACCTCGGTCAGCCGCTGTTCCTGGGCGGCGGTGAGCGGCACCGCCGTCGTCACCCGGGCGACCGACTGACCACGACGGCGGCTGGCGGCCTCGGAGAGCCGCTCGACGGCCACCGCGGCCTGACCGACGTGCGAGCCGGTCAGGACGTTGCGGAGCAGCAGCTCGGTGACCGGGCTGACCCGGCCGGACAGCAACCGCTCGAGCAGCTCCCCCTTGCCCTGCGGGGAGGCGCTCCGGTCGCTGAGGATGCGCGAGAGTTCACGGTCGCCCGAGACGATCCGGCCGAAGCGGAAGAGCTCGTCCTCCACGTCGTCCAGCTCACCCCGGACGTCGGCGGCGTCCAGCGCTGCCTCGGTCGCCAGGTTCTCGGCGGCCTCGACCAGGTCCAGGGGACGCGACCAGCGCTGCCGCACGCTGACCCCGAGCAGGTCGAGCGCGACCGGGGAGAGGCGGTCGGCGAACAGCCGCTGCACCAGGGCGGCCCGCTCCTCCGGCTTGCCCGCGGGGTCGGACAGCGCCCGCCGCAGCGACGGCTGCGCCTGGAGCAGTCGCGCGACCGAGAACAGCTCACCGGCCAGCGTGAGCAGGTCCTCGGCGGAGGTGGCCCGCGCCTGACCGGTGATCCGGTCGCGCGCACGGCCGAGGAGCCCCGAGGGGTCCCGGGTCAGCTCGGCCAGTCGCTCCCGGGCCACGAGGAGCGCGGCGCGGCTCGAGGCCTCCATCAGCGCGCGCTCTCGGCGGTCGCGCCGCCACGCCGACCGGTCCCGACCATGCCGTCGAGCTGGTCGAGGAAGCGGTCGACGGTGCCCTGCCGGCGCGCCTCGTCGGCGAGGGACTCCCCGACGACCCGCCCGGCGAGCTCGACGGCGAGAGCACCGATCTGGCCGCGCAGCTCGTGCACGACCTGCTGGCGGGAAGCGGCGATCTGCTCCTCGCCCCGCGCCACGATCCGCGCCGACTCCTCCTGCGCCTGCGCCCGCAGCTCCTCGAGGATCTGCTGGCCCTCGGCGCGGGCCTGGTCCCGGATCTGCGCGGCCTCGGTGCGCGCCTCGGCGAGCTGCGCCCGGTACTGCTCGAGCGCCGCCTTCGCCTCGGCCTGCATGGCCTCGGCGCGCTCGATGCCGCCCTCGATCGCCTCGCGGCGGGCCTGGAAGGCCTGCTCGAAGCGGGGCGCGACGAACTTGGCGATCACGAACAGCAGGATCAAGAAGGCGATCAGCCCGATGATGATCTCGCCGAGTGGTGGGAGAAGCACGCTCGGCTGTTCGGCGGCCAGGATGCTCATGCTCTGCACGTCCCTGTCTGGAATCGGTGATCCGTACCCGTGCGACGGGTAGGGATCAGCTGCCCGTGCCGTAGACGAGGGGGGCGACGAAGCCGATGAGGGCCAGCGCCTCGGCGAGGGCGAAGCCGAGGAAGGCGTAGGTACGGGTCAGGCCGGCCGACTCGGGCTGGCGGGCGGTGGCCTGGATGTAGGCGGCCCAGACCAGACCGACACCGATGCCGGGGCCGATCGTGGCGATGCCGTAGCCGACCGAGCCGATGCTGCCGACCAGTTCTGCCGTAACGTCCATTGCGGGGTGTTCCTCCTGTGTCGGTCGCCCGGTAGCTACCGGGCGGCTGGCGGGATCGTGCGGGTGGTGCAGTGCGTGGGGCGACCGCGGCGCGGCCACCTGATCAGATCAGTGCGCGGCCTCGACGGAACCGTTGAGGTAGGTGCCCATCAGCATGGTGAAGACGTAGGCCTGCAGAAAGATGATCAGCAGCTCGAAGAACGTCATCACGATCGCCATGAGCGCCGACAGCGGGCCGAAGACGGCCGAGAAGTTGCCCACCGTGAACAGGTAGGTGGCGCCCAGCGCGAAGGTGACCAGCAGCATGTGGCCGGCGAAGAGGTTGGCGAAGAGCCGGATCGCCAGGGTGAACGGCCGCACGACGAAGTTCTGCAGGATCTCCAGCGGCGTCACCAGGATGTAGGCCGGCTTCGGCACACCCGGCAGGAACATGATGTCGCGGAAGTAGGGCCACAGGCCCTGGTTCTTGATGCCGACCCCGATGTAGACGACCCAGCAGATCAGTGCCAGGACCAGCGGGAAGGCGAACCGCGCCATCGGCGAGATCTGGATGCCGGGGATGATCGCCAGCAGGTTGTTGGCCAGGATGAAGAAGAACAGCGACGCCAGGAAGGGTGCGAACGGCAGCCCCTTGGGGCCCACCACGTCGCGGGCGATGCCGTCGCGCACCAGCGAGTAGCCCGACTCGCCGATGAACTGCAGCCGGCCGGGGACGATCGCCGCCTTGCGCGCCGACAGCACCAGGAAGACCAGCATCGCGGCGGTGGCCAGCCACATCGCCAGGATGATCCGGTCGAAGTCGAACTGGATGCCGAGCAACGAGAAGCCGAAGAGGGTCTCGGGGAAGAACTCGCCGATCCCCGGGGGCGTGAAACCGCCGCCGGGATCGCTCTCCACAGCGAGCACGCCGCTGAGCGCGGAAGCGCTGGAGGTCACCTTCGTCCCTTCTGCGTCCTGCCGGGCGGGCTTCGTCGCCCGCCCTGGGTGCTGCTGGCCTCCTCCGACCCGGGGAGCGGGTCGAAGGCCCCGAACTTCACGGCGACCACGTAGATGGCAACCGCGACTCCGAGAAGGATGCCCACCGGCAGGAAGAACCGCGTCTCCAGCCACCGGTCGAGCACCCACCCGACCCCGCCCCACACGGCCATCCCGGAGAGGATCGTCCCGGTGACCGCCCAGCCAGCGTCCGCCCCGGAGGGCTGACGAGCCGGGCTCGCAGGGCGTGGACGAGCGCCTCCGTCTCCGGAGGTTTTGTCGGCCATCGGCTCGGACACTATCAGCCGTCCCCGCCGCCGCTCGGCGGGTGCTCGACGGTCCCCCGTCCGGGTGGTGCCGGCGGGGGCACGTAGAACACCTGCCGCGTCCACACCCAGCGCAGCTGGATCCCGCTCCAGAGGAGCGCGCCGACCACGACCGACCACGCGAGCGTCCGCTGGTCGAGCCAGCCCTCCTCGGGCAGGGCGCGCAGCACGCCGAAGAGCACCATCGCCTTCACCATGAATGCGAGCAGCGCCACCGGGAGCGTGAGCGTGTCACCGATCCGGCCGGCCCAGGCCACCGCCAGGCCGGAGACGGCGAAGAACCCCGTGACGATGACCGCGCCGACCAGCACCGCCACCGCGTCGCTGCCCTCCCCCAGCAGCCACGCCAGCGCTGCCGCGACGACCGCGACGGCGGCGGTGACGAGGGCCCCGACGCGGAGGAAGGAGACGTCCCAGGTGCCGCCGGTGGCCGGCGGGGTGGTGCGCGAGGTGCTCATCCGACGGTCTCCCGGGGATCAGGGGAACTGGTCCCAGCGGCGGGTGGTGCAACCCCGGCGGCCCGGCGGTGCGGCGCCGCCCGGGGGACGGCGGCACGTGCGGTCGGGTGGTCGGCCCGGCTGCGCCGGCGCTGCGCCTCCAGCTCGGCGGCGCGGGCCTCCCGGGCCGCCCGGCGCGCCCGCGGGCTGAGCACGACGACCACGCCGACGACGAGCAGGACGGCGATCGCCACGAGCAGCTCGACCTGCCCACCGGTGATCGAGAGCCCGACCGCGCCGAAGGAGAGCAGGGCCGCCCAGAAGTACATGACGAGCACCGCGCGCTTGTGCGAGTGCCCGATCGACAGCAGCCGGTGGTGCAGGTGCATCTTGTCCGGAGAGAACGGTGAGCGTCCCGCGCGGGTGCGCCGGACGACGGCCAGCACCAGGTCGGTGAAGGGGATGAAGAGGATGGCGATCGGCACGAGCAGCGGCAGCGTCAGGGGCAGCAGGCTGGCGGCGGAGCCGAAGGTCTGCGCGTCCACCCGCCCGGTGGCGGTGACCACCGCGGCCGACAGCATGAGCCCGACGAGCATCGAGCCCGAGTCGCCCATGAAGATCCGCGCCGGGCTGAAGTTGTGCGGGAGGAAGCCCAGGCAGGTCCCGGCCAGCACCGCGGTGATCAGTGCCGGGGCGCTCGCGACGTCGCCGTAGCCGGTCAGCCCCAGGTTGTAGCTGTAGGCGAAGAACGCGAGCGCGGCGATCGCCGAGACCCCCGCGGCGAGGCCGTCGAGCCCGTCGATGAAGTTCAGCGCGTTCACCGCGAACACGGTCAGCAGGATGGTCAGCGGCACACCGACGTCCGGGCCGAGCGAGACGGTGCCGATGTCGGCGAACGGCAGGAAGAGGAACGCCAGCTGCACGCCGATGAGGACCATCACGCCCGCGGCGGCGATCTGACCGGTGAGTTTCGTCAGCGCGTCCAGGCCCCACTTGTCGTCGAGCACCCCGAGCGCGCAGATGAGCCCGCCCGCGACGAGCACCGCGTAGACCTGGGTGTCGTCGAAGGTCCGCTGCAGCGCCGGCAGCCGCGAGGCGACCAGGACGGCGGCCACCACGCCCAGGTACATGGCGACGCCGCCGCCCCGCGGGGTCGGGATGACGTGCACGTCGCGCTCACGCGGGGCCGCCATCATCCGCAGCCGGATCGCCATCATCCGCACCACGGGCGTGGCCAGGAAGGTGACCAGCGCCGCGGTGAGCAGGACGACGACGTACTCGCGCACGGGTCAGACGGTCCGCGTCGGCTCGGGGGAGGCAGTCGGCCGGGTCGGGTGGGGGTAGGCGGGGTGGGCACCGACCAGCTCGCGGACACCCGCGGCCACCTCGGCGGTGCGGCTGCCGTCGGCGTCCCGGATCGCGGCACCGATCAGCGAGGCGATCGACTTCATGTCGGCCTCGGTCATGCCCTGGGTGGTGACCGCGGGGCTGCCGACCCGGATGCCCGAGGCGACCGAGGCCGGCTGCGGGTCGAACGGGATCGCGTTCTTGTTCAGCACGATGCCGGCGGCGCCGCACCGGGCCTCGGCGTCGGCACCGGTCACCCCGGTCTCCTGCAGGTCCAGCAGCGCCAGGTGGGTGTCGGTGCCGCCGGCCACCGGCCGCAGCCCCTCGGCGGCCAGGCCCTCGGTGAGCGCCTGCGCGTTGGCGATCACCTGGCGGGCGTAGGCCTGGTACTCCGGCTGGAGGCACTCCTTGAAGTTCACCGCCTTGGCGGCGACGGCGTGCATGAGCGGGCCCCCCTGCATCATCGGGAAGGCCGCCTTGTCGATGGCCTTGGCGTGCTCCGCCTTGCACACGATCGCGCCGCCGCGCGGCCCGCGCAGCACCTTGTGGGTGGTGAAGGTGACCACGTCGGCGTAGGGCACCGGGCTCGGGATCGCCTTGCCGGCGACCAGGCCGATGAAGTGCGCGGCGTCGACCATCAGGATCGCCCCGACCTCGTCGGCGATCTCCCGGAAGAGCGGGAAGTCGATCAGCCGCGGGATGGCCGAGCCGCCGCAGATGATCATCTTGGGCCGGTGCTCCCGGGCGAGGTCGCGCACCTGGTCGTAGTCGATGTGCTCGGTGCGCGGGTCCACGCCGTACTGCACCGCGTTGAACCACTTGCCGGAGAAGGAGACCTTCGCGCCGTGGGTCAGGTGCCCGCCGTGCGGGAGCGCCATGGCGAGGAGGGTGTCACCCGGCTGGAGGAAGGCGCCGTACGCGGCCAGGTTGGCGTTGGCGCCGGAGTGCGGCTGGAGGTTGGCGTGCTCGGCGCCGAAGAGCTCCTTGGCCCGGGCGATGCCGATCTCCTCGGCGCGGTCGACGACCTCGCACCCGCCGTAGTAGCGGCGCCCCGGGTAACCCTCGGCGTACTTGTTCGACAGCGTGCTGCCGAGCGCCGCGAGGACGGCCGGGCTGGTGAAGTTCTCGCTGGCGATCAGCTGCAGCCCACCGCGCAGCCGGTCCAGCTCGTCGGTGACCACGTCGGCGATGTCGGGATCGACGGCGGCCAGGGCCCCGAAGTCCGGTCCCCAGTAGGGCGTGCTCATCTCGGTCGCGCTCCAGAACGTCCGTGCGGGCGCCCGCGGTACCCGGCTCCGGGCGCGCGGCGGTCAGTGCTCCACGGTATCCCTCCGACGCGTGCGAACAGGTGACCCGAGAAGCGGCCCCGTCCCGGAGCCCGCCCTGAGCGTGCGCAGGCTGGGGAGGACGGGGGTCCTCCTAGTCGGTGAGCTCGGGCGCGATCTCGCGCAGCCGCTCGACCGGGACGGCGCCGACGCGCAGCACCCGAGGTGCGGGGCCGGTGCAGTCGACGATCGTGCTCGCCGCCGAGCTGTCCCGCGGGCCGCCGTCGAGCACGACCGCGGCGTGCTCGCCGAGCTGCTGCACGGCCTCCTCCGCGCTGGTCGCCGCGGGGCGACCGGAGCGGTTGGCGCTGGAGACGGCGAGCGGCCCGGTGCGGCGGAGCAGGTCGCGGGTGAGCTCGTCGTCGGGCAGCCGGACGGCCACCGTGCCCTCGGCGTCACCGAGGTCCCACGCCAGCGACGGGGCGTGCTCGAGCACGAGGGTGAGCCCACCGGGCCAGAACTCCTGCGCCAGGCGCGTGGCGACCGCGGGGGTCTGCAGCACCAGCCCGGCCAGGGTGGAGGCCTCGCCGACGAGCACCGGGACCGGCATGGCCCGCCCCCGGTTCTTGGCGGCCAGCAGCCGGGTCACCGCTGCGGGCGCGAAGGCGTCGGCGGCGACGCCGTAGACGGTGTCGGTCGGGAGCAGCACCAGCTCACCCCGGCTGATGGCCGCCGCGGCGGCGTCCAGGCCGGCGGCGCGGGCTTCGGGGTCGGAGCAGTCGTAGAGGTCGGCCACGGACATGCAGTCTTCCGCAGGGCTCAGCCGGAGCGGCGAGCGGTGGTGTGGCGGGGGCGGCCGGCGAGGTCGGGGTGGTCGTGGACGTCGGTGAACCCGCCGTGGGCGCGGACGACGGCGGGCAGTGCCTCCCCCTGCTGATCGGCGTGCTCGATGCCCAGCCAGCCGCCGGGCCGCAGCAGCCGGGCCGCGGTGACCAGCAGCCCGCGCACGACGTCCAGCCCGTCGGGGCCGCCCCAGAGGGCCAGCGGGGGGTCGTGGTCGGCGACCTCCCGGGGCACCCGCGCGCCGTCGGGCACGTACGGCGGGTTGCTGACCACGAGGTCGACGGCGCCGTCCAGCTCCCGCAGCAGCTCCGGATCGGTCATGTCCCCGGCGACGACGTCGACCGGGGTGTCCCCCGCCGCGGCGCGGGCAGCGGCGTTGTGCCGAGTCCAGCCGATCGCCCCGGGATCGCGTTCCACCGCCGTCACCCGCGCGCCGGGGTGCTCGTGGGCGAGGGAGAGGGCGATCGCCCCCGAGCCGGAGCCGAGGTCGACGACGACGGGCGCCGCGACGCCGGCCAGCCGCGTGAGGGCCCAGCCCACCAGCTGCTCGGTCTCCGGCCGCGGCACGAACACCCCGGGCCCGACCGCGAGCTCCAGGTACCGGAAGGGCGCCCGGCCGGTCAGGTGCTGCAGCGGCACCCGGTCGGCGCGCTGGCCGAGCAGCTCCTCGAACCGTTCGGCGGCCGCGTCGTCGACGGCGTCCAGGGTCAGCAGCCGGGTGCGTGTCACCCCGAGGACGTGGGCGAGCAGCAGCTCGGCGTCCACCCGCGGCGACTCGACGCCGGCCTCGGCGAGGCGGCGGGACGCCGCCGTGAGCAGCGCGCGGGCGCTCAGGAGCCGGCCGCCAGCAGCTCGGCGGTGTGGGCGCTGACCAGCGCGTCGATGACGCCGTCGAGGTCGCCGTCGAGCACCTGGTCGAGGTTGTGCGACTTGTAGCCGACCCGGTGGTCGGAGATGCGGTTCTCGGGGAAGTTGTAGGTGCGCACCCGCTCGCTGCGGTCGACGGTGCGCACCTGGCTGCGCCGCTGGTCGCTCGCGGTCGCCGCGGCCTCCTCGCGGGCGGCCGCCAGCAGCCGGGCGCGCAGCACGCGCAGCGCGGACTCCCGGTTCTGCAGCTGGCTCTTCTCGTTCTGCGAGCTGACCACGATGCCGCTGGGCAGGTGGGTGATGCGGACCGCGGAGTCGGTGGTGTTGACGCTCTGCCCGCCCGGGCCCGAGGAGCGGAAGACGTCGATGCGCAGGTCGTTCGGGTCGACGCTGACGTCGACCTCTTCCGCCTCGGGCAGCACGAGCACCCCGGCCGCGGAGGTGTGGATGCGCCCCTGGCTCTCGGTCACGGGCACCCGCTGCACCCGGTGCACGCCGCCCTCGAACTTCAGCCGCGACCAGATGCCCTCGTCGGTGCGGGACTTGACCGCGATCGCGACGTCCTTGTACCCCCCGAGCTCGGCCTCGACGGCGTCGAGCACCTCGGTGGACCACCCGCGCCGCTCGGCGTAGCGCAGGTACATGCGCATCAGGTCGCCGGCGAACAGCGCCGACTCCGCGCCGCCCTCCCCCGCCTTGATCTCGAGGATGACGTCCTTGTCGTCGTCGGGGTCCTTGGGCAGCAGCTGCTCGCGCAGCCGGTCGGTCAGCGCGGCGATCCGCCGCTCGAGCGCGGTCGCCTCCGCGGCGAAGGATGCGTCCTCCGTGGCGAGCTCCCGGGCCGCGCCGAGGTCGTCGCGCGCCTCGTCGAGCGCGCGAGCGGTCTCCACGAGCGGAGCCAGCTGGGCGTAGCGACGACCCATCCGGCGGGCGCGGGACTGGTCGGCGTGCACTGCCGGGTCGGCCAGCTCCTGCTCGAGGCGCGCGTGCTCGGCGAGCAGCCCGGCCAGCCGGTCGGGCGCCGACGTCTCGGTACTGCTCATCGCTGCTGCCTCTCGGGACGGGGGTGCCCCACCACCGTGGAGCAGCCGGACGGAGCTGGACATGACGACGGCGCCCGTCCCACCGCGAGGGTGGGACGGGCGCCGTCGGGGGTGCTACTGGGCGTCGGTCGAGGCGCCGGCGGCGCGCTTGCCGAACCGCTTCTCGAAGCGGGCGACGCGACCGCCGGTGTCGAGGATGCGCTGCTTGCCGGTGTAGAAGGGGTGGCAGGCGGAACAGGTCTCGACGGTCAGCTGACCGGTCGGGCTCGTGCTGCGGGTGGTGAACGTGTTGCCGCAGCCGCAGGTCACGGTGGTGACGTTGTAGGCCGGGTGGATGTCGGGCTTCATGGCTGCGCCTCTTCTGCGGAGTCTGTGTCGTTCAGTGCTGTGAACGCCGGGGACCGGACGGCTATTTCCGGCCGCGCCGACGGGGCTCAGCTGCTCAGTATCCCTGATGCTCGAGCCCCGCCGGCGGGCGGGAGGGTCACTCCCCGCCGGGGCCCAGCGTCGTCTTCTGGATCTGCATGAGGAACTCGACGTTGTTGCGCGTCTTCTTCAGCTTGTCGAGCAGCAGCTCCAGGGCCTGCTGCGGCTCGAGCGCGGCGAGCACCCGGCGCAGCTTGATGACGATGGCCAGCTCGTCGGGCGACATGAGGATCTCCTCCTTGCGGGTGCCCGACGCGTTGACGTCGACCGCCGGGAAGACCCGCTTGTCCGCCAGCCGGCGGTCCAGCTTGATCTCGGCGTTCCCGGTGCCCTTGAACTCCTCGAAGATGACCGTGTCCATCGTGGAGCCGGTCTCGACCAGCGCCGAGGCGATGATCGTCAGCGAGCCACCGTTCTCGATGTTGCGGGCCGCGCCGAGGAAGCGCTTGGGCGGGTAGAGCGCCGTGGAGTCGACACCGCCGGAGAGGATGCGCCCGCTGGCGGGGGCCGCCAGGTTGTAGGCGCGGCCCAGGCGGGTGATCGAGTCCAGCAGGACGACGACGTCGTGGCCCATCTCGACCAGGCGCTTGGCCCGCTCGATGGAGAGCTCCGCCACGGTGGTGTGGTCCGCCGGCGGCCGGTCGAAGGTCGAGGCGATGACCTCGCCCTTCACCGAGCGCTGCATGTCGGTGACCTCTTCCGGACGCTCGTCGACCAGGACGACCATCAGGTGGCACTCGGGGTTGTTCGTCGTGATCGCGTTGGCGATCGACTGGAGCACCATCGTCTTGCCGGCCTTGGGCGGGCTGACGATCAGCGCGCGCTGCCCCTTGCCGATCGGCATGACCAGGTCGATGACCCGGGTGGTCAGCAGGTGCGGCTCGGTCTCCAGCCGCAGGCGGTCCTGCGGGTAGAGCGGGGTGAGCTTGGTGAACTCCGGCCGGTTGCGGGCCTGCTCCGGGTCCAGCCCGTTGACCGTGTCGAGGCGGACCAGCGCGTTGTACTTGTCCTTGCGCTCGCCCTCACGCGGCTGGCGGACCGCGCCGGTGATGGCGTCACCGCGGCGCAGCCCGTAGCGGCGCACCTGCGACAGCGAGACGTACACGTCGTTCGGCCCGGTCAGGTAGCCCGACGTCCGGACGAACGCGTAGTTGTCCAGGACGTCGAGGATGCCGGCGACGGGCAGCAGGACGTCGTCCTCGCTGACGGTCGGCTCGCCCGCCTCGAAGCGGTCCCGGTTGCCGCCGCCGCGCTTGTTGCGGTCGCGGTACCGGCGACCGCGGCGACCGCGGCCACCCTCGAAGTCCTCGTCGTCGTCCTCGGCGGGGCGCTCGTTGCGGCCGCCGTCGGTGCGGTTGTCGGTGCGGTTGTCCGGCCGACCGCCCCGGTCGTTGCGGTCCCGGTCGGGGCCCCGGTTGCCGTCGCGGGCGCCGCCGTCCCGGTTGCCCCGCTCCGCGCGGTCGCCGCCGTCGCGGGTGGCGCCGCGCTCGGCGCGGTCGTTGTTCTCCCGGCCGCCGTCGCGGTTGCCGGCGCGCTCGCCCCCGTCGCGGGGGGTGCCCCGCTCGGCGCGGTCGTTGTTCTCCCGGCCGCCGTCACGGCTGCCGTCCCGCTCGCCGCGGTTGCGGCCGCGGGTGCGCTGCGGACGGTCGCCGTCGCGCTGCTCGTCCTCGCGCGGGCCGGCCGGTGCCGACTCAGCTGCGGGGACCGCCGGGGCCTCGGTGGGAGCCTCCGCCGGGGCGGACACCGCCGGCGCGGATCCCTCGGTGGGGGCGCCGGGCGATCCGGCGGGGCGGCTGGCCGCACGCCGCGTGCGGACCGGCGCCTCCGTGGTCAGGGGGCCGCCGTTGGCGCCGCCGCTGACCGGGGCCTCGAGGGGGGCCGCCGACGCGGCGACGCCGGCCGGGGCGTCGGTGCCGCCGGTGGAGCCGCTCTCCGTCTGCGGCGCAGGCGCGCCGCCCTCGGAGCCGGCGCCCACCTGGCGGGCGGAGATGGCGGCGACCAGGTCGCTCTTGCGCATCCGGCCGGTGCCGGGGATGCCCAGCTCGCCGGCCAGGCGCTGCAGCTCGGGCAGGAGCATGCCCGACAGCCCGTTGCCGCGGCGGCGGGGACGGCCCGCCGTCCCAGAAGCGGCAGTGCCCTCGGCGGAGGCGGCGGCATCGGGCGCGCCGGTCGTGCCGAGGTCGGTGGTTTCGCTCACGTACAGGTCCTTCCCTGCGGGTGACCTGCGCGTCTCAGCGCAGGGGGTGCCCGGTCCCCGGCGGACCGGCCCGGAGGGCGGGTGCGCGTCAGGAGACAGGTCGAGAGGTGCGAGGCGGATCAGCGGCGAAGAGGTTCGGACATCTGCTTCGGCCCCGCGCGAGGCTCACCCGAGTGGGCGGCTACGCCGTGAGCCTAGTCGCAGCTCACGGGCAGGACAACACCGGATGATCTCGGCGTGTTCCCCGTTATCGAGACGATACCTGGCGCACGGGGCGGTCGACGCGCGCCCCCGTCGGGTCCACCTCGAGCGGCAGCACCGACCAGTTCCCGGGAACCAGCGCGGCGATCTCCTCGATCTCCTCGGCCCCGGCCGCCCGGTCGTCGCTCCGCACCGTCCGCCGGCCCAGCACCAGGACCGACGGCCCCGCGCCGGAGACGACCGCCGCGTGCCCGGCCTCGCGCAAGCGGTCGATCAGCGCGAGGGTGCCCGGCATCGCCGCGGTGCGCTGCCGCTGGTGCAGGCGGTCCTCGGTGGCCTCGAGCATCGAGGTGCCCGAGGTCAGGGCGTGCACCAGCAGCGCTGACCGGCCCGCATTGAAGGCGGCGTCGGCGTGCGGCACGACGTCCGGCAGCAACCCGCGGGCCACCTCCGTCGACAGCGTCGCGTCCGGCACGAGGACCACGGGGAGCACGTCCTCGTGCACGGGCAGGCTGTCCGCGCCGACACCCCGCTCACCGGTCCACGACAACGTCAGCCCGCCGAGCAGGCAGGCGGCGACGTTGTCGGGGTGACCCTCCAGCTCGGTGGTGAGCCGCAGGACGGCGTTCCCGTCGACCGTGTCGACGTCCGGGCACAGCGACCAGGCCCCCAGGACCCCCGCGACGACGGCCGCGGCGGAGGAGCCCATCCCCCGGCCCTGCGGGATCGCGTTCTCGGCGACCACCCGCAGGCCCGGTGGCGTCCAGCCCAGCTCGGCGCAGGCGGCGCGGAAGGCGCGCACCACCAGGTGCGACTCGTCGGTGGGCAGCTCGCCCGCACCGGTGCCCTGCACCTCGACCGACAGCCCGCCGGGCTCGACCGCGAAGGAGACGTGGTCGTGGCGGGTCAGCGCCAGGCCGGCGCAGTCGAACGCCGGCCCCAGGTTCGCGCTGGTCGCCGGGACGCGGATCGTCACCCGGTCCGGGTCGAGGACGCTCACAGCCCGAGCTGCGCCGCGGCGGCCGCGGCGTCGACCGGCACGGTCAGCGGCGCCGGCGCGCCGGAGATCGCCCACTCCGGGTCCTTGAGACCGTTCCCGGTGACGGTGCAGACGATCCGCTGGCCGGGCTCGAGCTCCCCGGCGTCGGCCACCTGGAGGAGGCCCGCGACCGACGCCGCCGACGCCGGCTCGACGAAGACCGCCTCGCTGCGGGCCAGCAGCCGGTAGGCCGACAGGATCGCCCGGTCTGTGACGGCGTCGATGCGCCCGCCGGACTCGTCGCGCGCGGCCAGCGCCTTCGTCCACGAGGCGGGGTTGCCGATGCGGATGGCGGTGGCGATGGTGCTCGGGTTCTCCACCACCTGGCCGGTGACGATCGGGGCCGCGCCGGCGGCCTGGAAGCCCCACATGCGCGGTGTGCGCGTGGCGGGGCCGTCGTCGGCGTACTCGCGGTAGCCCTGCCAGTAGGCGGTGATGTTGCCGGCGTTGCCCACCGGCAGGCAGTGGATGTCCGGGGCGTCGCCGAGCACGTCGACGATCTCGAAGGAGGCGGTCTTCTGCCCCTCGATCCGGTACTGGTTGACGCTGTTGACCAGGCTGACCGGGTAGTCGATCGCCAGCTTGCTGGCCAGCGCCAGGCAGTCGTCGAAGTTGCCGTCGACCTGCAGCAGCTTGGCGCCGTGCACCAGCGCCTGGGCCAGCTTGCCCATCGCGATCTTGCCCTGGGGCACGAGGACGGCGCAGGTCATGCCGGCGCGGGCGGCGTAGGCCGCGGCGCTCGCGCTGGTGTTGCCGGTGGAGGCGCAGATGACCGCCTGCGCCCCTTCCTCGAGCGCCTTGGTGATGGCCATCGTCATCCCGCGGTCCTTGAAGGAGCCGGTGGGGTTCGCCCCTTCGACCTTGAGGTAGACGTCGCAGCCGGTGCGCCGCGACAGCTCGCGCGCCGGCACCAGCGGGGTGGCGCCCTCCTGCAGCGTGACCACCGGGGTGGTGCCGGAGACCGGCAGGCGGGACCGGTAGGCCTCGATGAGACCGGGCCAGCCCGGGGACACGACCGACGACGAGACCGTCATGACAGACCCTCCACGCGCAGCACGCTGGTGACGCCCCGGACCGCGGGCATCTCCCGCAGCGCGGCGATGGTGGCCGACAGCGCCGCGTCCGGGGCGCTGTGGGTCACGATGACCAGCGTCGCGGCGTCCCCGCGGCCGGTCTGCCGGACCGTGGAGATGCTCACGCCGTGCTGCGCGAACTCCTGCGCGACGGCGGCGAGCACACCCGGCTTGTCGGCCACGTCGAGGCTGACGTGGTAGCGCGTCGGCGTCTCGGCCATGGGACGGACGGCGAGGTCGGCGTAGCCGGTGGGGCCCTGGCCCGAGGCGCCGGCCACGCGGTTGCGGGCGACGGCGACGAGGTCCCCCAGGACGGCGCTGGCGGTGGGCTCTCCCCCGGCGCCCTGGCCGTAGAACATCAGCTGCCCGGCCGCCTCGGCCTCGACGAAGACGGCGTTGAACGCGCCGCCGACGGAGGCGAGCGGGTGGGCGGTCGGGATCATCGCCGGGTGCACCCGGACGGCCACCGAGTCGCCGTCGCCGTCGGTGGCGGGCACGCGCTCGCAGATGGCCAGCAGCTTCACCGTGCAGCCGATCTCGGCGGCGCGGGCGACGTCGCTGGCGGTCACCGTGGAGATGCCCTCCCGGTGGACGTCCGCGGCCGAGACCGGCGTGTGGAACGCCAGCGAGGCGAGGATCGCGGCCTTCGCGGCGGCGTCGAAACCGTCCACGTCGGCGGTCGGGTCGGCCTCGGCGTAGCCCAGCTCGGTGGCCTCGGCCAGCGCCTCGCCGAAGCCGGCGCCGGTCTCGGCCATCCGCGACAGGATGTAGTTGGTCGTCCCGTTGACGATGCCCACGATGCGGGACAGCTGGTCACCGACCAGCGACTCGCGCAGCGGCCGCAGGATCGGGATCGCCCCGGCCACCGCGGCCTCGTAGTAGAGGTCCACCCCGGCCTTCGCGGCCGCGGCGTGCAGGGCGACGCCGTCCTCGGCCAGCAGCGCCTTGTTCGCGCTGACCACCGACTTGCCCGCCTCGAACGCCGCCAGCATCAGCGAGCGCGCCGGCTCGATGCCGCCGATCACCTCGACGACGAGGTCGACGTCGTCGCGGGTCACCAGCCCGTGCGCGTCGGTGGTGAGCAGGTGCGCCGGGACGTCGGGGTGGTGCGCCGGGCGGCGCACGGCGACGCCGGCCACCTCCACCGGGCGGCCGATCCGCGCGCCGAGGTCGTCGGCCTGCTCCTGCAGCGCCCGCAGCACCGCGCCGCCGACCGTCCCGCAGCCCAGCAGGGCCACCTTGAGGGGTCCGTTCACGAGGTCGCTCCCGCGGGGTGCTCGGGCGCCGGCTGGTCGATGGCCGGCGAGGGGGCAGGGCGGTCGGCGAGGACCGCGTCGAGGGCGAACACGTCCGACAGTGTCTGACGTCGCACGATCTCCCTGGCGGCGCCGTCCCGGACGGCGACCACCGGGGGCTTGAGCAGGTAGTTGTAGTTGCTCGCCATCGACCAGCAGTAGGCGCCGGTGGCGGCGACGGCGAGCAGGTCACCCGGCTGGACGTCGGAGGGCAGCCACAGGTCCCGGACAAGGATGTCGCCGCTCTCGCAGTGCTTCCCGACCACCCGGCACAGGGCCGGCGGGGCATCGGAGACGCGGTTGGCCAGCACGCACGTGTAGGCCGCGTCGTACAGGGCGGTGCGGATGTTGTCGCTCATCCCGCCGTCGACCGACACGTAGTTGCGCACCTGGGGTGCGCCCGGGGCCCCGCTCGCGCCGAGCCGCACCGGCTTGATCGTGCCGATCTCGTACAGCGTGACCGTGCCCGGGCCCGCGATCGCACGACCGGGCTCGACCGCCAGGCGCGGCACCGGCAGCCCCAGCTGGGCGCACTCGGCGGCGACGACGGCGCGCAGCCGGGTCGCGACGTCCACCGGGCTGACCGGGTCGTCCTCGGCCAGGTAGGCGATGCCGAAGCCGCCGCCGAGGTTGAGCTCGGGAAGCACCTGGCCGGTGGCCTGGTGCACCTGCCCCATCAGCCCGACGACCCGGTGCGCCGCGGCCTCGAAGCCGGCGGTGTCGAAGATCTGCGACCCGATGTGGCTGTGCAGGCCGGTCAGCCGCAGCGCGGGCTCGCGGATGACCCGCACCGCCGCGGTGAGCGCGTCACCGGTGGCCAGGGAGAAGCCGAACTTCTGGTCCTCGTGCGCGGTGGCGATGAACTCGTGGGTGTGCGCCTCGATGCCGACCGTCGCGCGGATCAGCACCGGCACCGGCGTCCCGCCATCGGCGACCCGCTTCTCGGCGAGCGGCACCAGCCGGTCGATCTCGTCGAAGGAGTCCAGGACGACGTGGCCGATGCCGGAGTCGACGGCCAGCTGCAGCTCGACCAGGGACTTGTTGTTGCCGTGCAGCGCGATCCGCTCCGCGGGGAAGCCGGCCGCCAGGGCCAGCGCCAGCTCGTTGCCGCTGCAGGCGTCCAGGTGCAGCCCGTCGTCGGCGATCCACCGGGCCACCTGGCCGCAGAGGAACGCCTTGGAGGCGTAGTGGACGTCGGCGTCGGCGAACGCCCCGGCGAACTCCGCGGCGCGCCCCCGGAAGTCGTCCTCGTCCAGGACGAACAGCGGCGTCCCGTGCGCGCGGGCGAGATCGGTCACCGGACGGCCGCCGAGGTGCAGCTCGCCGTCGACCCGCCGCGCCGTCCGGGGCCAGACGTGCGGGTCGAGCGACCCGAGCTCGGCCGGCGGCGCGCCGGCGGCCGTCGGCGGGGTGATGGTCCCGTGCAGCGGCCCTGCGGGGTGGGCCCGCATCACATGCGCTCCGGCGCGGTGACGCCGAGCACCCCGAGGCCGTTCCGCAGCACCACCGAGGTCGCCGCGCACAGCCACAGCCGGGCGGTGGTGAGCGGGGTGGTCTCCTCGTCGCCGCGGGGCAGCACCCGGCAGGCGTCGTAGAAGCGGTGGTAGGTGCCGGCCAGCTCCTCCAGGTAGCGGGCCACCCGGTGCGGCGCGCGCAGCTCGGCGGCGGAGGTGAGCACCCGCGGGAACTCGCCGATCGCCCGCAGCAGGTCGTTCTCCCGCTCGTGCACCAGGGCGGCGCCGTCGACATCGGCCGCCTCGCCCAGCGCGATCCCGAGGTCGGCGGCGTTGCGCAGCACCGAGGAGATGCGGGCGTGCGCGTACTGGACGTAGAAGACCGGGTTGTCGTTGGTGCGCCGGCTCCACAGGTCGACGTCGATGTCGATCTGCTGGTCGATCGAGGCACGTGCCAGGGCGTAGCGCGCCGCGTCCACCCCGATGGCGTCGACGACGTCGCTGAGCAGCACGATCGTCCCTGCCCGCTTGCTCATGCGGACCGGGGCACCGTCGCGCACCAGGTTCACCAGCTGGCCCAGGACGATCTCCAGGTTCGCCTCGGGATCGTCGCCGGTCGCCGCGACGAGCGCCTTGTAGCGGCCGACGTAGCCCGAGTGGTCGGCCCCCAGCACGATGACGACCCGGTCGAACCCGCGGGCCCGCTTGTCCAGGTAGTAGGCGCAGTCGGAGGCGAAGTAGGTGGTCTCGCCGTCGGCCTTGACCAGCACCCGGTCCTTGTCGTCGCCGAAGTCCGTCGTCCGCAACCAGACCGCACCGTCGGCCTCGTAGACGTGGCCCTGCTCCCGCAGCCGGGCGAGCGCCTTGTCCAGGGCTCCCGACCGGTGCAGCTCCCGCTCGCTGAACCAGACGTCGAACTCGACACCGAGGTCGAGCAGCGACTGCCGGATCTCGGTCAGCATCAACTCCATGCCGCGCTCGCGGAAGACGTGCAGCTGGGCGGCGTCGTCGCGGTCCAGCACATCCGGTTCGGACATGCGGATCTGCTGGGCGATCTCGTCGATGTAGGCGCCGGCATACCCGTCCTCGGGCACCGCCCGCCCGTGGGCCGCGGCCTGCAGGCTGCGGCCGAACCGGTCGATCTGCGCGCCGGCATCGTTGATGTAGTACTCGCGGGTCACCTCGGCGCCGGCGGCCTCCACCAGCCGGGACAGCGCATCCCCGATGGCGGCCCACCGGGTGTGCCCGATGTGCAGCGGGCCGGTCGGGTTGCCCGAGACGAACTCGACGTTCAGCCGCTGCCCGGCGAGGGCCCCGGTGCGCCCGTACGCGTCCCCGGCGGTCACGGCCTGGACGGCGATGAGGCCGAGCGCGCCCTGGGCGAGCGTGATGTTGAGGAAGCCCGGCCCGGCGATGTCGACGCCGGCGATACCCGCGTGCGTGCGCAGCTGGGCGGCCAGCAGGTCGGCGACCTCACGCGGCGGGCGACCGGCGGGCTTGGCCAGCCGCAGGGCGACGTTGGTGGCGTAGTCGCCGTGCTCGGGGTTGCGCGGCCGCTCGACGACGACCTCCGCGGGGACATCGACGGGCAGCGCGCCTCGCTCGACGACCGCGGCCACGGCGGTACGAACGACGTCCTGAAGCTGCTCCGGTGTCACCCGGCGAGCGTACTGACCGGCTTCCAGTGGCCCGCCGGGCCGCCCGGCTCCCAGCTTCCGCACAGGCGCGCGACCTAGACTCGCCCGCGGTGAGCGGGGCCTACCTGCGCGCCGGAACGCAGCGGCGCGGATGCGCCCCGTAACGAGGAGAGGCCTTGGCCAAGGACCGCACGCCCGACAAGAGCCGAGCCAGCGGTGGTGGGGCCACCCGGTCCGGTGGGCGGGCGACCGGTGGCCGCACCCGGCCGCCGACGCAGGTCGTGGCACAGCAGCGGCCGTGGGGGCTGATCGCCGCCGCGGTGGCGGTGGTCGTCTTCGCCGCGGCCGTCATCACCTGGGCCGTCGTCCAGGTGCGGGCGGCAGACGCCTCGCGCGTGGACTCGATCGACGAGATCGCCGGCGCGCAGACCTACGAGTACGAGGGCGGCCTACACAACGACGGCCCCATCGAGTACAGCGAGTCCCCGCCGGTCGGCGGCGAGCACGCCAACCTCTGGGCCGACTGCACGGGCACCGTCTACGACGTCGACATCCGGCACGAGAACGCGGTGCACAGCCTGGAGCACGGCGCGGTGTGGATCACCTACAACCCCGACGAGGTCTCCGACGCGGACGTGGACAAGCTGGCCGAGCTGGTCGACGGCGTCTCCGGCCGGATGCTCTCGCCGTACGAGGGGCAGGACACCCCGATCAGCGTCCAGTCGTGGGGCCACCAGCTGAAGGTCGACAGCGCCGACGACGAGCGGATCAAGCAGTTCGCCGACCTCATGACCTACAAGCCGGACAGCTTCCCGGAGCCCGGCGCCACCTGCGAGAGCCCGACCTTCCTGGCCGACCCGCTGCTGGAGAGTGCGGACGCAGGCGCGACGTCCGACCAGTGACCGCCACCGTCCACCGGGAGGTGACCCCGTGACCGCGCCCGACCGCTCGCCCACCCGCGGCCTGCGCACCGCCCTGCTCGCCGTCATCGCCGTCGGGCTGGTGCTGCTCGGCGGCGGGCTCGCCGTGGCGCTGGGCATCGGGCGGGGCACGCCCACGCCGGCCGCCGACTCGGTCGACGCCGGTTTCGCCCGGGACATGTCCCGGCACCACCTGCAGGGCGTCGAGATGGCCAACCTGGTCGACGAGCGCAGCGACGACCCCGAGCTCGAGCACCTGGCCTTCGACATCTCGGCCGCGCAGACCAACCAGGCGGGGCGGATGCAGGGCTGGCTGGCGCTCTGGGGGCTGCCCCAGTCCGGCGAGCCCATGACGTGGATGCCCGCGGACGAGCACGCCGGTCACGACATGGGCGCCATGGACACCGCCGCGGACATGCCCGGCATGGCGTCCACGGAGGAGCTGGCGGAGCTGCGGAGCCTGTCGGGCACGGAGTTCGACGTCCGGTTCCTCCAGCTGATGATCCGCCACCACCAGGGCGGCTTCGACATGGCCCGCTACGCGGCCGAGCACGCCGATGTGGAGGCCGTGCGCGACCTCGCCCGGTCGATCGAGCAGGCGCAGGGCGTGGAGACGACGACGATGACGCGGATGCTCACGGCCCGGGGCGGAACCCCCCTCCCCGAGCCGTGACCCGCGGCGCAGGAGCCGCCGCACGGGGCGGGGTCGGGGGCTGGTAACTTCTCCCCTGCCCCACCACCGAGCCCCCGTAGCTCAGGGGATAGAGCACCGCCCTCCGGAGGCGGGTGCGCAGGTTCGAATCCTGCCGGGGGCACCACCAGCCGCTGACCGTCGCCCGCGTGGACCGACCGTTGGCCGCGGACGAACAGCGGGAGAGGCCCCACCGGCCCCGGAGACGGGTGCCAGCGGGGCCTCTCGCGCGTTCCGGACGGGCCGACGCCGCCGCGCGACGCCACGGGCGTGCCGGCTCACTCCTCCCCGGAGAACCGGTACACCACGTCCTCGACCGAGTCGGTCGCGAAGGCGTACACGAAGCGCAGCGGCTCCTCCGCGGTGTTCCGGATGCCGTGCTCGGCGTTCCCGGGGATGAAGACGGCCGACCCGCCGGCCACGGGGTGCTCGACCCCGTCCAGGACGACGACCCCGGTGCCCGCGATGACGTGGTAGACCTCGGCCTGGATGTGCCGGTGCCGACCGAGCCAGCCGGCGGGGGGCAGCTCGGCGAGGCCGGTGTAGAGCGAGGACGTCGGCGTCCGGTCCCGGCTGATCAGCACCTGGAAGGCGACGTGGCCCCGGACCGGGTCGTCCCACACCTCGGTCTCGGCCTCGGCTGCGGTGCGCACCACGGGTTCCATGCCACCGGGCTGCCCCGGGAGACGCCGGCGCAACCCCGTTCTGCGGTGCGGCGCGGCCCCGTGCTCGCCCCGCGGCCGGTCGGGAGGACGGCTCCAGGTGCCGACGACCAGGACGCTGGGGATCAGGACCCGGACCGCGGCCCGGCCCGCTAGAGTCCGGGCGTTCGACGTGGCCCCAGTTCTGGCACCTCCCGCCGACGGCCCATCGGGACCGGTGTTCGAGGTGCTCGCAGGATCGGCAGACCACCACGCAGGAGGTCAGATGAGCACGACAGCGGGAGACGGCACCCCGCAGACGCACGAGGAGCGCCGGCGCGGCGCGTTCAGCTCCCGCCGCGTCTTCATCCTGGCGGCGATCGGCTCGGCGGTCGGGCTCGGCAACATCTGGCGGTTCCCCTACGTCGCCTACGAGAACGGCGGCGGCGCCTTCCTGCTGCCCTACCTGGTCGCGCTGCTCACCGCCGGCATCCCGTTCCTCCTGCTCGACTACGCGATCGGCCACCGCCACCGCGGCTCCGCGCCGCTCTCCTTCGCCCGGCTGCGCCGCGGCACCGAGGGGCTCGGCTGGTGGCAGGTGGGCATCTGCTTCGTCATCGCCGTCTACTACGCCGCGGTGCTCGCCTGGGCGCTGCGCTACACCCTCTTCTCGCTCGACCAGGCCTGGGGCGCCGACCCGGAAGGCTTCTTCTTCGGCGAGTTCCTGCAGGCCGGTGACGTCGAGGTCACCGCCGACGTGGTGCCCGGGGTGCTCGTGCCCCTGGCGCTGGTCTGGCTGGCCGTCCTCGTGATCATGGCCCTCGGCGTCCAGCGCGGGGTCGGTATGACGTCGCTGGTCCTGATCCCGGTGCTGGTGCTCGCCTTCGCCGCCCTCGTCGTGCAGGCGCTGCTGCTGCCGGGCGCGGGCGCGGGCCTCGACGCGTTCTTCACGCCGGACTGGTCGGCGCTCACCTCGGCCCCCGTCTGGGCCGCCGCGTTCGGCCAGATCTTCTTCTCGCTGTCGGTCGGCTTCGGCATCATGATCACCTACGCGTCGTACGTCCGCCGCCGCGAGGACATGATCGGCTCCGGCCTCGTCGTGGGCTTCTCGAACTCCAGCTTCGAGCTGCTCGCCGGCATCGGCGTGTTCGCCGCCCTGGGCTTCATGGCCCAGGCGAGCGGGGACGCGGTCGGCGACGTGGTCGACGGCGGGATCGGCCTGGCCTTCATCGCCTTCCCCACGATCATCAGCGAGGCGCCGGCCGGCGCCCTCCTCGGCGTCCTGTTCTTCGGGTCGCTCGTCGTCGCCGGCATCACCTCGCTGATCAGCGTGATCGAGGTGGTGATCTCGGCGGTCCGCGACAAGCTCGACACGAGCCGCCTCACCGCGACCCTCGCGGTCGGCGTGCCGGCCGCGGTGCTGAGCCTGGTGCTCTTCAGCACGACGAGCGGCATCTACGTGCTCGACGTCGTCGACCGCTTCGTCAACCAGTACGGCATCCTCGTCGTGGCGCTCGTCAGCATGCTGGTCGTCTCCTGGCTGGTGCGGGCTCTGCCCCGTCTCAGCGAGCACCTCAACGTCCACGGCCGGCCGCGGGTCGGCACCGGCTGGCGGGTGCTGACCAGCGTCGTCGCCCCGGCGGGCCTGGCCATCGTGCTCGTCTTCACGGTGCGAGAGGACCTCACCGCGCCCTACGGGGCCGGGGACTACCCGACGTGGCTGCTGCTGGTCTTCGGCTGGTTGATGGCTGTGGCGCTCCCGCTGGTCGGCTTCCTCCTCGCCCGGCTGCCGTGGCGCTCCGGGACCCACCTGGACGGGCCGCCACCCGGCTCCGACCCCGCGGCGCCGCTGCACGCGACCTCCGCGGCGGACCCGAACCGCCCGGGAACCGGGCACGACGAGGGAGGCCGGCGATGAGCGCCGAGGCGATCGCGATGATGGTGGTGGCGATGGTCGTCATCTGGGGCGGCCTCGTGCTGGCCGTCGCCAGCCTGCTGCGCCACGGGAACGTCGAGGACCGCGCCGAGAACGGGCACCGGGACCGCTGACCCGGCGCACACGGCAGGCCTGACAGCCCCTCGCCCGCCCGGGCCGCGACCTGAGTGCCGGACGGCTGCACTAGCGTCCGTTGCATGGAGACCAGCGGCATCCACATGGCCCGGGTGGGCGATCTCGAGCTCGCCTACGAGACGTTCGGCGAGACGGCGGATCCGCCGGTCCTGCTCGTCATGGGGCTGGCCACCCAGATGATCGGCTGGCCCGACGACTTCTGCCGCGGCCTGGCCGAGCAGGGGCTGTTCGTCATCCGCTTCGACAACCGCGACATCGGGCTGTCCACCCACCTCGACGGCGCCGGCGCCCCGGACGTCCTGGCGATCCTCGGCGGCGACCGCTCCTCGGTCGCGTACTCGTTGACCGACCTCGCCGAGGACACCGTCGGCCTGCTCGACACCCTCGGCCTCGACAGCGCGCACGTCGTCGGCGCCTCGATGGGCGGGATGATCGCCCAGCTGGTGGCCATCTCCCACCCCGACCGGGTGCGCAGCCTTACCTCAATCATGTCGACCACCGGCGACCCGGCCGTGGGCGCCCCGGACGAGGCCGCGATGGGGGTGCTCCTGGCCGCACCGGCGGGCGACCGCGAGGGCGCGATCCAGCGCGTCGTGGACACCTACCGGGTGATCGGCTCTCCTGGCTTCGAGTTCGACGAGGCCGCGGTGCGCGACCGGGCCGGGCTCTCCTTCGACCGGGCGTACGACCCGGCCGGCGTGGCCCGGCAGCTGGCCGCCATCCTCACCACGCACGACCGGACCGCCGACCTCGCCCGGGTCGCCGTGCCCACCCTCGTGATCCACGGCGAGCAGGACAGCCTGGTGAACGTCTCCGGCGGTCGCGCGACGGCTGCGGCGGTCCCGGGGGCGGAGCTGCTGGTCGTCGACGGCATGGGCCACGACCTGCCGCGCGAGGTCTGGCCGCAGCTCACCGACCGGATCACCGCGCTGATCGAGCGCGTCGAACGCCGAGCGTGACCGCCGCTCCGGCGGCCCTACCGGTGACCGGCGGAACCGCATAGCGTCGGACAACTGTGAACTGGGTCACCATCGAGGTCTTCGACGGCGGCACCCCCGCCTCGGGATGGCTGCGCGCCTGGCACGACCTGCTCGTCGAGACGGCGGTGACGTCCGGCGCCCGGTTCTGGGACGAGCACGAGCACCGCTGGGGCGTCGTCCTGGAGTTCGTCTTCGACGAGGAGGGCCAGCGCGACGGCTTCCGCGACGCACCGGCGGTGCGGGCGGCGCTCGACGCCGCGCCCGACCCGGTCAACGGCGTCCTGGTCTACCCGCACCGGGGCGGCGGGAGCGGCAGCCGCCACCCCCGCCGCCCGCGACCGCTGCGCGACAGCGGGGCGGCCGCGCTGCCGGAACCGGACCCCGACGCCGACCGGGTCCGCCCGTGCACCGCCCGCGCCGACCTCGCCGCCGCGGACCCGTCGCTCAGCTGGTGAGCATCCCGCCCTCGACCGGGATGGTGGTGCCGGTGACGTACCCGCCGGCGTCGCTGACCAGGAAGACCAGCGCAGCGGCGAGTTCCTCGGGCTCGCCCTTCCGCCCGACGAGGACCCGGGACAGCTGCGACTCCAGGTAGCCCTCGGGGTACTGGTCGGTCATCTCCGAGGTGAAGAACCCCGGCGCCAGCGCGTTGACGCGGATGCCCTTGCGCCCGGTCCACTGCTGGGCGAGGTCACGGGTCAGCCCGATCAGCCCCGCCTTGCTCGCGGCGTAGGCCGCCTGCGGCAGGCCGGCCGTGGTCAGCCCCAGCACGCTGGAGATGTTGACGATGGAGCTGCCGGGCTGCATCACCCGGCCGCAGGCCTGGGCCATCCAGTAGCAGCCGTTGAGGTTGACGTCGATGACCTGCCGGAACTGCTCGGGCGTCTCCCTGGTCGCCGGCGCGGCGGTGCCCACACCGGCGTTGTTCACCAGGATGTCGACCTTGCCGAACTCCGCCACGGCCGCGTCGACGAGGGCCTGGCAGTCCTCGGGCCGGGACACGTCGGTGGCCACGCTGATCGCGCGCCGCCCGGCCGCCTCCACCGCGCGCTGGGTGTCGGCCAGCCGGTCGACCCGGCGGGCCCCCAGGGCGACGTCGCAGCCGGCCTCGGCCAGGGTGCGGGCGAAGACCGCCCCCAGCCCGGAGGACGCCCCCGTCACGATGGCGACGCGGTCGTCGAGGCGGAACAGGTCGAGGATCGAGCGGTCGGGCATGAGCGGGGATCTCCTCGCAGACGATGGGGTGTCCCGCCACCGTATCGGCCGTGTGCGGTAGATCACCGGTCGAGCCGGGTAGGGGCGCTGGGTCCAGACACCGGGCACAGGGAGACCGACCATGACCGACCTCGCGCAGCAGCCGCTCGACCGCGCGGCGCCGGCGACCGGGGAGCGCCGGTGAGCGCCCCGATGTGGCGGCAGGCCTACGACGCCGCCGAACGCGCGATCGCGCCCCGGGCCGACGACCTGGTCCGCAGCGAGTACTTCTCCCTGGCCACCGCGCTGCTGCGCCGCGCGCAGACCGTCGCGGGCAGTTCCGTCCGGGACCTGAGCGCGCGCGCCTGGCACCTGGTCAACCTGCCCGCGGGCAGCGACATCAGCCGACTGCGCGCGCAGATCGGCTCCCTGGACCGCGAGGTGCGCCGGCTGACCATCCAGCTGGAGCAGGAGCGGCGACGCGGCTCTCCGTCGCGCCCCGGCCCGGCCCGAACGACGACCGCCCCGACCACGGAGGACAGCGATGCCGACGGTGCCCAGCCCGCAGACGGTGCTCGACCGCGTCCGGCGCGACGTCGAGCGCAACACCCTGCGCGCCCGTAACGGCATCAAGCTCGTCGCCGGCGTCGACCGGCCCGGTGTCGGGCAGACCCCCAAGGACGTCGTCTGGCAGCGGGGCCGCACCCAGCTCTGGCACTACCGCAACGACCCCGACCCCTATGGCGGCGTCCGCTACGGGCCACCGCTGCTGATCGTGTTCAGCATGATCAGCAAGAGCTACATCCTCGACCTGACGCCCGGCAACAGCTTCGTGGAGCAGCTGCTGAAGGCCGGTTTCGACGTGTACATGCTCGACTGGGGCGAGCCCGACGAGCGCGACGCGGGCAACGGTCTCGAGGACTACGTCGACGACTACATCCCCGCCGGGGTCGACCGCGTCCTCGAGCTCTCCGGCGCCGACGAGGTCAACCTGTTCGGCTACTGCTTCGGCGGGAACCTGGCCCTGCTCTACGCCGCGCACCACCCCGACGCGCCGCTGCGCAGCCTCACCGTGCTGGCGACACCGGTCGACTTCCGGCACATGGGGCCGCTCGCCGACATCTTCGCCGTCGGCGGGATGGACGTCGGCTCGGTCCTCGACGCGGACGGCAACGTCCCGCCCTCGGTCGTCGTCCAGGGTTTCCGGGCGCTGACCCCGACGGCGGAGGTGACCCGCTACGTCACCCTGTGGGAGCGGCTCTGGAACGACGAGTACGTCGCCTCCTACCAGGCGATGACGGGGTGGTCGGACGACCACGTGCCCTTCCCCGGCGCCGCCGCGCGGCAGACGGCGGAGATGCTGGTGCGGAACAACGGCATGGTCGACGACCGGCTCGCCGTGGGTGGGGACCCGGTGCACCTCGCCGACATCCAGGTGCCGTTCCTGACCGTGCGGGCCAACCGCGACCACATCGTGCCGCCGGACGCCACCGCACCGCTGATCGACCTGGTCGGCTCCCCCGACAAGCACGAGCTCTGCCTCGACGCCGGACACATGGGGCTGGTCGTCGGGCGCACCGCGGCGAAGACCACGGTGCCCACGATCATCGACTTCGTCCGCCGGCGCAGCGACCCGCTCGACGCCGACGAGACCAGCCAGGAGGCCTGACGTGACGGTGGTGGAACTGGGACCCGATCGCTGCGACGCGCTGCTGCGGTTCTTCGGTGACCTCCCCGAGGGAGACCTGACCTTCATCAAGGAGGAGGTCACCGACCCCGAGACCGTCCGTTCGTGGGCGACCGGTGACTCCGCCGGCGGCCGCTGGGTGGCGGTCGAGGGCGACGAGGTGACCGGTTACGTCGCCGTCCGGCCGCTGCCGGGCTGGTCGGACCACGTCGGCGAGGTCCGCCTGGTCGTCGCCCCGTCCCGCCGCGGCAGCGGGCTCGGGCGGGAGCTGGCCCGGCAGGCCCTGGTCGGCGCGGTCTCCTCGGGGCTGTCGAAGCTCGTCGTCGAGGTGGTCGCCGAGCAGGGGGCGGCGCTGGCGCTCTTCAGCGACCTCGGCTTCAGCGGTGAGGCCCTGCTGCGCGACCACATCCGCGATCGCAGCGGCGAGCTGCGCGACCTGATGGTGCTGGCGCACCACGTGTCCGACACGTGGGCGGGCATGGACACCGTCGGTATCGCCGACGAGCTCGGGGCCCCCGCCGGCTGACCGGCTCAGCGCTCGGTGACCCGCCCGCCGTCGACCTCGAGCCGGCGGTCGGTGGCGACGGCGGCGAGCATCCGCCGGTCGTGGGTGACCAGCAGCAGCGTGCCCGTGTAGCCGGCCAGCGCCTGCTCCAGCTGCTCGATCGCCGGCAGGTCGAGGTGGTTGGTCGGCTCGTCGAGCACCAGCACGTTGATGCCTCGGGCCTGCAGCAGCGCCAGAGCGGCGCGGGTGCGCTCCCCCGGCGACAGGGTGACCGCCGGGCGCAGCACGTGGTCGGCGGTGAGGCCGAACTTCGCCAGCAGCGTCCGCACCTCCGCCGTCGGCCAGTCGGGGACCTCCGCGCCGAACGCGTCGAGCAGCTGCTCCTGACCGAGGAAGCGTTCCCGGGCCTGGTCGATCTCGCCGATCCGGACCGACGGCCCGAGCGACGCCGACCCCTCGTCCAGGGGAACGCGGCCGAGCAGAGCGGCCAGCAGGGTCGACTTCCCCGATCCGTTGGCGCCGGTGATCGCCACCCGGTCGCCCCAGTCGACCTGCAGGTCCACCGGGCCGAGGGTGAAGCCGCCCCGGCGGACGACGGCGCCGCGCAGCGTGGCGACGACGGCGCCGGCCCGCGGCGCGGCGGCGATCTCCATGCGGAGCTCCCACTCCTTGCGGGGCTCCTCGACCACGTCCAGCCGCTCGATCATCCGCTCGGTCTGCTTGGCCTTGGCCGCCTGCTTCTCCGCCGAGGCCCGGTTGTGCGCCTTGATGAACTTGTCGGGGTCCTTCTGCTTCTTGACCGCGTCGCGGACACCCTTGGCCATCCAGTTGCGCTGCATCCGGGCGCGCGCCTCCAGCCCCGCCTTGGTCTCGGCGAACTCCTCGTACTCCTCGCGCGCGTGCCGGCGGGCGACCTCCCGCTCTGCCAGGTACGCCTCGTAGCCGCCGTCGTGCACCCGCACCAGCTGCTGGGCGAGGTCGAGCTCGACGATCCGGTTGGCCGTGCGGGCGAGGAACTCGCGGTCGTGGCTGACGACGACGACACCGGCCCGGGAACCGGTCACGAACCGCTCCAGCTGGTCGAGCCCGGCGAGGTCCAGGTCGTTGGTCGGCTCGTCGAGCAGCAGGAGGTCGTAGCGGGACAGCAGCAGCGAGGCCAGCCCCACGCGCGCGGCCTGCCCGCCGGAGAGCCCGGTCATCAGCGCGTCCAGCGCGACGCCGGGCGCCACCTCGGCGACCACCTCGGCCGCCCGTTCCTCGAGGTCCGCGCCGCCGAGCGCGAGCCAGCGCTCGAGTGCGTCGCCGTACGCGTCGTCGGCGCCCGCCGCGCCGGCGGTGAGCGCATCGGTCGCGGCGTCCAGGGCCGCCTGGGCGGCCGTGACACCGGTCCGCCGGGCGAGCGCGGCGAGGACCGTCTCCCCCTGTCGCCGCTCGTGCTCCTGCGGGAGGTAGCCCAGGGTGGCCGTCGGCGGGCTGAGGGCGATGCTGCCGGCCTCGGCGGCGAGCTCCCCGGCCAGGGTGCGCAGCAGCGTGGACTTGCCCGCGCCGTTCACCCCGACCAGGCCGACGACATCGCCCGGGGCGACGACGAGATCGAGGTCGGAGAAGAGCACGCGGGCGCCGTGGCCGGCCGCCAGTCCGCGGGCGACGAGGGTGGCGCTCACCCCTCCAGCCTGCCAAGCCGCCCGGTCGGGGTCAGCCCCGGCTCGCCGACGGGTCGTCCTCGACGTCGAAGGCGTCGTCGCCGTAGCCGCTGTC
The DNA here is from genome assembly GCF_054051175.1 of Blastococcus sp. SYSU DS0753. Classification (NCBI taxonomy): domain Bacteria; kingdom Bacillati; phylum Actinomycetota; class Actinomycetes; order Geodermatophilales; family Geodermatophilaceae; genus Blastococcus; species Blastococcus sp. SYSU DS0753. Next base: position 21,632 of record NZ_JBJHAT010000024.1, on the reverse strand, counting down.
GGCGTCCTCGCCGCTCGTCGTCCTGCTCCGCCGGACCAGCCACGGCTGGAGGTGGTCGTAGCCGCGCACCGAGACCCGGCGGAGCGGCCGCACCCGGTAGTCCGGCAGCCCGCGCAGCCGGTCGGCGAGGTCCCGGTCGACCAGCAGCGCGCCGGGCCGGGCGAGCGAGGTGAGCCGGCTGGCGAGGTTCACGACCGGCGAGTAGACGTCGCCGAGGCGGGTGAGCACCGCCCCGTAGGCGGCTCCCACCCGCAGCGGCGGACGGTCGGCGGCCGCCCAGGCGTCAGGGAGTTCCAGTCCGATGTCCGCGGCGTCCGTGGCCGACCAGGCGGTGAACAGCACGCCGTCACCGACGGTCTTCACGACGCGGCCGTGGTGCCGGGCGATCACCTCGGCGGCGGTGCTCTCGAAGTCCTCCACCATCGCGCCCAGCTCGCGGCCGCCCATGCCGCGGCTGCGGGAGGTGTAGCCGACCAGGTCGGCGAACCCCACCGCCAGCTCCCGCCGGTCGCCGGGGCCGGTGGCCGCGAGCAGCCGGTCGACGTTGGCCACGAGGTGCCGGCGCCAGACGTAGTCCTGCACCTCGCGCAGCCGGGGCAGGAGCGCCTGCGCGGCCGCCACCGCGCGCTCGGTGGTCGCGGCCGGGTCCTCGCCGGCCTGCGCGCCGCGGAGCAGCGCGTCGGCCAGCATGTCGGTCTGCCAGTCGGCCAGCCGGGACAGCGACTGCCCCATCGCCCGGGCGATGGAGGCCTCGCTCTCCGGGTCGACGAAGCCGGAGTCGATCAGTGTCGACAGCACCCCGAGAGCGGCGATGTCGGCGTCGGTGAAGGCGGGGTCGTCGTCGGCGGCGTCGGGGAAACCCAGCGCCCGCCAGAGCCGCTGGGTCCGCTCCGGCGGCATCCCCGCCATCCGGCCGACCTCCAGCCGGGTGTACCGGCGCGGCCCGCCGAGCAGGAGCCGCTCCAGCGCCTCCCGGGCGCCGGGGTCCGGACCCTCCCCGGGATCAACCATGCCCGTCGCAGACCTCAGTCGGTGGTGTGCACGATCAGCGCACCGCGACCGCGGGTGGCATCGGCCGGCACGGAGCCCAGCAGCCGGCCGACCAGCGTCGCCCCGCAGGCGCCGGCCAGCGCTCCTGCCCGGGCGACGGCGCGCAGCGAGGACTGCGAGCCGTCGGTTCCGACGACGACCGTGGAGTAGGCGGTCACGGGCTCGCTCACGGCGGGCACTCTAGGGGACGACGACCGCCCGTGTGCCCGGGGTCACGCGGGCGGGGCCGGTGCGGCCGGCCAGGAGCGCCACCGCGGCGAGCAGCAGCGGCAGCAGCGCCAGCGCCGCGGAGAGCCCCACCAGCTCGGCCAGGCCCCCGATCGCCGGCGGGCCGAGCAGGAAGCCGAGGTACCCGGGGGTGCTCACCGCGGCGAGCGCCGGCCCGGCCTCCGGCTCGCCCTCCGCCGCGGCGGAGAAGACCAGGGGGACCGTGCAGGCCAGCCCGGCCCCCAGGGCGGCGAAGCCGACCAGCACCACGGCGACGGTCGGGCCGGCGACCACCAGCACCCCGCCGGCCGTGGCCACCAGTGCCGAGGTGCGGACGGTGCGGACCCTCCCCCACGCAGCGACGACGCGGTCGCCCGCCAGCCGGCCGGCCACCATCGTCAGGCTGAAGGCGGTGAACGCCAGCCCCGCCACCCCGGCGGAGGCACCCAGTTCGTCGCGCAGGTGGACCGCGCTCCAGTCGCCGACCGCGCCCTCCGCGAGGAGGACGACCAGCGCGATGAGGGCCAGCGGCAGGAGCCGGCCGCGGGGCCACGCGAACAGCGGCCCCGCCTCCCCCTCGGTCCGTTGCTCCCGCAGCAGCGCCGGGAACAGCGGCGCGGTCAGGAGCAGCAGCGCCAGGCCGGTGCCGCCCAGGTGCCAGGGCAGCCCGACGTCCCCCGCCGCGGCCAGCGAACCGGTCAGCGACCCCACCAGGGCCCCGGCCGAGAACGCCGCGTGGAACGACGACATCACCGGCCGGGCGATCGCCCGCTCCACCGTGACGGCCTGGGCGTTCATGGCCACGTCCAGGCCGCCGAACGCCAGCCCGAACACCAGCAGCGCCGGGACCAGCCAGGGCAGCGACGGCGCCAGCCCCAGCAGGACCGGGACCGCGAAGAAGGCCAGCGCGGTGGCCACCGTCGTCGTCCGGCTGCCGAGCCTGGCACTGAGCGCACCGACCAGCGGCATGGCGATCAGCGCCCCGACCGCCGGCACGAGCAGGGCGCCGCCGAGTGCTGCGTCGGAGAGCCCGAGGGCGGTCTTGACCGCGGGGATCCGCACCGCCCAGTTCCCGAAGAGGGCACCGTTCGCCGCGAAGACGACGGTCACCGCCAGCCGCGCACGCCCCAGCCGCACCGGTCCCACGCACCCAGTCGACCACGTGGCGGGGAACGTGCACCCACGGGCTCCCGGAAGGTCACCCGCGTGCGCTTGGATGGGTGGGGAACACGGGCCAGCAGACGAGGAGAGCGACATTTCCACCGCCCCCGCCCCCACGACCGGCCCCGTGCGGGTCGAGGTCCAGGGGCTCACCAAGTCCTTCGGCGCCGTCCGGGCGGTGAGCGATCTCGGGTTCACCGTCGAGCCGGGCACCGTCACCGGGTTCCTCGGCCCCAACGGCGCGGGGAAGACCACGACGCTGCGCATGCTGCTCGGGCTCGTGCAGCCCGACGCGGGCACCGCCACGTTCAACGGCACCCCGTACGCGGGCCTGCGGGAGCCGATCCGCACCGTCGGGGCGGTCCTGGAGACGGCGTTCCACCCCGCCCGCTCCGGCCGCAACCACCTGCGCGTCTACTGCCGCGCCGCCGGGCTGCCGCTGCAGCGCGCGGACGCGGTGCTGGCCCAGGTCGGCCTGGCCGACGCCGGCGGCCGCCGGGCGGGCGGCTACTCCCTCGGCATGCGCCAGCGGCTCGGTCTGGCGACGGCGCTGCTGGGCGACCCCGCCGTCCTCGTGCTCGACGAGCCCGCCAACGGGCTGGACCCCGAGGGCATCCAGTGGCTGCGCGGCTTCCTCCGCCACCTCGCGCACGAGCAGGGCCGCACCGTGCTGGTCTCCAGCCACCTCCTCGCCGAGGTCGAGCAGACCGCCGATCGCGTCGTCATCGTCGGCGCCGGCCGGCTGGTCCGCGAGGCCTCGATGGAGCAGCTCCGCTCCGGCGCCGAGAGCGGCGGCACGGTGCTGGTGCGCAGCCCGGAGATCGCGCGGCTGGCCGAGTCGCTGCGCGCCGCGGGCATGCCGGTCACCCTCGACGGCGACTCCCTGACCGTCTCCGGCCGGACCACCGCCGAGGTCGGCGCCCGCGCCTTCGCCGCCGGGGTGGAGCTGCACGAGCTGCGCTCCCGCACCAGCGGCCTCGAGGAGATCTACTTCCAGCTCACGGCCGGCCAGGAGCAGTACGCCGCCGGCGCCACGTCCCCGGAGGTCTCCCGATGACCGACCTCGTCCGCGCCGAGTGGACCAAGCTCTTCACCACCCGGGTGTGGATCGGGCTGCTGATCGGCGCCTGCGTCCTGGCCGGCGGTTTCACGGCACTGTTCACCGCCCTGGCCGGCGTGGAGCAGCAGGGCCAGCCGGGACTGCCGGCGGTCGGCACCCCCGCCTACGAGGAGCTGATCTTCTCCGTCGGCTCCAACGCCAGCGTGCTGCTGCTCATCCTCGGCATCATCGGGATGACCCAGGAGTACCGGCACCGCACCGCGACCCCCACCTTCCTGACGACCCCGCACCGCGGCCGGGTGGTCGGCGCGAAGCTGCTCGCGTACGCGCTCGTCGCCCTCCCGTTCGCGCTGGTGGTCCTGGCGGTCAACGTCCTGGTCGCGGTCGTCTACGCGGGTGCCCGCGGGGCCACGCCGTCCCTGGCCGGGGACAACCTGCGCACCATCGCCCTGTCGGGTCTGGTGCTGGTCCTGTTCACCGTGATCGGCGTCGGGGTCGGCGCGCTGCTGCGCAACCAGGTCGGCGCGATCGTCGGTGCGCTGGTCTACCTCTACGTCGTGGAGCCGATCGTGGCCTCCGTCGGGGCCATCCAGGCGGCCTACAAGTGGCTGCCCGGCGGGGCGGTGCAGGCCCTCACGTCCGACTTCGAGGCACCCGAGTTGCTGACGCCGTGGCAGGGCGGCCTCCTGCTGCTCGGTTACGGTCTCCTGGCGGCGTTCCTGGGCACCTTCCTGGCGGTCCGCCGCGACATCGCCTGAGGCGCCAGTGGCAGGCCTACGACCCCTGCTCCGGTCGAACAGCAGCCCCGAACGCAGAACGGAGAACGCGTGACCACTCGCATGACGGTCCAACGACTCGGCCGGCTGATCGCCGACGGGGAGACAGATGCCGTCCGGACGGCGGTCGCCGAGTCGCCTCAGCTGGTCCAGGGCACCGTCGAGCGCGACGGCCAGGACGGCTGGACCCCGCTGCACCTGGCGGTCGCCTGCGACCGGGTCGACGTCGTCCGCGTGCTGGCCGGGGCGGGCGCCGACCTCTCGGCCCGCACCGACCAGCACCGCACGCCGCTGCACCTGGCGCTCGAGCACGCGCCCGGGCTGGTCCCGGTGCTGGTGGAGCTGGGCGCGGTGGTCGACGCCCCCAGCGCGGCCTACCTCGACGACGTCGACCGGCTCACCGCCGAGCTCGACGGCGGCGCAGCGCTGACCGACCCGGCCACGGGGGTCGACCTGCTCGCGTGGGCCGCGTTCGGCGGCGCCGCCGGCACCGCCCGGCTGCTGCTGGCACGCGGCGCCGACCCCGATGGCGGCGCGCTGCACGCGGCCGCCACCGGCCGCAGCGCGGAGCTGGTGCGGCTCCTCCTGGACGCCGGCGCGGACGTCGACCGCCGGGATCCCGACACCGGCCGCACGCCGCTGCACGCGGCGGTCGCGGCGGGCGCCACGGGGGACGTGCCCGAGATCGTCCGGCTGCTGCTGGACGCGGGAGCCGACGTCAACGCCACCACCCACGACGGTGCCAGCGCGCTGGACATCAGCCGCGTGGCGGCGGCCCGGCACCGGCGGGCCGACGAGCACGAGGCCAGCGGCAACGACGCCCTGGTCGAACTGCTCGTGGCCCACGGCGCGACGCACTGACCACCATGCGGGACGGGCGCGCGGTCCCCGCTCCGTGCCGGGTCGGCGACCCGGCACGGGCGTAGACTCGACACCCGGTCCAGCGACGCCCCTCAGACGCAGCCCCAAGACGAAGAAGGCACTCGACCCCGTGTCAAGCGTGAACTCATCCCGCCCGTCGTCCACCTCGTCCCCGGTCGCCGGTTTCGGCACCAACGAGTGGCTGGTCGAGGAGATGTACCAGCAGTTCCTCGCCGACCCGTCCAGCGTCGATCAGGCGTGGCACGAGTTCTTCGCCGACTACCGGCCGGGCAGCCCCGTCGGTGGCGGTGACCGCGAGCAGGCGCCGCCCGCCAAGGGCACCCCCGCACCGGCGTCCCCGCCGCAGTCCGCTCCGGCGCCCAGCGCGGCGCCGGAGCCCGCCGGCGCGGCAGCGCCGGACGTCCAGCGCCCGGCCGCCGGGTCCGAGCCGACCGGGAGCGCACCCGTGCAGAAGAGCAACCCGAAGCCCGCCGCCCCCGCGCAGAAGGCCGCCCCCGCGGAGAAGGCCGCCCCCGCCGCCAAGCCGGCGCCCAAGCCGTCGGCCGGCGACGGCAAGCAGTCCCCGCTGCGCGGCGCTGCCGCCGCGGTGGTCAAGAACATGAACGCCTCGCTGACCGTGCCGACGGCGACGAGCGTGCGCGCGGTCCCGGCGAAGCTGCTGGTCGACAACCGCATCGTCATCAACAACCACCTGGCCCGCGCACGCGGGGGCAAGGTCTCCTTCACGCACCTGATCGGCTACGCGCTGATCCGGGCGCTCGACGCGTTCCCGAACATGAACAGCGCCTTCGCCGAGGTCGACGGCAAGCCGGTGCTGGTGGCGCCCGAGCACGTCAACTTCGGGCTCGCCATCGACCTGCCCAAGCCCGACGGCTCGCGGTCCCTGGTGGTGGCGTCGATCAAGGCCGCCGAGGAGATGGACTTCGCCGCCTTCTGGGCCGCCTACGAGGACATCATCCGGCGCGCCCGGAACAACAAGCTGACGATGGAGGACTTCTCCGGCACCACCATCAGCCTGACCAACCCGGGCACGATCGGCACCAACCACTCGGTGCCGCGGCTGACCGCCGGGCAGGGCGCGATCATCGGCGTGGGGGCCATGGAGTACCCCGCCGAGTTCCAGGGGATGAGCCCCGAGGTGCTCACGGACATGGGCGTCTCGAAGATCATCACGCTCACCTCGACCTACGACCACCGGATCATCCAGGGCGCGGAGTCCGGCGACTTCCTGCGCAAGCTGCACTCGCTGCTGCTGGGTGAGGACGGCTTCTACGACGAGGTCTTCCGCTCGCTGCGGATCCCCTACGAGCCGGTGCGCTGGATGCCGGACGTGCGGGTCACGCGCGAGGGGCAGATCGACAAGGAAGCCCGGGTCATCGAGGTCATCGAGTCCTACCGGCGCAACGGCCACCTCATGGCCGACACCGACCCGCTCGAGTTCAAGGTCCGCACCCACCCCGACCTCGACATCCTCCAGCACGGTCTCACCCTGTGGGACCTGGACCGGACGTTCCCGGTCGGCGGTTTCGCCGGTGAGCGGCTCATGCCGCTGCGGGACATCCTCGGCGTGCTGCGCAACTCCTACTGCCGCACGGTCGGCGTGGAGTACATGCACATCACCGATCCCGAGGAGCGCGAGTGGCTCCAGCAGCGGATCGAGATCAAGCACGAGCAGCCCGACCGCGAGAAGCAGAAGCACGTGCTCGGCCGGCTGAACGCCGCCGAGGCGTTCGAGACCTTCCTGCAGACGAAGTACGTCGGGCAGAAGCGGTTCAGCCTGGAGGGCGGGGAGTCGGTCATCCCGATCCTCGACGAGGTGCTCATCGCCGGCACCGACCACGGGCTCGACGAGGTCGCGATCGGCATGGCCCACCGCGGCCGGCTCAACGTCCTGGCCAACGTGCTCGGCAAGAGCTACGCCAAGATCTTCGGTGAGTTCGAGGGCAACATCGACCCGGGCACGGTCCAGGGCTCCGGCGACGTGAAGTACCACCTCGGCGCCACCGGGACGTTCCGCAACCCGTTCCGCACCGACGCCGAGATCGCCGTCTCGCTGGCCAGCAACCCGTCCCACCTGGAGACGGTCAACCCCGTCCTCGAGGGCATCGTCCGCGCGAAGCAGGACATGATCGACAAGGGCGAGCAGGGCTTCACGGTCCTGCCGCTCCTGCTGCACGGCGACTCCGCGTTCGCCGGCCAGGGCGTGGTCCAGGAGACGCTGAACCTCTCCCAGCTCCGCGGCTACCGCACCGGCGGCACCGTGCACGTCGTCATCAACAACCAGGTCGGCTTCACCACCAGCCCCGGCTCGGCGCGCTCGACGCTCTACTCGACCGACGTCGCGCGGATGGTCAACGCCCCGATCTTCCACGTGAACGGGGACGACCCCGAGGCCTGCGTGCGGGTGGCCCGGCTTGCGGTCGAGTACCGGCAGCAGTTCAAGAAGGACGTCGTCATCGACCTCGTCTGCTACCGCCGGCGCGGGCACAACGAGGGTGACGACCCCTCGATGACCCAGCCGCAGATGTACGACATCATCGACCGCAAGCGCTCGGTCCGGAAGCTCTACACCGAGGCGCTGGTCGGTCGCGGCGACATCACGCTCGAGGAGGCCGAGGAGGCCCTCAAGGACTACCGCGGCCAGCTGGAGCGCGCCTTCGCCGAGACCCACGACGCGCAGGACTCCTCCAAGCCCGAGCCGGTGATGGACCCGCGCACGCCGCAGGAGTCCACGGTGCAGACGGCCGTCACGCAGGAGGTCCTCAAGACCATCGGTGACGCGCACGTCTCCTTCCCGCCGGACTTCACGCCGCACCCGAAGCTGCAGAAGATGCTGGAGAAGCGGGCCGCGATGGCCAGCGAGGGCGGCATCGACTGGGCCATGGGCGAGCTGCTGGCGTTCGGCTCGCTGCTGATGGAGGGCGTGCCCGTCCGGCTGGCCGGGCAGGACTCCCGCCGCGGCACCTTCGTGCAGCGCCACTCGGTGCTCATCGACCGGGAGAACGGCGCGGAGTACACCCCCCTGGCCAACCTGACCGAGGACCAGGCGAAGTTCTTCGTCTACGACTCGCTGCTGAGCGAGTACGCGGCGCTCGGCTTCGAGTACGGCTACTCGGTGGCCAACACCAAGGCACTGGTGCTCTGGGAGGCCCAGTTCGGCGACTTCGTCGACGGCGCCCAGATGGTCATCGACGAGTTCATCAGCTCCGGCGAGGCCAAGTGGGGCCAGCGCTCCGGCGTCGTCCTCCTGCTGCCGCACGGCATGGAGGGTCAGGGTCCCGACCACTCCAGCGGCCGCATCGAGCGGTTCCTGCAGCTGTCGGCGGAGAACAACATGACCGTCGCCAACTGCACGACCCCCGGCAACTACTTCCACCTGCTCCGCCGTCAGGCGCTGTCGGACGTGCACCGGCCGCTGGTCGTCTTCACGCCGAAGTCGCTGCTGCGGGCGAAGGCGGCGGTCAGCCCGGTCGCGGACTTCACCGAGCAGAACTTCCGCCCGGTGCTGCCCGACACGGGGGTCGGCGGGGAGGCCCTGGACGCCGGCGCGGTGAAGCGCGTGCTCCTCTGCAGCGGCAAGGTCGCCTACGACCTCATGGCACAGCGGGAGTCCGACGGCCGCGCCGACACCGCGATCGTGCGGGTCGAGCAGCTGTACCCGCTGCCGGCCGAGCAGATCCGCACCGAGCTGGAGCGCTACCCGAACGCCACCGACGTGGTGTGGGTGCAGGAGGAGCCGGCGAACATGGGCGCCTGGCAGTTCATGGCCGTCAACCTGCCCGAGGAGCTGCCGGAGGGGCGGAAGCTGCGTCGGGTCAGCCGCCGGGCGTCGGCCAGCCCGGCGGTCGGTTCGGCGAAGGTGCACGAGGTCGAGCAGCGCAAGCTGGTCGCCGAGGCCTTCGCCGGCTGACCTGGCCGGCTGAGCCGGCACCGGACCGTGCGACGCCCGGTCCCCGATCCGCTCGGGGACCGGGCGTCGTAGGTTCTGGGGCATGTACTTCACCGATCGGGGCCTGGAGGAGCTGGCCGGACGGCGCGGCGAGGAGCAGGTGACCCTGGCCTGGCTGGCCGACCAGATGCAGGCGTTCGTCGACCAGCACCCCGACTTCGAGGTGCCCGTGGAGCGGCTGGCCACCTGGCTGGCCCGCGGCGGCACGGACGACGACGACCTCGACGAGTGACCGGCCCCGCCGCGGGCGCGGATCTCCCGCTGTCGCGGGTGCGTGTCCGGGCCGACGTCGCCGATCCCGACGCCTGGTTCTGGGACCTGCCGGGCGTCGCCCAGCTGCGCTCCGGCGGGATGGAGCTCGCTCCGCTGACGGTGGTCGTCGGGGAGAACGGCAGCGGCAAGTCCACGCTGCTGGAGGCGGTCGCCCGTGCGTGGGGCGCGTCGCTCACCGCGCAGGTGAAGCACTGGGGGCCGTTGGCCCCGGCCGTGGACGACTCGGAGCTGCACCGTGACCTGCTGCTCGACGGCCAGCGCCCACGGCCGCAGGGAGGCGTCTGGCTCCGGGCGGAGGCCATGCACGACCACTTCGCCGGGATGGACGCCTCCCCGGCCACCCGCGCCTTCGACGGCGTGCCGCTCAACGCGCGCTCCCACGGCGAGGGCTTCCTGGCCTTCCTCGAGTCCCGGACCCTCGAGCGCGGGCTGTGGGTGCTCGACGAGCCGGAGTCGGCGCTGTCGTTCCGGTCGTCGCTCCGGCTGATGGCGCTGCTGCACGGCGTCGCCGGCACCGGATCCCAGGTGCTGCTGGCCACCCACTCCCCCGTGCTGGCCGCGCTCCCGGGCGCCCGCGTCTACGAGCTGGACGAGACGGGGTTCGCCGAGCGCCCGTGGGCCGAGCTGGACCTGGTGCGCGACTGGCAGACCTTCTTCGCCGCGCCCGAGCGGCTGCTGCGCCACCTGCTCGACGACTGATCGACGGGGACACGCCGCAGCGCCTGCCCGGCCGCGGCTCGGCGCGGCGGCACGCTGGGCACGTGCTCGGTCACTCCCACGCGCTCTCCGGCCTGGCCGCAGGCGCCGCCACCCTGCCGTGGGCCCCCGTGCAGGGAGCGGTCGGCCAGGCGGCCTGGGTCGCCGCCGTCGGCGGCTTCGCGATGCTGCCCGACCTCGACCACCGCAACTCCACCGTCTCGGACATGTGGGGCCCGGTCACCGACGTGCCCGCGGGCGCGATCGGGGCGCTGTCCGGCGGGCACCGCTGGGGCACCCACGACGCCGTCCTCGCCCCGATCGCCTTCGGAGCGCTGGCCATGGCGGCCTCCGGCGCGTTCTGGTCCAGCCTGCTGCTGCTCGCGCTGGCCATCGGGCTGGCGCTGCGCGCCCTGCACTTCGTCATCCCCGGTCGCACCGAGACCACGATCCTGGGCAACCTGGTGCTGTCGTGGGGCGGCGCCTGGCTGCTGCTGGACCACACGACCTCCCCGTCCTGGCTGCCCTGGGCGGTCGCGGCCGGTGTGCTCACCCACATCGCCGGCGACGCGATCACCACCGCCGGGGTGCCGGTGCCGCTGCTCTGGCTGGGGAAGCGCAAGCGGCTCGCGCTCTCCCCCATCCGCACCGGCGCGACCGTGGAGCGGGTGGCCCTGGTGCCGCTGTTCGTCGTCGCCACCGTCGTGCTCGCCTACACGAACACCGAGCTGCACCTGGCCGTCGACCGACTGCTCACCGCCGGCTGAGTTCGGCAGCACGGTGCGCCAGGTGTGCGGAGGTCCGAGCGGGGCCATCGGGCCGGACCGGCGCCGGACGCCGGCACCGGAGCCGTCCGCCGGCTGCGCGCTCGCCGAGGCCGAGCACCTCGCCATCTGCGGGAACACTCCGCAGCTCCCCGCCGAGCCGGGCGCCCCGGGCAGCGACTGGCGCCCCACCGTCGACGTCACCACACCCGGAGGTCCGCGATGCCTCGTCCCGATCCCCGCCACGACCCCTGGCACGCCCCGGACCCGAACTTCCTCGGCGAGCAGTCCCAGGGCACCCCGGGCAACCACGCCGGACCCGACCTGGCCCTCGCGCGACTGCTGGGCTGGTTGCTCGGCCGCAGGGACGGCCGCACCACCCGCCAGGCCGTCGAGGCCCGCGCGCGGAAGGCCCGACTCAAGGCCGAACGCAAGGCCGAACGCAGGGCCGCCAAGCGCTCACGTTGACCTGGCGACGCTGTCAGCGGGGGTCAGGGCGTGCGGACGGCGCAGCACACCGTGCTGTCGAACTCGGCACCGGCTGGGCACAGCTCACGGGCGGGGGTTGGTGCGCGTCCACCCTCGGTCGTCCCGCCGGGCTCCCTGGGCGGCCCGGCAGCGGCGGCAGACCTCCTGCACCTCCTCGGCGTGCCGGCCCGACTCCGGCTGCACGTCCGGCCAGCCGACGTGCGGGAAGCGGGTGAGCCGCGAGCGGTGCAGCGACAGCCCGCAGGAGGTCTCGTTGCGCCCGCGTTCCCAGGCGTGCACCTCCCCGGCGGGGTACCGGATCCCGTCGTCGGGATCGACCCACTGACCCGAGGCGGCGACGGCCGCCCTGCTGGTTCCCATGCGCGGTTCGGTACCCACGATCGGCCCCTGGGACAAACCGCTCGCCGTGATCGGCCGGGACCCGCAGACTCCAGGGGTGGAAAGACTGTCCGACAAGCTCCTGAACTGGGCGAGCATCCTCGACGACGAGACCCGCCGGCAGGCCGAGCGCACCGCCTCCCTCGACATCGTCGACCCCCACGTGGCGCTCATGCCCGACGCGCACCTCGGCAAGGGCGCGACCGTGGGGTCGGTGCTGCCGACGCGCGCGGCGATCATCCCGGCGGCGGTCGGCGTCGACATCGGCTGCGGCATGATCGCCGTCCGCACACCCTGGTCGGTGGACGAGGTGCGGGCACGTGGCCCCCTGGCGCCGCTGCGCGGGGACATCGAGCGGGCGGTCCCGCTGTCGGCGGGCCGGTACAACAAGAAGCTCACCGCGACCGCCCGGCGGCGGGTGGAGGAGCTGGAGGCGAAGGCCGAGGAGCTCGGCGACCGCGTGCTGGCCTCGGTCACGACGACGGCGCCGAACTGGGCGATGCAGCTGGGCAGCCTCGGTTCCGGCAACCACTTCATCGAGGTGACCGCCGACGAGCGCGACCGCGTCTGGCTGTTCCTGCACTCGGGCAGCCGCGGAGTGGGCAACAAGATCGCCCAGAAGCACATCGCGATCGCCCAGGAGCGGGCCCGGCGGGACGGCCTGGACCTGCCCGACCGCGACCTCGCCTGGCTCGACGAGGGCACTCCGGAGTTCGACCGGTACGTCGCCGAGCTGCGCTGGGCGCAGCACTTCGCGCTGCTCAACCGCGAGGAGATGATGGACCGGGTCGCCGACTGCCTGGCCCGGCACATGCGGGCCGACAGCACGCCGGAGCTCGAGCGGATCAACTGCCACCACAACTTCAGCCAGCACGAGAAGCACTTCGGCGAGCAGCTGTGGGTGTCGCGGAAGGGCGCGATCCAGGCGGAGAAGGGGCAGGCGGGGCTCATCCCCGGCTCGATGGGGACGGCGAGCTACGTCGTCACCGGCCTGGGCAACCCGGAGTCGCTGAACAGCTCGCCGCACGGCGCCGGCCGGGTGTTCTCGCGCACGAAGGCGCGCAAGACGTTCACCCGGGCGCAGCTGGAGGAGTCGATGCGCGGCATCGAGTGGCGGCACAGCGACGCGTTCCTCGACGAGATCCCCGCCGCCTACAAGGACGTGGACGTCGTCATGGCCGACGCGGCCGACCTGGTGGAGGTGCGCCACACGCTGCGCCAGCTGGTGAACGTGAAGGGCGACTGAGCCGCTACCGTGCAGCACTTGTGACGGCCGTCTCACCTGGTCCCCGGCTCGACCGGGGCGTCCACCTCGGGTACGCGCTGGGCTCGATCGGGACGGCGGCGTTCGGCACGGTGCCGGGGCTGCTGCTCCTGTACTACCTGACCGACGTGCTGGGCGTGGCCGCCGGGGTCGCGGGTCTGGTGGTGTTCCTGCCCAAGGCGTGGGACGTCTGGCTCAACCCGTGGATCGGCAGCCGGTCGGACCGCACGGTGAGCGGCTGGGGGCCCCGCCGGCCGTGGATGCTGGCCGGCGGGGTCACCCTGCCCCCGCTGTTCGTGCTCGTGTTCGCCGGCCCCGGCGCCCCGCCCTGGGTGGCCGCCACCTGGGTCGCGGTGACCTTCCTGCTGGCGGCCACCGCCTACGGGCTGTTCCAGGTGCCCTACGTCGCCCAGCCGGCGGAGATCACCGACGACCCGGGTGAGCGGGCCACCCTGATGTCGTGGCGCGTGGCGGCGCTCGCCGTCGGCATCCTGCTCGCCGGCGCCGGGGCGCCCGCCGTCGTCGACCTGGCCGGCGGCGGGCGCGGCGGTCACCTGGCGATGGCGGTCTTCGTGGCCGTGCTGCTGGCGGTCGGCATGCTGGGCGCGGTCGCCGGGACCCGGCGGGCGCCGACGCTCACCCAGGTGCGCAGCGAGGAGCGGCTGGGCGCCGCGCTGGCGCTGGCGTGGCGGTCCCGGCCGTTCCGGGTGCTGCTCACCGGGTTCGTCGTCCAGGCGCTGGGGATCGGCGTGATGCTGGCCGGGGTGCCGTACTACTCGCGCCAGGTCCTCGGCGACCCGGCCGCCGGATCGCTGCTGTTCGCCGCGCTGGTGGGCCCGGCGATCCTCGTCATGCCGCTGTGGCTGCGGGTCAGCCGCACCGTGGGCAAGCGCGCCGGGCTGCTCTCCTCGGCCACTCTCTTCGCGGCCGCGGCGGCGGGCCTGGCGGTGGGCGACGCGGGCGGGACCGGGCTGGTGCTGGCCCTCGTCGTCCTCGTGGGGATCGGCTACGCCGGCATGCAGATGTTCCCGCTCGCCATGCTGCCCGACGTCATCGCCGCCGACGAGGCGGCGTCCGGCCGGCGACGGGCCGGCGTGTTCACCGGGGTCTGGACGGCGGCCGAGACCCTCGGGCTCGCGATCGGCCCGGGGCTGCTCGGCGGACTGCTCGCGCTGGCCGGCTACGTCTCCTCCACCGGTGGGGAGACGGTGACCCAGTCCTCGACCGCGCTCACCGCCGTCCGGCTCGGCTTCAGCGTGCTGCCCGCCGTGCTCGTCCTGGCCAGCCTGCCCGTGCTCGCCCGCTACCGCCTCACCCCCGCGACCGCCCAGGAGGTCCCCGCGTGAACCCGCAGGACGTGCTCGCCGAACTGACCGCGTTGCAGGCCGGCGACGTGCCCACCCACGGGGGCGCCACCATGGCCTACGTCTACGACTCCGGCCGGGCCGAGGTCGAGGAGCTGGCGGCGGCCGCCCAGGCGGCGTTCCAGTGGACGAACGCGCTGGACCCGACCGCCTTCCCCAGCGTGGCCCGCATCGAGAACGACCTGGTCGGCGCCGCGCTCGGACTGCTCGGCGGCGGGCCTGATGCCGTGGGGACGCTGACCAGCGGCGGCACCGAGAGCTGCGAGCTCGCCGTCCTCGCCGCGCGCGAGCAGTGGCGGGCGCGGGGCGGGGCCGGACGGCCCCGGCTGCTCCTGCCGGTCACCGCCCACGCGGCCTTCCGCAAGGCCGCGCACCTGTTCGGGGTGGAGGTCGTCGACATCCCGGTCGACGCGGAGACCTGCCGCGCCGACCCGTCGGCGGTGGTGCGGCAGCTGGACGAGCGCACCGTGCTGGCGGTCGTCAGCGCGCCGTCCTACCCGCACGGAGTGCTCGACCCCGTGGGGGAGATCGCCGGGCTCGCGGCCGGCGCCGGGGTGCCCTGCCACGTGGACGCCTGCATCGGCGGCTGGGTGCTGCCCTTCCTGGACGACGTCCCGGAGCCCTTCGACCTGTCGGTACCGGGGGTGACGTCGCTGTCGGTGGACCTGCACAAGTACGGCTACGCGCCCAAGGGCGTCTCGGTGCTGCTGACCGCCACCCCCGAGCTCCGGCACGCGCACTGGTTCACCACCGCCGGCTGGCCGGGCTACCCGGTGGTCAACCCGACCCTGGCCGGCACCCGCCCGGCCGGGGCCATGGCGGCCGCCTGGGCGGTGCACCGGTGGCTGGGCGACGACGGCTACCGGGAGCTCGCCGCCCGCGCGCGCCGGGCCACGTGCGCCCTGGTCGAGGGCGTGGGCGACATCCCCGGGGTGCGCGTGGTCGGGCGCCCCGCCACCACGCTCGTGGCGCTGGCCGCGGACGGCCCGGACGGCGTGGACGTCCTGAACCTCGCCGACGAGATGACCGCCCGCGGCTGGCTGCTGCAGCCGCAGCCGCCCTTCACCCAGGACGGTGGGGACCTCCCGGCCACCCTGCACCTCACCGTCACGGCGGCCACCGCCGACCGGGTGACGGCCCTGCTGGCCGATCTCCGCGACGCGGCACGGGCGGCCGCCGCGCTCCCCCGCCCCGTGCCCGATCCCGAGCTGGTGGCGGCGGCCGCCACGATCGACCCCGCGGCGCTGACCGTGGCCGAGGTGGAGGCGTTGCTCGAGCTGGCCGGGATCTCCGGCGGCTCGCTCCCCGAGCGCATGGCCCCGGTGCACGCCCTGGTCGCGGCGCTGCCCCGACCGGTCGCCGAGCGGCTGCTGGCCGGCGTCCTCGGCCGGGTCTACCGGCCCTGATGTCCTTCCGGCCCCGTCCCGGGGCCCGCCCTGAGCGTGCGAAGGGCGGGGAGGACGAGGTCCTCCATCAGCGGGTGACGCCCTGGTCGCGCGCACAGGCCGCCACGGCCTCGGCGACGGCGGTCGCGACCCGGCGGTCCAGCGGGCTGGGCACGATGTAGTCGGGCCGCAGGTCGGCACCGACGACGCCGGCGATGGCCGTGGCGGCCGCGAGCTTCATCTCCTCGGTGATGCTGGTCGCGCCGGCGTCGATCGCGCCGCGGAAGACCCCCGGGAAGGCGAGCACGTTGTTGATCTGGTTCGGCAGGTCGCTGCGGCCGGTGGCGACGACGGCGGCGTACTTGGCGGCCATCTGCGGATCCACCTCGGGCGTCGGGTTGGCCAGGGAGAACACGATGCAGTTCTCCGCCATCGACGCGATCGCCTCCTCGGGGACCGAGCCCCCGGAGACCCCCAGGTAGACGTCGGCCCCGCGCAGCGCCGAGACCATGGAGCCGGCGAACCCCGACGGGTTGGTGTTCTCGGCGAGCCACCGCTTGGTGCCGGTCAGCCCGTCGCGGCCGAGGTGCAGGACGCCGCGCGAGTCGGCCACGGCGATCTCTCCCACCCCCGCCTCGAGCAGGATCTTGGTGCAGGCGACGCCGGCGGCGCCGGCGCCCGAGACGACGACCCGCAGGTCCCCCAGTTCCCGGCCGACCACCGCCGCGGCGTTGCGCAGCGCGGCGAGCACGACGATCGCCGTGCCGTGCTGGTCGTCGTGCATGACGGGGATGTCCAGGCGCTCGCGCAGCCGGGCCTCGATCTCGAAGCAGCGGGGGGCGCTGATGTCCTCGAGGTTGATCCCGCCGAACGACGGCGCGATGGCGGCGACCGTCTCGACGATCTCGTCGACGTCGGTCGTGGAGAGGACGATCGGCACCGAGGAGAGACCGGCGAACTCGCTGAACAGGCAGGCCTTGCCCTCCATCACCGGCAGGGACGCGGCCGGGCCGATGTCGCCGAGCCCGAGGACGGCGGTGCCGTCGGAGACCACCGCGACGACACGGGGCGCCCAGGTGAACCGGCGGGCCAGCTCCGGCTCGGCGGCGATCGCGCTGGACACCCGGGCGACGCCCGGCGTGTACGTGAGGGCGAGGTCGGCGATGGAGCCGATCGAGCGGGTGGAGGACACGGAGAGCTTCCCGCCCTCGTGCACCGCGAACGCCGGATCGGCGGCGAAGCGGTCGGTGCCGACGTGGTCCCCGGAGGCCGGATTTCCGCTCATGGGCACAGCAGCGTAACCACGGCCGGAGGCCGCCCTGTCGCTACGGTGCGCACGTGGAGATCAGCGAGCTCGCCGTGCCCGACAGTTACGTCATCGATCTGACGCCGCACGGGGACACGCGGGGCAGTTTCACCGAGTGGTATCGCGCCGACCTGCTGTCCCAGACATTGGGACACCCGCTGACCCTGGCGCAGGCCAACCACAGCGTCTCCAGCGCGGGCGCCCTGCGCGGCGTGCACTTCGCCCTGGTGCCCCCCGGTCAGGCCAAGTACGTCTACTGCCCCTCCGGCCGGGTGCTCGACGTCGTCGTCGACGTGCGCGTCGACTCCCCCACCTTCGGCGTGCACGACGCGGTGCTGCTGGACAGCGAGCAGCCGCGCGCGGTCTACCTGGCCGAGGGGCTGGGCCACGCGTTCGTCGCCCTCGCCGACCGCAGCTCGGTCACCTACCTGGTCTCCTCCGCCTACGACCCGGGCCGGGAGTTCGGCATCTCCCCCCTGGACCCCGACCTGGACCTGCCCTGGCCGTCGGGCCTCGAGCTCCAGCTGTCGGCCAAGGACCGGAACGCGCCCACCCTCGCCGAGGCGCGCGAGCAGGGGTTGCTGCCGACCATGGCCGAGTGCGCCGCGCGGTACGCCCAGCTACGCGAGGTCTGAGAGCGGACCCGGCGGAGGGGCGTCCGGGAGCCGGCCGGGGCGCGGCCAGAGCCGGCCCACGACGCGGCCGACGGCGACGGCGACACCGAAGGACCGGCTGTCGTCGGTCAGGAACGGGTTGTCCCCCTCGACCCAGCACCCGCCGTCGACGGCGCGGCGCACCCGCTTGACCACCAGCAGCTCCGGTCGGGCCGGGAAGCGGGCCAGCACGACGTCACCGGGGCGGACCGGCCACCCGACGGGCAGCCGCCGCACGACCAGCCGGTCCCCGTGCCGGACGGTGGGTGACATCGACGGGCCGGTCACCCGGGCCAGCACCCAGCGCGCCGGCAGCCCGGGAACGCCCTCCGGACCGCGACCGCCCGACGTGTTCGCGCTGATCACCGGGGGTAGGGTCGCAGAAGATCCAACCCCACGAACCCGGAGGCATCTCTCATGCGTCTGTTCCGCATGTTCTCCGCCGTGGAGGCCACCGCGCACTGCGACCTCCCCTGCGGCGTGTACGACCCGGCCCAGGCCCGCATCGAGGCGGAATCGGTCAAGGCCATCCAGGAGAAGTACCAGAGCAACGAGGACCCGGTCTACCGGACCCGCGCGATCATGATCAAGGAGCAGCGGGCCGACCTGGTCAAGCACCACCTGTGGGTGCTGTGGACCGACTACTTCAAGCCGCCGCACTTCGAGAAGTACCCGCACCTGCACGAGCTGTTCAACAAGGCCACGAAGCAGGCAGGTGCGGCCGGCGGCAAGGGCAGCATGGACCCCGCCGAGGGCCAGAAGCTGCTCGACTACATCGCGGAGATCGACAAGATCTTCTGGGAGACCAAGGCCGCTGCCTGAGCCTCCCGCAGGACCCCTCGGCTGCCGGGCCGCCCACGTGGGCGGCCCGGCAGCCACGTCTCGTGCAGCCCTTCGGGCCTGGCGGCGCCGGGCCTGCGCCTAGGGTTTGCCCATGCGTGATTCGGAGGACTTCGTGATCGACGTCGGGGCCCTCCTGGAGAAGGTCGAGGCCGCGCCGCCCATCGAGGCGGTGGAGGCCGTGACGGACGCCCTGGGCGCAATGGTCGAGGCCCGCAGGGTGACCCTGCTGATCGCCGATTTCACCGGCCGGGCCGTCGTCAGGCTGACATCCGCCGTGCCCGTCGAGGGCGCGCGCGAGCGCGGGGCCGAGCAGGCCGAGACGCTGCCGCTGGACGGCACGGTCTACGAGCAGGTGCTGCGGACGCAGGAGGCCGACGTCCGGGAGTCCGCCGGCGGGGCGGTGATGGTCGTGCCGGTCACCGACCGGGGCGACGCGATCGGCGTGATCGAGATAGAGCTGGCCCGATACCCCTCCCAGAAGGAGATGGCCGACGTCCGCAACGCGGCGCACGCGCTCGCCTACGTCGTCATCGCCGCCCGCAGGCACACCGACGTCTTCGAGTGGGGCCAGCGCACGACGCCGTTCGCGCTGGCGGCGGAGATCCAGCGCCGACTGCTGCCGGCGTCCTACACGTGCGAGGCCGGCCAGTTCACCCTCGCCGGCTGGTTGGAGCCGGCCAGCTCGGTCGGTGGGGACACCTTCGACTACACGCTCGACCGCGACCGCCTCCAGCTGTCGATCACCGACGCCGTCGGCCACCAGGTCTCGGCAGCCCTGCTGGCCACACTCCTGGTCGGCGCCCTGCGCAACGGCCGACGCCGCGGCCTCGACCTCGCCGAACAGGCCAGGTACGCCAACGACTCCCTGGCGGAGAACGCGGACGCCGGGCAGTTCGTCACCGGGCAGCTGGTGGAGGTGGATCTGCACGCCGGCACCGCGACCGTCGTCAACGCCGGGCACGTCCTCCCACTGCGGCTGCGCGACGGCCGGGTGGAGGAGATCGAACTACGGGTCGAACCGCCGTTCGGCGTCGTGCCCGGCAAGTCCTTCGGCGTCCAGCCCTTCCCGCTCGAGCCCGGGGACCGGATCGTCTTCCTGACCGACGGCATGCAGGAGCGCAACGCCGTCGACCTGGACGTCGCCAGGGCTCTCGCCGACACGGCCGACCTGCACCCGCGTGAGGTGGTCCGCGCCCTCGGCCGGGCCGTGCTCAAGGAGACCGGCGGGGACCTCCGCGACGACGCCACGATGATCTGCCTCGACTGGTACGGCGGGCCGCCCCGGTCGCGCACCACCGAGCAGGGGGCCGACCCTGACATCACCTCGCCCCCTGCCTGAACCCGGCGTCCGGACCATCCCGGGCCGGGGCCGGTACGGTCTGAGGACGATGCGCATCGACCGGGCCGGGTGGCCTTTCATCACCGGACCCCTCCTTCCCGCGGCCGGCCTCGGCGTGGCCGGACGCCGGTGGGCCGTCTGGCCGTTTCTGGCCCTCTCGGCCTACATGGCCCTGTTCTTCCGGGATCCCGACCGGCGGTGCGACACCGTGCCGGCCGATCCGGACGACGTCCTCTCCCCCGCCGACGGCGTGGTCATGGTCGCCGGCGAGCCCCAGGAAGGGGTGGCGCCCGACGACGCCCCCGAGGGCGGCTGGCAGCAGATCAGCGTCTTCCTGTCGGTGGTCGACGTGCACGTGAACCGCTCCCCCTACCGCGGCGAGGTCGTGGAGAGCTCCTACCGCAGGGGCAGCTTCCTGGCGGCCTACCGCAAGGAATCGGCGCACCGCAACGAGCGCAGCGAGCTGCGGCTCCGGGACGGCGACCGCACGGTCGTCTTCCGCCAGATCGTCGGGGTGCTGGCGCGCCGGATCGTCACCCGCACCGGGCCGGGCCGCACGCTGGCGACGGGGGAACGCATGGGGCTGATGAAGTTCGGCTCCCGCATGGACGTCTTCGTGCCGCGCGAGTGCACCCTCACCGTGACCAAGGGGCAGCGCGTGCGCGGCGGCGAGACCGTCATCGCCCGCTGGCCCTCGGCCGGCTGAGGGCATCGGCGTGCCCAGCTCCGCGTCCGGTGAGCGCCGTCCGCAGACCCGTCGCACGGCCACCGTCGAGTTCGTCCGCGGATCCGTGCGGGGAAGCCGGCGCCGCGCCCTGGCCACGCTGCCCAGCCTGTTCACCCTCGGCAACATGCTGTGCGGCTTCGGCGCGATCCTGGTCTCCATCCGGGGCCAGTACACCCTCGCCGCCGTCCTGATCGGGCTCTCGGTGCTGTTCGACATCACCGACGGCGCCGTCGCCCGGCTGGTGGGCGCGGTGACGCCCTTCGGCCTGCAGTTCGACTCGCTGGCCGACCTGGTCTCCTTCGGCCTGGCACCGGCGCTGCTGGCGTTCACGCTGTTCTCCGAGGGCCGCGACGAGTGGGACCCGGTGGGCTGGGTGGTCTGCTTCCTCTGGGTGGCGTGCGCGGCCATTCGGCTCGCCCGCTTCAACACCACCATCGACCCGACGGCGGACAAGCGGTACTTCATCGGCATGCCCAGCCCCGGTGCGGCCGGTGTCGTGCTCGCGTCGGTGTTCGCGTTCGGCGACGACATGCAGGGCCGCGACCGGCTCTGGGTGCTGCTGGTGGTCGCGGTCCCGGCCGTGCTGATGGTGACCAACATCCGGTTCCGGTCCTTCCGCTCGCTGGTCAGCCCCAAGAGCGGTCGCCCCTACGGGCTGGTCGCCACGGCTGTGCTGCTGGTGATCGGTTTCGCGCTGTTCCCCGTCGTCACCGGGTGCGTGCTGGCCTACGGCTACCTGCTGGCCCCGGTCCTCGTCCCGGTGCTCTCCCCGCTGGGCCGGCTGGTGCCCGGACGGCTCAAGGAGGTCCTGTCGTGAGCGTGCGGCCGATCCGGCCCGACGACGTCCCCGCCGTGGTCGGGCTGGTGCGCGAGCTCGCCGACTACGAGCGCGCCCTCTCCGAGGTCCGGCTGACCGAGGAGCAGCTCACCGACTGCCTGTTCGGCGCCTCCCCGGCCCGGGGGGGGGGGGGGGGGGGGGGGGGGGGGGGGGGGGGGGGGGGGGGGGGGGGGGGGGGGGGGGTGTTGGGGGCGGGGGGGGTTCCGGCGACCCTCTCTCGATCAACAG
>NZ_JBJHAT010000023.1:0-72580 GCF_054051175.1 Blastococcus sp. SYSU DS0753 | reverse complement strand
GTGGCCGGGCACCCCCGGGTGCCCGGCCACGGCCGTCCCCGGGTGCCGGGAGGGGGGTGGACGCGCCCGCCCCGGACGCGGGAGCGAGACTCGGCACCATGAGCGCACCGGCCCCCACGACGACGGGCACCGACGACGGCCGGTCGGTGGTGGCCGCGCTGCGGCGCGCCGGCATCGGCGACGTCGACGACTCGGGGCTGGCCCGCGCCCTCTACTCCTCCGACGCGTCGCTGTACCGCGTCCTCCCCCGGGCCGTGGTGCGGCCGCAGCACCCCGACGAGATCGTGGCGGCGCTCGAGGTGTGCCGCTCGCTCGGGGTGCCGCTGACCGCCCGCGGCGCGGGCACGTCGATCGCGGGCAACGCCGTGGGCACCGGCGTCGTGCTGGACACCAGCCGGTACCTGTCGCGGGTGCACGCGATCGACCCGGAGGCCCGGACGGCGACGGTGGACCCCGGCGTGGTCCAGGCCGCGCTGCAGACCGCCGCGCGCCCGCACGGGCTGCGGTTCGGCCCGGACCCCAGCACGCACAACCGCTGCACGATCGGCGGGATGATCGGCAACAACGCCTGCGGGTCCCGGGCGCTGGGCTACGGCCGGACGTCGGACAACGTGGTGGGGCTGGACGTCGTCACCGGCACCGGTGAGCGGCTCCGGCTCGGTCCGGTCACCGGGCCCGCGCCGGGCGTGCTCGAGGACCTGCACCGGCTCGTCGCCGGGCACCTCGCGACCGTGCGCACCGAGCTCGGCACCTTCGGCCGGCAGGTGTCGGGCTACTCGCTGGAGCACCTGCTGCCCGAGCGCGGCTTCGACGTGGCCCGGGCGCTGGTCGGCAGCGAGGGGACGCTCGCCGTCGTCCTCGGCGCCACCGTGCGGCTGGTCGCCGACGCTCCCGTCCGGGGGCTGGTGGTGCTGGGCTACCCGAGCATGGCCGACGCCGCCGACGCCACCCCCGGCCTGCTCCCCCACGAGCCCACCGCGGTCGAGGGGCTCGACCAGCGGATCGTGCAGCGGCTGCGCGACGTGCCCGCCGCCGTCGTCCCCGAGCTGCCGCGCGGCGACGGGTGGCTGATCGTGGAGCTGACCGGCGACACCGTGGCCGAGGTGCAGGGCAAGGCGCAGGGGGTGCTGGCCGACGCCGGCGCCCTGGACTCCCTCGTCGTCACCGACCCGGCCCACGCCGCGGCGATCTGGCGGATCCGCGAGGACGGCGCGGGGCTGGCCAACCGCACCTCCGACGGCCGGCCCGCGCACGCCGGCTGGGAGGACGCCGCCGTCCCGGTGGAGCGGCTCGGGGAGTACCTGCGCGGCTTCGAGGCGCTGCTCGACGGCCACGGGCTGCAGGG
This sequence comes from Blastococcus sp. SYSU DS0753, assembly GCF_054051175.1. Taxonomy (NCBI): domain Bacteria; kingdom Bacillati; phylum Actinomycetota; class Actinomycetes; order Geodermatophilales; family Geodermatophilaceae; genus Blastococcus; species Blastococcus sp. SYSU DS0753. The sequence continues at coordinate 71,235 of NZ_JBJHAT010000023.1, read as the reverse complement.
CGTGCCCTACGGCCACTTCGGCGACGGCTGCGTGCACGTGCGCATCGACTTCCCGTTCGGGGAGGGGCCCGACCGCGGCCGGTCGGCGTACCGGTCGTTCGTCGAGGACGCCGCCCGGCTGGTCGCCGGCTACGGCGGTTCGCTGTCCGGGGAGCACGGCGACGGGCGGGCGCGCAGCGAGCTGCTGCCGCACATGTACTCCCCCGCCGCCCTGGACCTCTTCGCCCGCGTCAAGGCGGTGTTCGACCCCGCCGACGTGCTCAACCCGGGCGTGCTGGTGCGCCCGGCACCGCTCGACGAGGACGTCCGGATCGCCGCTGCCCCGCCGCTGGTCTCGACCTCCCGCCGCCCCCTGGCGCTGGCCTACCGGCACGACGGCGGCGACTTCTCCGCCGCGGTGCACCGCTGCACCGGCGTCGGCAAGTGCCGGGCCGACCTGCAGTCCTCCGGCGGGGTCATGTGCCCGTCCTGGCCGGCGACGCGGGAGGAGAAGGACACCACCCGCGGCCGCGCCCGGGTCCTGCAGGAGATGCTCGCCCCCGGTGGGCCGGTGAAGGACTGGCGGGCACCGGAGGTGCACGAGGCGCTGGACCTCTGCCTGTCCTGCAAGGGCTGCTCGTCGGACTGCCCCACCGGCGTGGACATGGCCTCCTACAAGGCCGAGGTGCTGCACCAGTCGTACCGGCGCCGGCTGCGGCCGCGCGCCCACTACACGCTGGGCCGGCTGCCGTTCTGGTCGGACCTCGTGGCCCGGGCCCCGCGCCTGGTCAACGCGATGCTCGGCTCCGCGCTCGTCGGTTCGGTGGCCAAGTGGGGGGCGGGCATCGACCAGCGCCGGTCGGTGCCGCAGTTCGCCGCGCGCACCTTCCGGCAGCAGTGGGCCGACCAGCCGCTCCAGGGCGACGGCGCCCCGGTGGCGCTGTGGGTCGACTCCTTCACCGACCACTTCGCCCCGGAGGTCGCCGCCGCGACCGCCCGGGTGCTGACGGCCGCCGGCTACCGCGTCGAGGTGCCCGGCGCCGACACCTGCTGCGGGCTCACGTGGATCACCACCGGCCAGCTCGACAAGGCCAAGGGAATCCTCGGCCGCACCGTGCGGACGCTCGCCCCGCTCGCGGCGGCGGGCGTGCCGATCGTCGGCATCGAGCCCTCCTGCACCGCCGTGCTCCGCAGCGAGGCGCTGGAGCTGGTCGGCGGCGCGGAGGCCGAGCAGGTCGCCGCCGCCACCCGCACGCTCGCCGAGCTCCTGACGAGCACCCCGGGCTGGACGCCGCCGTCGCTGGACGGCCTGGAGATCGTCGCCCAGCCGCACTGCCACCACGCGTCGGTGCTCGGCTGGTCCGCCGACGCCCGTCTCCTGCAGGACGCGGGCGCCCGGGTGAACCGGCTCGGCGGTTGCTGCGGGCTGGCCGGCAACTGGGGCGTCGAGCGCGGGCACCACGACGTCTCGGTGGCGGTGGCCGAGCAGCAGCTGCTGCCCGCCGTCCGCGACCTGCCCGACGACGCCGTCGTGCTGGCCGACGGGTTCTCCTGCCGCACGCAGCTCGACCAGCTCGCCGGGCGGCGCGGACGGCACCTCGCCGAGCTGCTGGCGGAGCGACTGGCCTGATCCGGGTCTGCGACGATGCCCCGGTGGAGCTCGAGGAGACGCTGCTGCCCGGTGTGGGTGTCCGTTACCAGATGCGGACCCGCTCGGGTCAGGTGCTGGGCATCGTCGTGCAGCGGGAGGGCGGCGCGGAGATCGCGGTGTTCGACCGGCGCGACCCCGACCGCGCACGGGAGACGTTCCGGCTGGACCCGGAGGAGGTCGACGCCCTCGCCGAGGTGCTGGGCGCCCCCCGGCTGACCCAGCGGTTCGCCGACCTCTCCCGCGAGGTGCCCGGGCTGGAGTCGGCCCGGATCACCGTGCGGGAGGGCTCCCCGTACGCGGGCCGGAGCCTGGGCGACACCCGGGCCCGCACGCTGACCGGCTGCTCGGTGGTCGCCATCGTCCGCGGCGCCGACGTGGTCCCCTCCCCGTCACCCGCTGACCGGTTGTCCGCCGGCGACGTGCTGGTCGTCATCGGCTCCTCGGCCGGGCTGGAGCAACTGGACCGGCGGATCGCGGGCCAGGAGTAGCCCGCGGTGGACCACGTCGCCGCCCTGCTGCTCGAGCTGGGGCTGTTGTTCCTCGGCCTGTCCGCGCTCGGGCTGCTGGCCCGGCGCCTGGGCCTCTCCCCCATCCCGTTCATCCTCCTGGCCGCGCTCGCGCTGGGCGAGGGTGGCCTGGTGCCGGTGGAGAACGCCGCGCCGTTCCTGGAGGCGGCCGCGGAGATCGGCGTCGTCCTGCTGCTGCTCACCCTCGGCCTGGAGTTCTCCGCCACCGAGCTGTTCGCGTCGTTCCGCCGGCACGCGCCCTCGGGGCTGGTGGACCTGGTGCTCAACGGCCCACCGGGGTTCGTCGCCGGGCTGCTGCTGGGGCTGCCCTGGGAGGGGGCGCTCGCCCTGGGCGGGGTCACCTACATCTCGTCGTCGGGGATCATCGCGCGGCTGCTCGGCGACCTGGGGCGGTTGGCCAACCGGGAGACCCCGGCGGTGCTCTCGGTGCTGGTGCTCGAGGACCTCGCGATGGCGCTGTTCCTGCCGCTGCTCGTGGTGGCCCTCGCCGGCCAGGGGCCGATGTCGGCCGCGGCCGGGGTCGGGCTGGCCGTCGGCGCGGTGCTCGTGGTGCTCCTCGCGGCGCAGCGGCACGGCCCGCGGCTGGGCCGGTGGCTCACCCACGACGACGACGAGCAGGTGATGCTCCGGCTGATCGGGCTGACGCTGCTGGTCGCCGGCGCCGCGCAGGCGCTGGGGGCCTCGGCGGCGGTCGGGGCGTTCCTGGTCGGGCTGGCGCTGCCGGCGTCCTTCGCCGAGCGGGCCCGTGCCATCCTCGGCCCCCTCCGCGACCTGTTCGCCGCCACCTTCTTCGTCGCGTTCGGCCTGGCCACCGATCCGGGCGCCATCCTGCCGGTGCTGCCCGCCGCCCTCGCGCTGGCCGCGGTCACCACCGTCACGAAGATCGGCACCGGCTGGTTCGCCGCGAAGCGGGACGGCGTGGCCGTCCCCGGCCGGCTGCGGGCCGGCACCGCGCTGGTGGCCCGCGGCGAGTTCTCGATCGTGATCGCGGGGCTGGCGGTCGGCGCGGGGATCCCCGCGGTCGGGCCGGTCGCCACCGGCTACGTGCTGCTGCTCGCGGTGACCGGTCCGCTGCTCACCCGGTTCGTGGAGCCGGTGGCGGCCCGGCTCGTCCGGGCACCGGTCGGCGCGTGAGCGCTCAGGCCGCGGCGCCGTCCCGCCGGGCGCGGGCCGCGGCCAGCACGTGGGGCGCGAGCACCGCGGCGATGGCCGCGTAGCCGGCCGAGGACGGGTGGAACCGGTCGGCGGAGAACAGCGCCGGGTCGGCCGAGAAGGCGCGCGCCACCTCGGCGGCGACCGGCGCCACCGTGGCACCGCCGGTGGTGGCCACCTGCGACTGCCGCCGCTGGAGGACCGCGCAGGCTCCCCGGACCAGCGCCCGCAGCGCGGGCGGCACGAACGGGACCATCGACATGTCCGGCGCCGGGACCACCACGACGTCGGTGCCGCCCGCGCGGAGCGCGGTCACCGCGGCCGCGAGCGCGCTCGCGGCCTGCTCGACCGGCACGAACCGGGCGAGGTCGTTGGCACCGATGACGACGACGGCGAGGTCGGCGGAGAGCGGCTGGGCCCGGCGCGCCTGGTCGGCCAGCCCGGCCGAGACGGCGCCGGGGACGGCCATGACGTGCAGCTCGACGTCGAACCCGTCGTCGGTCAGCACGCGGGTCAGCCGCGGCCCCAGGGCGTCGGAGGGGCGGGCGGCCCCGGTACCGGAGGCGAGCGAGTCGCCGAGGACGACCAGGCGGAGAGGAGTGCGGGCCACACCGGGTCCAACAGGACCGGGAGGCCGGCTATGCCGGGCCGGGCTCGGTCAGCGACCGCGCCAGACCGGGGGCCGGCGCTCCGCGAAGGCCGCGGAACCCTCCCGGGCGTCCTCGGAGGCGAACACCGGCGCGACGAGCTCGTCGTGCCGCGTCCAGGCCTCGTCCGGCGCCCACCCCGGCGCCTGCTGCACGACCTGCTTGGTGGCCGCCACCGCCAGCGGACCGTTCGCGGCGATCACCTCCGCCAGGGCGACGGCCTCCGCGACCGCCGAGCCGTCCTCGACCACGCGGTTCACCAGGCCGACCGCGGCCGCGCGCTCCGCGTCGACCGGCTCACCGGTCAGCAGCAGCTCCAGCGCGACCGCGCGGGGCACCCGCTGCGGCAGCAGGAGTGCGGCCCCGCCGGCCGCGACGAGCGAGCGCTTCACCTCCGGCACCCCGAACCGGGCGCCCCGGCCCGCCACCACCAGGTCGCAGGCGAGCACCAGCTCGAAGCCGCCGGCCAGCGCCCAGCCCTCGACAGCGGCCAGCAGCGGCTTGCGCGGCGGGGTGCGGGTGATGCCGCACAGCCCGCGACCGGGGATCGCGGGGCTCTCCCCACGCAGGAACGCCTTGAGGTCCATCCCGGCCGAGAAGGTGCCGCCCGAGCCGGTGAGCACCCCCGCTCGCAGGCCGCCGTCGGCGTCCAGCTCGTCGACCGCGGCCGCGACCGCCCGGGCGACGTCGGCGTCGAGGGCGTTGCGCGCGGACGGCCGGTTGATGGTGATCACCTGGACGGCGCCGCGGCGCTCCACCAGGACCTTGTCGTCGTCGACCATGACGCCTCCTCGGCGATGGGGAGAAGCGCGCGGGGCCGGGCAGCCGGTGCGGCTGCCCGGCCCCTGCTGAGCGGATGGAACGGCCCCTCTGCCCCCCACCGCTCGCTCCGCTCGCGGTGGGGGGCAGGGGGTCCGCTCAGGCCTTCGGGCCGCCGGCGGCGTAGACGACCTGGCCGGAGACGAAGCCGGCGCCCTCGCTGACGAAGAAGGACACCAGGTGGGCGATGTCCTCCGGCTTGCCCGTGCGGGCCACCGGGATCTGCGAGGCCGCGCCCTTGATGAAGTCGTCGAACGGGATGCCCATGCGGTCGGCGGTCGCCTTGGTCATGTCCGTCTCGATGAAGCCCGGGGCGATGGCGTTGGCGGTGACGCCGAACTTGCCCAGCTCGATCGCGAGGGTCTTCGTGAAGCCCTGCAGACCGGCCTTCGCGGTCGAGTAGTTCGCCTGGCCGCGGTTGCCCAGCGCGGAGGTGCTGGACAGGTTGACGATCCGACCCCACTTCTGGTCGATCATGTGCTTCTGCGCGGCGCGCGTCATGAGGAAGGCGCCCCGCAGGTGCACGTTCATGACGATGTCCCAGTCGGAGTCGCTCATCTTGAACAGCATGTTGTCGCGGAGCACACCGGCGTTGTTGACCAGGACGGTCGGCGGGCCCAGCTCCGTCGCGATCCGCTCGACGGCGGCCTCGACCTGCGCGGAGTCGCTCACGTCGGCGCCGACGGCCAGCGCCCGGCCGCCGGCGGCCTCGATCGCCTCGGCGGTGCCCTTGGCCGAGCCCTCGTCCAGGTCGAGGACCGCGACGGCGAATCCGTCCTGCGCCAGCCGCTGGGCGGTCGCCGCGCCGATGCCGCGGGCCGCGCCGGTCACGATGGCCACGCGGGACGCGCCCGTGGTGCCTGCCTCGCTCATGTGAGTTCCCTTCGTCTCGGATGCCGGCGGTACCGGGGCGGAGGGCCCCGGTCCGCGGCGGGCTGCGCCCGACACGTTACGGCCGCCGGTTGCGGCCACGGTCACAAGGTCCGGTGCCGTGTCCTGCGCACCCGCCCGGACGACGTCGACCCGGTCGAACCCCTCGGCGACCGACGGCGGCACGAACCGCGCCCGGGTGGCGTGGACGCCCACCAGTGGCACGCGGGCCCGACCGGTACGGGCGTCGTTGCGGGCCAGGCAGACCTCCAGGGGCGTGTCCAGCCACACCGCGCGCACGGGCACGCCGGCCTCGCGGGCGAGGGTGACGAGCGGTGCGCGCTCCGCCGGTGAGGGGTTGGTGTTGTCGACGACGACGCTGCGCCCCGCGGCCAGGAGCTCGGCGACGACCCGCTGCTGGCGCGCCTCCCGGCGCCGGGCGTTCGGCCACTGGTCCTTGCTGACGACGACGTGGCTGCCGGCCAGGTGGCGGGCGGTCCAGGTGCTCTTCCCGCTGCCCTGCAGACCGGCCAGCACGACCAGCTCCTGCCCGGTCAGCCCCGGCCCGCCGGGGTGGCCGCCGCGTGGTCGGTCTCCTCCACCTCGGCGGCGGACGACCGGCGGTGCGGGTGGTGGTGCAGCCGCCGCATGGACGCCAGGGCGGCGTGCCGGTCGGCCATGCGCCGCCGGGCCCGCATCGTGCGCGGGGCGCGCGGCTCCTCCCGCAGCAGGGCGTCCAGCCAGTGGCCCCGGGGATCGACGTCGACCAGCAGGGCCTTGACCAGCAGTGTCAGCGGGATGGCGAGCAGCGCGCCCAGCGCGCCGAGGACCCAGCCCCAGAAGAGCAGGGCCACGAACGTCACCGTCATCGACAGGCCCACCGAGTCACCGACGAAGCGGGGCTGGATCAGGGTCTGGACGACGAAGTTCAGCAGCGAGTAGACGACCAGGATCGCGATGAAGTCGCCCCAGCCGCCGGCGAGCAGCCCGAGCACGGCGGGCGGCGCGACCCCCAGGACGAACCCGATGTTGGGCACGTAGTTGGTGATGAAGGCGAGCAGCCCCCACAGCGGGGCGGCCGGCACGTCCAGCAGCGCCAGGGCGATCGTGTCGCCGATCGCGACGATCGCCCCGAACACCGTGCTCACCAGCAGGTAGCTGCGGGTGCCCCGGGTGAACAGCCGCAGCGCCACCGGCAGGTGGGGGCGCTCGGCGCCGATGAGGGCCAGCCGCCGGCCGAAGCCGCTGCTCTCGATGCCCATGAAGACCAGCGCCGACAGCAGGAGCAGCAGGGTGGTCGCCGCATCCGTGAGCCGGCTCAGCAGGTCGGTGGCCAGCCCCACCAGCGAGCCGTAGTCGATCTGCTCGACGAGGTCCGACAGCTGACCGGAGACGATCCCCCGGCTGTTGAGGTCGGCGACCACGTCGTTGATCAGCAGCTGCGCCCGGTCGGCGTAGTCGGGCAGCAGCGCGGCGAACTGGGCGACGGCGGCCACCAGCAGCGCGACGAACGCCAGCAGCACCGTCCACACGAGCAGCAGCAGCACGGTGGTGGCCAGCCAGCGCGGCACGCCGATGCGGCGCAGCCACCCCTGCACCGGGGTCAGGGCGATGACGACGACGAGGGCCAGGAACACCGGCGCCACGAGCCAGGCGATCGCCTGCAACCCGGCGATGGCGATGGTGGCGGCGGCGGCACCGCCCACCAGGAGCAGCCAGCGCGGCAGCCCGGGCTCCGGAGCCGGGACCACCGCCGCCGGGTCGGGCCCGGCCGGCTCCGGCGCGCCGGCCGGTGCCGCGTCCTGCCGGTCCGGCCGGATCAGCGGCAGCGGCCCCGTCTCCGGCAGGTCATCTCGTGCTGGCATGCCCGCCTCCCCCTCGGTCGCGCCCGGGCGCACCGGCTCCGCCGACCCGCCGGTCAGTCGCGGGCGGCCAGCAGCGCGGTCATGGCCGGCAGGTCGAAGAACGCCGCCGTCTCGCGGGCGCTGGGGCCACCCGCGTCCGGATCGGCCCCGGCCGCGAGCAGCCGCTGCACGGTCTCGGCCGACTGCTTGAAGACCGCCGCGGCCAGGGCCGTCTGGCCGCGGTCGTTGGCCCGGCCGTGGTCGGCGCCACGCTCCAGCAGGGCGGCGACCGTGCCGCTGTGCCCGTGGTAGGCGGCGAGGATGAGCAGGGTGTCGCCCTTGTCGTTGGTGAGGTTCACCGGGACGCCGGCGTCCACGTACGCCACGAGCTCCTCGGTGTGCCCGCCGCGGGCGAGGTCGAAGACCCGTCCGGCGAGTTCGATGACTCCGGGATCGATCGGCTGGCCGCTCACCCGACCCAGGGTAGGAGACGAGCGGCCGACGGCTCCGCAGGCCAGTCCGTCCCCGCCGTCCCGGACGTCCCGGACGCGGCCCGGCCCGTCTCCGCCGGCACTACGCTGACCGTCGTGGCGGCCGGCTCGCACCTGGAGTCGGTGCTGGTGGGCGCACCCGAACCCGCGGTGATCGTGCTCCAGGAGGACCACCGGGCCTGGGCGGCCCGCTTCCGCCAGGTCCGCGACGAGGTTCTGGCCGTCCTCGGTGACCGGGTGGTCGACGTCCTCCACATCGGGAGCACGGCGGTTCCCGGGCTGGCCGCCAAGCCGGTGGTGGACGTCCTGGTCACCGTTCCCGACGTCGCGGACGACGACGCCTACGTCCCTGCCCTGCGGGCAGCAGGATTCGCTCTGCGCGTGGTCGAGCCGGGGCACCGGATGCTCCGCACCCCGGCCCGGGACGTGCACCTGCACGTGCGCGCGACCGGCGACCCGGCCGTCACCGACCACCTGCTCTTCCGTGACCGGCTGCTCCGCTCTGCGGCCGACCGGCAGCTGTACGAGCGGACCAAGCGAGACCTCGCCACCCGGCGGTGGGCGGACATGAACCACTACGCCGAGGCGAAGTCCGCCGTCGTGCGCGAGATCCTGTGCCGGGCACGTCAGAGCGCCAGCTTGTAACCCGCGTGCGAGTGGACGAAGCCCAGCCGTTCGTAGAACCGGTGGGCCTCGCGGCGGGCGAGATCGGTGGTCAGCTGCACCAGCGCGCACCCCTGGCGGCCCGCCTCCGCGATCGCCCACCCGAACAGTGCCGTCCCGAGGCCCGTGCCGCGCCGGTCCGGCCGCACGCGCACGCTCTCGATCTGCGCGCGCAGGGCTCCTCCGCGGGACAGGCCCGGGATGACCGAGAGCTGCAGGGTGCCGACGACCGCGTCGCCGTCCGCGGCCGTCACCAGCAGCTGCGCCGGATCGCGCTCGATCCGTCGGAACGCCGCCCGGTACGGCGCCAGGTCCGCGGCCCGCTCACGTGCCCCGCCGATCGGGTCGTCGGCCAGCAGCACCACCAGGGCCGGGAGGTCGGCTGCCGTCGCCGGCCGCACCCGTACGGTGCTGCCGGGCAGCGGTCCCCACGCCGGCCCCGTCACGGCCGGGCGACGCGGTCGGTGAGCGACAGGACGTGCGCCCAGGCGTCGCGGCAGGCCTCTGCCCAGGCGTCGTGCGACCGGTCGAAGAACGAGTGCGGGGCGCCCTCGTAGACGACGAGGTCGACCTCTGCCCCGGCCGCGCGCAGCCGGTCGGCCAGGGCCCGCTGCTCCGGCACCGGCGTCACGCTGTCGGCGCCGGCGACCAGCATCACCGTGGGCAGCCGCGCCCGGTCGGCGGCGTCCCCCACCAGCGACGGGCGGCCGTAGAAGCCGGCGCAGCCGGCCAGGTCGAGGTCTCCACCGGCCAGCCGCCACGAGTGGCTGCCGCCGAAGCAGAAGCCGACCGTGACCACCGGCAGCTCCGCGCCGGCCCGCTCGCGCAGGTGGTCGATCGCGGCGGCGACGTCGTCGTCGATCCCCTCCGGCGTCGTGCGCGGGATGTGCGCCTGCCAGTCGAAGTCCTCGGGCCGGACGCCGTCGGCGCAGACGCCGGCGGTGCGCCCGAACCAGTCGATCGCGACCGCCGCCAGCCCCGCCTCGGCGAACCGCTCGGCCAGGGCGACGTAGTACGGGTGCAGGCCCCGGATGTCGGGGAGCACGACCACCCCCGCGCGCGCGGGCTCCGCGGGCAGCGCGGTGGCGGCCGTGAAGCAGGCGCCGTCAGCGGCGGTGAGCGTGGTCGTGGCGCGTTCGCGCACCGGCCCGCTGCGCGGCGGGGCGGGCGGACGGCTGTCGTGGTCGTGGCACATGCGGTGTTCCTCCGTCCAGCTCCCGGCCGCGGGTGGCCGGCGTCCTCACCCTCCGGAGGCCGGCGCCGGGTCGCACCGGCCGACGGTGGCCGACGGTGGCCGACCGCCATCCTCGCCGTCCCGCCGCTCCCCCGCTGGGCGGGCGCTGCACGCAGCAGCGGGCCGCTCAGTGGGCGAGGAAGACGTCGTGCTCCGCACACTCCGCGGGGACCGTGACACCGGCGACCTCGTGCGGGCCCGGTTCGACCGTTCCGGACGAGTGCTCGAGCACGAAACCGCCGCTCACCTCGACCTGGTCGCCGAGCGCGGCGGTGCCGTGGCCCGGGATGCTGACGGTCAGGGGATCGTCCTCGACGACCTCGGTGCCGTGCGGCCACACGATGACGTAGCCGCTCGCCCCGAGGCAGCCGCCGACGACCTCCAGCCGGCCGCCACCGAGCGCGTCCATGCCCGCCTCCGCGCGCTCGGCGACGAGAACGGTCGCTCCCCCGGCCCGGACGACCTCGCCTCCGCAGCCACCGAGCGCGAGCGTGACCGCCAGGACGGCCAGCAGCCGGTCGACGCGCCCGCGGGCCGCACTCGTCACGTGCGGTCCGACGATCGGCACGGAGCCTCCGTTCCCGTCACCCCGGGGGGACGACGGGGTGCGCTCAGCCGCGGAGCAGGACCGCGACCCCCACGCAGCCGGCGGCCCACAGCCCGCTCGCCAGGGTGCCCACGATGAACCGCTCGGCGGCCGCCGGCGCGCGCAGTTCGGAGAACCGCCCCAGCCCCTTGATCGCGAGGACGACGGCGAGCCCCTCGGGCCAGCCGACCAGCAGCGTGCTCGCGATCGCCCCCCGCTCGAGGACGCCGATCCATGCCCCGCCGCGGAGGATGTCGGGATCCTGCGGGCCCCCGGACACCCCGGCGGCGGCCGGGTCGGCGGCGTGCAGCACCGCCGTCGCCACCGGTCCCCCACCGGTGACCGCCGCCAACGCGGCGAGCAGGGCGCCGGCCTGCGCCGGGCCACCGCTGCTCTCGGCCGGCCAGGCGAAGGCGGCGGCGACAGCCAGCGCTACCACCAGGGCGATCGCGCCGGCGGCGCCGGGCGTCCGCTCGCCGCGGAAGGACAGGACCAGGCCGGCCAACCCGGCCAGCCCGAGGAGCAGCAGGACCGCGGTGGTCATCCGGCCGCCCTCGCCAGGAGCCGGGCGGCCGTCGGCCGCAGCTCGCGCTCCAGCTCCCACGAGGCGGCAGCCAGGCGCTGGCCCACCGCCTGCCGCGAGACGCCGAGGGCTGCGGCCGCCTCGGCCTGGGTCCGTCCGGCCTCGACCAGCTCGATCGCCTCCCACGCCTGCTCGCTACGCCGGCCCACCAGCACCGCCAGCGCACCGAGCACCGCCTGTGCGTCGCCGGCGTCGGCCGGGACCGCCCCGCGCACGGCCAGCCGCACCGGCCGCTGCTTGGCCGCGTCGACGGCCCGGCGGGCGCAGAGGAAGGCCGGCCCGGCAGCGGCCCGGGTGCTGGCCGGCAGCGGCTCCTGGACCGCCCCCGCACCGATGCCGATGCTCCAGCCGCCCAGCCGGACGAGGCGCAGGGCGACGTCGACGGCGGCGTCGGGCTCGCCGAGGACGCCCTGGAACTCGTCCCCCGCCGTCCGTTCGAAGGCCAGGACGGTGGGGACGTCGGCGTTGAGCTGCGCCAGGACGTCGCCGACCCGGTCGGGCCCCCGCCGGCTGGCCCGTTGGTCGATGGTCAGCACGTACGGCACCGCGAAAGCCTTACACCTTTCTCTGGATGAAGCAAGGATCAGAGCTTGTCGGCCACATCGGCCGGGAACCCCCCGGTGGCGATCGGCCCCCAGCCGGTGACGGTGATGCGCAGCAGCGCCTTGCCCTGCCGCGCCATGGCCGCGCGGTACTCCGCCCAGTCGGGGTGCTCCCCGCTGATCGACCGGTAGTAGTCGACCAGCGGCTCCAGCGCCTCGGGCAGCTGGAGCACCTCGGCCTCGCCGTCCAGCTGCACCCAGGGGCCGTCCCACTCGTCGGAGAGGACGCACAGGGAGACCGACGGGTCGCGTCGCGCGTTGGCGACCTTGGCCCGCTGTGGGTACGTGGACACGACGACGCGGCCCTCGGCGTCGACCCCGCAGGTGACCGGCGAGAGCTGGACCCCACCCTCCCGCCGTCGGGTGAGCAGCACCGCACGGTGCCGGGGGCGGAGGAAGTCCACGAGGGACGCCCGGTCGACCCGGTCGGTGGTCGCGATCTTCGGCATGCCTGCACGCTACGACGCGGGTGTGATGATCGTTTCCCGCCCGGTCAGGTGCGTGCATCTGTGTTGAGATCGCAGCATGAGGATCCGCTTGCCCGGTCGCACCGAGCCGCCACCGGACGAGACGGCCGACGACGTCGAGCCGGACGAGCCCACCCCCTCCGCCGGGGTCGTGCCGGCCACGCACGCGCCGGTGCCGACCACCGAGCGGGGCGAGCGCCTCCAGCGGGCGAGCCGACGGCTGGCCATCGCCTCGGGCGAGCTGCTGCTCATCGTCGGCGGGGTGATCGTGCTCGGCTACGTCCTGGGCAAGCTCTGGGTCATCCTGCTGCCGGTCGTCCTGGGCCTGCTGTTCACCACCGTGCTGTGGCCGCCGACCCGGTTCCTGCGCAACCACGGCTGGCCGGCCGCGCCGGCCGCGATCACCGTCCTGCTCACCTTCTTCGCCGCCTTCGGCGGGATCATCGCGCTCATCGCCCCTCCCGTCGTGGGCCAGGTCGAGGAGCTCGCCGAAGGCGTCAGCGTCGGCCTGGAGCAGCTGCAGGACTGGCTGACCGGGCCGCCGTTCAACCTAGGCGAGGAGCAGATCGGCAGCGCCGTCGACCAGGCGATCAACACGATCCAGGGCAACGCCCAGAACATCGCCGGCTACGCCGTGACCGGCGCCACCGCGATCGGCGGCCTGCTGATCAACCTGGTGCTGGCGCTCGTGCTGACCTTCTTCTTCCTCAAGGACGGCCCCCGCTGGGTGCCGTGGCTCGCCGCGCAGACGGGCCAGCCGGCCGCCCCGCACGTGGCCGCGCTCTCCTACAAGACGTGGTCGACGCTCTCGGAGTTCATCCGCCAGCAGGCCATCGTCGGGTTCGCCGACGCGTTGTTCATCGGCCTGGGCCTGTGGATCCTCGACGTCCCGCTGGTGCTGCCGCTGGCGGTGCTGACCTTCTTCGGCGCGTTCGTCCCCATCATCGGTGCGTTCGTCGCCGGCGGTTTCGCGGTGCTGATCGCGCTGGTCGACCAGGGCTTCACCACGGCGCTGATCGTGCTGGGCATCGTGATCCTCGTGCAGCAGATCGAGGGCAACGTCCTGCAGCCGATCCTGCAGGGCCGCGGGCTCAACCTGCACGCCGCCGTGGTGATCCTGGCCGTCACCGCGGGCGCCAGCCTGGCCGGCATCATCGGCGCCTTCCTCGCCGTCCCGGTGACCGCGCTGATCGCCGTCTGCTACCGGTACGCGCGGGACCAGCTCGACGGGAAGTCCCCCGAGGTCCTCCCCGACGGCACGCGCGCGCAGATCGTCGACGACCCGGCCGGTGCCCGCCTGTCCCGGGAGCAGGCCGACCCGCCCGGTCATGACGGCGGGCAGGAGCCCAGCGCCACGCAGCCGCGCGGCACGGGCGCGACCAGTACGGAGGCCAGCGAGGAGGACGCGGCCACCCGCTGAGCGCCCGGACGGGTGGTGGCGACGGCCCGCCGGGAATGCGGCGGGCCGTCGCGCGGCTGTAGCGGCCAGCGCGACCCGGCCTCGCGCCGGACGACCCGACAGGAGGTGCCCCCGTGGCCCAGCGACCGGAGGACCTGGTCGAACTGCTCCCGGCGGCGGAGCCGTTCCTCACCCGCGAGGCGGCCGTCGACGACCCGGCCGAGCGCCGGGGCCTCGTGCTGGTGCACGACCTCGCCGGAGACTTCGATGCCGCGTCGGCGGGCACGCTCGCCGGCGCCCATCTGCTGGCCGGGCTGCCGCACGAGGTCATCGCCCGCTTCGACGCCGACAGCCTGATCGACTACCGGGCCCGACGTCCCCGCATGACCTTCAACGCCGACCGGTACGAGGGCTTCACCGCCCCGGAGATCGCGCTCTACGCCGTCGAGGACGACGCCGGCGAGACGTTCCTGCTCCTCCACGGCGCCGAGCCCGACTACGCCTGGGAACGGTTCGTGGCCGCGGTCGGCATGCTCGTCGAGCGGCTCGGCATCACCTCCGTCGCCGCGCTCCAGGCGATCCCGATGCCGGTGCCGCACACGCGGCCGGTCACCGTCACCGCCCACGCCACACGACGGCAGCTCATCGAGTCCTATCCGGTGTACTGGGGCGAGATACGCATCCCCGGCAGCGTCTCGGCCCTGCTGGAGCTGCGCATGGGCGAGGCCGGGGTCGACGCCTTCGGCGTGGCCGCGCACGTCCCCCACTACCTCGCGCAGGCCACCTACCCCGCCGCCTCGCTCACGCTGCTCGAGCACCTGGAGCAGCTCACCGGGCTGCGCCTGCCCACCGAGTCGCTGCGCGAGGCGGCCGAGCTCCACCGCTCGGAGGTCGACGCGCAGATCGCCCGCTCGGCGGACAACGTGGCCGTCGTCGCCGCCCTGGAGCAGCAGTACGACTCGTTCACCGCCGCCCGCGAGGGCACCGACCTGCTGGGCGGCGCCGGCGAGGTGCCCAGCGCCGAGGAGCTCGGCGCCGAGTTCGAGCGGTTCCTCGCCGACCAGGACCGCAAGCGCGACTGAGCGGTACGCCCCGTCGTCCCAGGACGACTCGGCACGGCAGAAGGCCGACGGGCCGCGACCGGGATGATCCCGGTCGCGGCCCGCCGCGGTGGTGCTGTGGTGCCTGTCAGGCGACGACCACGCGCTCGTTCGGCACGCAGTGCGTCATGACGTGACCGGTCACGTCCCGCGGACCGTTCTTGCCGAGGTTGGCCGCGCGCTGCAGCTCCTCCTCGGACAGGGTCTGCGTCTGCAGCGGCTCCAGGCCCCGGACATCGTCGGCGGAGATGCCGAGGGCCTCGCCGACCCGCTGGCCCCACTCGTCGTCGCACATGAAGAAGTGCCAGACCATCCGCTCCTGGATCTCGCGGCGGCACTGCTGCAGGGCGCCGACCAGGTTGGTGACCAGGTCGTCCTTCTCCCACTGCTCGGAGAGCTGGTAGCGCTCACCGGCCTGCTTGTAGTCGTTGGTGCGCGGGATCCGCTTGCGGGTGAGCCGGCCGGTGATGACCGGGCCCTGCTCGTCGTGCGTGGGGTAGGTGTCCTCACGCAGGCCGCCGGTGATCGACGGCTCGTAGTTGACGTGCGGGTTGTCACCCACGATGTCGCGGCCGTAGGACATCGGGCCGCCCTGCTGGTTGGTCCGGACCTCGACCTTGGGCCGGTTCACCGGCAGCTGCAGGTAGTTCGGGCCCACCCGGTAGCGCTGGGTGTCCGAGTAGGAGAACGTCCGGCCGACCAGCATCTTGTCGTCGGAGAAGTCCAGCCCGTCGACCAGGACGCCGGTACCGAAGGCGATCTGCTCGTTCTCGGAGAAGAAGTCCTCCGGCATCCGGTTGAGGGTCATCGTCCCGACCTTGCGGAGCGGGAAGACCTCCTCCGGCCACACCTTGGTGTCGTCGAGCGGGTCGAAGTCGAGCTCGGGGTGCTCGTCGTCGCTCATGATCTGCACGTGCAGGTCCCACGACGGGAAGTCGCCGGCGGCGATCGAGTCGTAGAGGTCCTTGGTGTGGGCACCCAGGGTCTGCGCCTGGATCTTGGCGCCGTCCTCGGCGGTGTAGGACTTCACGCCCTGCTTGGGCAGCCAGTGGTACTTGACCAGCACGGTCTCGCCCTGGGCGTTGACCCACTTGTAGGTGTTCACGCCGAAGCCCTGCATGTGCCGGTAGCTGGCCGGCAGGCCGCGGGGGCTGAAGACCAGCGAGACCATGTGCATGGCCTCGGGGGTCTGGCTGAAGAAGTCGAAGGCCCGCTCGGCGACGCTGGCCTCGAAGGTGACCGGGTCGGGCTTCTGCGAGTGGATGAAGTCGGGGAACTTGATGGCGTCCCGGATGAAGAAGACACCCAGGTTGTTGCCGACGAGGTCCCAGTTCCCGTCCTCGGTGTAGAACTTCACGGCGAAGCCGCGCGGGTCGCGCGCCATCTCCGAGGAGTCCCGGCCACCGGCGACGGTGGAGAACCGCAGCGCGACGTCGGTGCGCTTGCCCTTCTCCTGGAACAGCTTGGCGCGGGTGTACTTGCTGACCGGCTCGTCACCGACGGTGCCGTCGGCCTCGAAGTAGCCGTAGGCGGTCACGCCGCGGGCGTGCACCACGCGCTCCGGGATGCGCTCCCGGTCGAAGTGGCTGATCTTCTCGAGGAACTGGTAGTTCTCCAGGGTCGCGGGGCCACGGGCGCCCACGGTGCGCTGGTTCTGGTTGTCGTAGACCGGGTGGCCCTGACGGTTGGTCAGGACCGGCTTGCCGGCCTGGCTGGGCGCCGTGCCCTGCGATGCGACGTCGGTCATGCTCCTGCTCCTCCTCGGATGTGGTGCTGGTGTTCGACCTGCATGGAGTCGGTGCCTGCCGCGACCTCCCGGTCACGGCTCCGACAGGTGGCGCAGAGCCCCCAGAACACGACCTCGGCCTCGTCCACGACGAAGCCGGCGGTGTCCGACGGGCTCAGACAGGGGGCCGCACCCACGACGCAGTCCACGTCGGCGACCGCGCCGCACGCGCGGCAGACCAGGTGGTGGTGGTTGTCCCCCACCCGCAGCTCGAACAGCGCGGGCGCCCCGGCGGGCTCGATCCGGCGGGCGATGCCGGTGGAGACGAGGGCCTTCAGCACGCCGTACACGGCCTGGGGGGACAGCGAGGGGTGCAGCTGCCGCGCGCCGGTCACGATCGTGTCGGCGTCGGCGTGGGGATGATCGGCCAGCACGCTCAGCACCGACAGGCGGGGCCGCGTCACGCGCAGCCCGGCCTCCCGCAGCTCGTGCGCCCAGGTCGTCTCCATCGAGAACCATCCAACGCGCTTTTCTTGAACGAGTCAAGACAAGCGGGTGAACGATCGCGGACGTGTCCCCCTGCGGAGGCCCTGATGATCAGGTCACCTGATCATCAGGGGTCCTGGCTCACTTCCAGCACTGAGCCAGGACCCCGAACGATCAGGTGACCTGATCGTCCTGCGGGTCAGGCGAAGACGATGGTGCGGTCGCCCTCGACGATGACGCGGTCCTCCACGTGCCAGGTCACCGCCTGCGCGAGCACCTGCCGCTCGACGTAGCGGCCCACCCGGCGCATGTCCTCCACCGTGGCGCGGTGGTCGACGCGGGCGACCTCCTGCTCGATGATCGGCCCGGCGTCCAGCTCCGCGGTCACGTAGTGCGCGGTGGCACCGATGAGCTTCACCCCGCGGTCGTGGGCGGCCTGGTACGGGTTCGCGCCCACGAAGGCCGGCAGGAAGCTGTGGTGGATGTTGATCAGCCGCTCGGGGAACCGGGCGCAGAACTCCGGCGAGACGATCTGCATGTACCGGGCCAGCACCACCAGGTCGACGTCGCCCACGATCTCCAGCGCCCGCGCCTCGGCCTCGGCCTTCGTGCCCGGGGTGACCGGCACGTGGTGGAACGGGATGCCGGCCGCGGCGGCCACCGGCTCCAGGTCCGGGTGGTTGCTGATGACGGTGGTGATGTCGGCCCGCAGGTCACCGGCGCGCACCCGGTAGATGAGCTCCTGCAGCACGTGGTCGGTGCGGCTGACGAAGACCGCGACGGTCGGGCGGTGCGCGGCCTCCACCAGCCGCCAGGTGAGCTGCCACGTGCGGGTCAGCTCGGCCAGCCGCTGCTCCAGCTCCGCCCGCCGGGCGGCCAGGTCGGCCAGCACGAACTCCAGGCGCAGGGTGAAGGTGCCGCCGCTCGGGTCGGAGGAGTGCTGCTGGGAGTCGGTGATGTTCGCGCCGACGTCGGCCATCAGGCCGCTGATCGCCGCCACGATCCCCGGCCGGTCGGGGCAGCGGACGACCAGTCGTCCCAGGTCGGCGGTGCGGTCGTCGAGCGGGCGGGCAGCAGACACGGTGCTAGATCGTCCCAGACCCCTGCGACGCGCGGTCGGGGCCGCCCCGGCGGAGGGCCGCGAGCACGGTGCACGCCGTCCAGACGACGTCGACGGCGAACACGACCACCCAGATCCGGCCCGCCCCGTGGACGAAGCCGGGCAATCCCTCCAGCCCGGGCCGCGCGCCGCGCAGGAGGGCGTCCCACCCGTGCTCGGCGGAGGCCACGTCGACCACCCAGGAGAGGTCGACGAGCGCCAGCACCACCTGGACGAGGACGAACAACACCGCGCGGGCGGCCAGGAGCGACAGCTGCCGGCGCGGGCCGCGGGAGCTCGCGCCGACCGTGCGGCGGCCCGCCGTCCGGCCGCCCGACCCGGCGGTGTCCCCGACGGCGGCCGCCGGTGCGGTGGCGGCTGCGTCCGGGACGGCGGGTGCGCCGGCGGGCACGGGAGCCACCGCCACCTCCGGCGGGGCGGCGACGGGCCGGTCCCGCACCCCCAGCCGGCCCACCGCCCACGGCCCGAGCACCGCGCCGGCCAGGCTGGGCAGCGCGAGGACCAGGCAGGCCGTCGTCCACGACCCGCCCTGGTAGAGCGCGCCGGCCAGCACCGCACCCACGGCGGCACCCACCAGCGTGGCCGCCTCGTACAGGCCCATGCCGCGGCCGATGCCGGCGCCCGCGGCCTCGGCGACGACCGCCTGCTGCACGGGGATGACCGCCGCCCAGGCCGCCGCGCTCAGGACCCACGCCGCCGCCAGCACGCCCGGGGTGGGTGCGAAGGACAACCCGACCGCGAAGAGCGCGCTGGCCACCGATCCCAGCGCCAGCACCCGGCGGCGGCCGAACGCCACGGCGAGGCGGTGCAGCGGCCCGGGCAGCAGGCCCATGACGACGGCGCCCGGGAGGTAGACCAGCGCGATCTCCACCGGCTCCAGACCGTGCCCGCGCTGCAGGTGCAGGAGCAGCAGGATGCCGACGGCGGACTCCGCGGCCATGGTGGCCGCGACGGTCAGCAGCAGCGGGCGCAGTCTCCGGCCGGTGCGCCGCAGGGCGGCAGGCGGCCCGGCACCGGCCACCGCGCCCGGCCGGATCGGCGCGGAGTACAGGAAGCCGGCACCCACCAGGCAGGCGGCGGCGCAACCGAGGAACAGCCCCCGGTAGCCCAGCGCCGGCAGCAGCGACAACCCGGCCACGAAGGCCACCCAGACGCCGGTCTCCTGCCAGGAGAGCAGCCGCGCGAAGACGGCGGGGTCCACCGCCAGCCGCTCACCCACCATGGCGCGCAGCGGCACCCACAGCAGCGCACCTCCCACTCCGCCGACCACCGCGGCCAGGAACGCGAGGGGAAGCGCGCCGGCGAACGCGTACCCGGCGGTGGAGAGCGCGTACAGCAGCGCGCCGACGGCGGCGACGGTCCGACGCTCTCGCGCATCCGCGAGCACGCCGGCCAGCGGCCTGGCGACCACGGAGACGGCCAGCTCGGTCGCCACGAGCAGGCCGACCTCCACCGCGGCGGCCCCGAGGGCGGCGCCCGCCCAGAGCGGCAGGAGGAAGTCGAGCAGTTCGGCGGGCCCGCGGGTCAGTGCGGCGGCCGCCAGCGCGCCCGCCTCGCGGCGTGCGGCAGGGCTCCGGACGCGGTCCGCCATGCCCGGCAGCGTAGCGGAACATCTGTTCCACTAACATCGGCGCATGCCCCGGTCCGTGGATCCCGACGAGCGCCGGCGGACCATCGCCGAGGCGCTCTGGCGCGTCGTCGCCCGCGACGGCCTGGCCGGGGCCACCGTGCGCAGCGTGGCCGCGGAGGCAGGGCTGTCGCTCGGCGCGGTGACGCCCTTCTTCGACGGCCAGGAGGCGCTGCACCTGTTCGCGATGCGGCTCGTGGTGGAGCGCACGGCCGCGCGCGTCGCACGCCTGGATCCGCAGGGGTCGCCTCGAGAGGTGGCCGAGCAGCTCCTCACCGCGGCCATGCCGTTGACGGAGGAGACCCGGCAGGAGGCCGCGGTCTACTACGCCTTCTTGGCCCGCGCCCGCGTGTCCCCGTCCTTCCGCGCCGTGGCCGACACCGTCGACGACGACCTGCGCCGCCTGCACGCCCTCGTCGTCCGCCTGGTGCTCCCCGACGCGCCCGATCCGCATCGGGAGGCGGCGGTCAGGGAGCTCCAGGCGCTCAGCGAGGGGCTGGCCTTCCAGCTGGTCACCTGGCCGCACCGCTACTCGGTCGAGGACGCGCGCGCCGCAGTGCGCACGTGGATCGACCGGACCGCGGCACCGGCCGGCCGCTCCTCTTCCGGGGAGTAGGCCGAGGTCAGACCTCCGGCAGCGGGGCGCGCCGGGCGCCGGCGACGTCGAAGAGGTCGCCGTACTCCTCGACGCGGGCCAGCACCTGCTCCGTGGTGAACCGCAGGGCCGCGGGATCCAGGGAGCCGTCGCGGACCGCGTCGACCTCGTCCCAGCCGATCGGCGTGGAGACCGTCGCCCCCGCCCGCGCCCGCAGCGAGTACGGGGCGACGGTGGTCTTGGCCGGGTTGTTCTGGCTCCAGTCGACGAGCACCTTGCCCGGCCGCAGCGCCTTCTCCATCCGCCAGACGACGTCGTCGGGGGTCTCGGCCGACAGCTCCTGTGCCAACTTCTTCGCATAGCGGCTGGGCTGCTCGCGGTCGGTGACCTCGATCGGCGCGTACACCTGCATGCCCTTGGAGCCCGACGTCTTCACCACCGGGTCCAGGCCGTCGGCCTCCAGCCGCACGCCGAGCCGCTCGGCCACCTCGCAGCACTCGGCGATGCCGGTCTCCGGGCCCGGGTCGAGGTCGAGCACCAGCAGGTCGGGCAGCTGCGCCACCCCGTCGTCGTCCACCCGCCACTGCGGGACGTGCACCTCCAGGGCGGCCAGGTTCGCCGCCCACGCCAGATCGGGGACGTCGGCCAGCAGCACCATGTCCAGCGTCTCGCGGCCGCGCGAGCTGCCCGGGCTCGGCAGGGTCACCCGGCGCACCCACTCCGGGGCGTGCCGCGCGCTGTTCTTCTCGAAGAACGCCGGGCCCTCGACCCCGTCGGGCCACCGGGTGAAGGTCACGGGCCGGCCGGCCACGTGCGGCAGCAGCACCGGGGCGATCCGCACGTAGTAGTCGATGACCTGGGCCTTGGTGAAACCCACCTCGGGGAAGAGAACCTTGTCCAGGTTGGAGACCGCCAGTTGCCGCCCGGCGATCTCCACCCGCTGCCTGGCGGGGCTCACGGTCCGCTACCGCGGCGCCGGCCGTTCACGACTCCCGCACCACGTCGTCGGGCTCCAGGTCGTCGCGGACCCCGCGCCAGACCGGGTGCCGGAGCCGCCCGTCCGCCGTCCACACCGCGTAGGCGACCTCGCCGACGAGGTCGGGCTCCACCCAGCGCGCGTCCCGGGTGACCTCGCGCGGCAGTGCGCCGGCGAAGGGCGAGGTGCGGCGCGGGGTGAGCAGCCGCTGCAGGTCGCGCAGCCCCTGGTCGGTGAACCCGGTGCCCACGTGCCCGACGTAGACCAACCGCCCCTCGTCGTCGGGGACGCCGACCAGCAGCGAACCGATGGTGCCGGCGCGCCGTCCCTGGCCCGGCCGCCACCCGCCGACGACGGCGGACTGGGTGGAGAAGTTCTTGACCTTGCGCCAGTCGGGGCTGCGGACGCCGTCGCGGTACGGGGAGTCCAGCCGCTTGGCCACGATCCCCTCCAGCCCGTTCTCCTCGCTGGCGGCCTGCACGTCGGCGCCGCGGCCCGGGAACCACGGCGTGAGCACCCAACGGCGCCCGGCCGGGTCGAGCTCGTCGAGGAGCGAGCGGCGCTCGGCGTACGGGCGTCCGCGGAGGTCCTGCCCGTCGAGCTCCAGCAGGTCGAAGACGAGGTAGCTGACCGGAGCGGCGGCCGCCATCCGCGGCACCTCGGGACCGGTGCGGTGCATCCGGTTCTGCAGCGCACCGAAGTCGGGGCGGCCCTGCCCGTCCATCAGCACGATCTCCCCGTCGACGACGGCGTCCCGACCGGTGAGCGTGCCGGGCAGCCGGGCGACCTCCGGATACCGGACGGTGATCTCCGCACCCTTGCGCGAGGCCAGCGTCAGCCGCCCGTCCCGCACCGCGGCCAGGGCACGCACGCCGTCCCACTTGAACTCGTAGCCCCACCCGCCGTCGTCGGCGGGCAGGTCGCCGGGGACGGCCAGCATCGGCAGCGGGAGGTCGGCCGGCTCGGGAGCCACCACCTCAGGCGCTGCGGCGGGCCCGCTTGGCCGGCGGCTTGTCGTCGCCGGCGGCCCGGGCGGTCGTCTTCTCCGCCGGGCCGGCCGCCTTCTTCGGCGCGGCCTTCTTCGCGGCGGCCTTCTTCGCCGGAGCCTTCCCGTCGGCCTTGTCGGCGGCGGCCTTGCGGGGCGACGCCGGCTTCTTCGCCGGCGGCGCCGTGGGCTCCTCGTCCGCGGTCGCGCTGCCCCGGGCGCGCTCGACGCTGCGCCGGAGCGCGCTCATCAGGTCGACGACGGCGGCCCCGTCGTCGGGGGTCTCCACCGGCTGGGCCACCTCGCCTCCGGTCTGCTTCGCCTCCAGCAGGGCGGTCATCGCCTCGCGGTAGTCGTCGGTGAACTCACCCGGGTCGAAGTCCGTGGTCATCGAGCCGATGAGGGCCTCGGCCATCTTCAGCTCCTGCGGCCGCACCGAGATGTCCTCGTCGAGGAAGGCGAAGTCGGGCGTGCGGATCTCGTCGGGCCACCGCATGGTGTGCAGCACGAGGACGCCGTCGCGCACCCGCAGCGCCGCCAGCGACTCCCGCTGCCGCAACGCGATCTTGGTGATCGCCACCTGGCCGGCGTTCTCCAGCGCGTCGCGCAGCAGCACGTAGGGACGCGCCGCGGGACCGTCGGGCTCGAGGTAGTACGTCTTCTCGAACATGATCGGGTCGATCTCGGACTGGTCGACGAACTCCAGCACCTCGATCTCCCGGCGGGTGGTGAGCGGCAGCCCCTCGAAGTCCTCGTCGGTGAGGATGACCACCTCCCCGCTGGGCAGCTCGTAGCCCTTGGCGATGTCGGAGTACTCGAGCTCCTCGCCGTCGATCGAGCACACCCGCCGGTACTTCACCCGGCCACCGTCGGCCGCGTGCACCTGGTGGAAGCGGATGTCCTTGTCCTCGGTGGCCGAGTACAGCTTCACGCCGATGCTGACCAGGCCGAACGACACGGCGCCTCGCCAGATCGATCGCATGCCGCCCTCCCTCGCACCCGTTCCGCCGGGCGTCCCCGACCCGGAGTCGGGTCAAGATCGCAGGATAGGTCCGGAGCGCCCTCCGCGGCAGGGCGAACGACGCGGCCACTCCCCCCGACGGAGGACCGTCGCCTCCTCAGCCCTGGTCGTCCGCCCCCTCGTCGGCCGGGGCCAGGGCACCGTTCTGGATCGAGTCGTACACGAACTGCAGGACGTCGGAGCCCGCGACCGTCGTCATCGTCAGCGCGGCCAGCCGGGTGGCCCGGGGTGCGGTCACGTACCCGAAGACGAACGCCGTGCCCACCCACTGGGCCAGGCAGAAGGGGCAGGTGAGCAGCTCACCGACGGCGTGCTTCACGCCGCCGTGCTCCCGCACCTCCTCGGCCACCTCGGCGTGCCCCGAGGCGCCCTCGAAGCGCACGAACGGCGCGCGGAGCGGACTGGTCACCGGGTCCTTGGCGATGCGGCGGGCCAGCCGGAAGGTGGCGATGGTGAGCAGGACGGCGTCACCGAGCGGGATCCGCTCGGGCAGCTGCTTGCCCGCGGCCCGCACCGCCACGGCGCCACCGGCCACCACGCCCGCGTACACGCCCATGGCGCCCAGGTCACCGCCCAGCGGCCTGGGTTCCCCGTTGGTGTACTCGCGCTTCTGGGTGCGCACCCACCGGCGGAGCGGCGCCCCGACCCGCTGGACCTCGTCTGCGATCGCCATGGCCCCCTGCTACCCCGCGGACGCGCTCCCATGCCGCGAGGGGCGGCAGTGCCGCGACGCACACCGGCGCATGGCCGCACGGCCCCCGGGTAGGGCGGTGGAACGACGCTGGTCCCCCGACCGGCCCACGGCCCCTCCGGGGGCGAGAGCGCGGGCACGCCCGCCGACGAACGGAGGCCCGATGACCAACCCCGCCAACGACGGCACCGACCCCGGTACGTACGACGGCACCACCCAGACCGAGGGGCAGACGGCCCGGGACATCTTCCCCTCGGACGACGGCATCCCGGACGTCGCGCAGGACGACTCCCCCACCCAGGCGTGGAAGGAGGACCCGCAGTTCCAGCCGATGCCGAACGAGAGCGCGACCGCCACGGTCGACTTCGGCACCACCGCCTTCGAGCAGTCCCAGGGCGAGTCCCTCGCCGGCCGGCTGGATCGCGAGCTCCCCGACGACGCGGCCGACGTCCGCCCCGCCGAGGACCCGCAGCGGGCCGACGCGCAGCTGGAGCAGGACACCTCGACCACGCCCGAGAGCGACTCCGGCACCAACCGCACCGCAGACGACGTCGAGGCCACCGCGGACCAGCCCGTGGGCGGCGAGGGCCCCGAGGAGTCCGCCGTCCACGTCACCGACGGCTGACGCTCCCCCGCACACCAGCGACCCACCCCTCGGCGCCCCTTCGGGTGCCGTCCGGGGGGTGGGTTGGCGCGCGCGCGGCAGGTTGTCTACGTTGAGTCAGCGGTTCAGCAGGTAGCCGCGACGTGCTGGGCCCGGTGGTCCGGCACGCAACACATTCGACCACCGCGAGCCGGGGGCCCGGGCCCCCGGAGATGTGCAGCGGTAGATTGTCCGGGCGGCCCGTCGTCCGGGTTCCGCCGAGAGGAGCCACTGTCCGTGACCACTTCCGACCTGCCCGCCGAGGGGCAGCCCGACGTGTCGACCGAGGGCACCGAGGCACCCTTCGACGACGTGATCACGCTCTCGACCTCCACCGACGAGGACGGCGCTGTCACGGTCACGGTCGTCGGCGAGGTGGACACCTTCACCGCTCCCGTGCTGCGCTCGACCCTGGACAGCCAGCTCGAGCAGCAGCCGCGCGAGCTGGTGATCGACCTGTCCGGTGTCCAGTTCCTGGGCTCGGCCGGTCTCGCCGTGCTCGTCGAGACGCAGAAGTCCGCCCGCAGCCGTGAGGTCGCCCTGCGGCTGATCGCCACGACCCGCGCCGTCACCCGGCCGCTCGAGGTGACCGGGCTGATCGACCTCTTCACCATCGCCGACGCCCGCTGAAGAAGGACCTCGTCCGGAGGCCCCGCTCCACACCGGAGCGGGGCCTTCGTCGTCACTAGGCCGAGAGCAGCCGGCAGACGGCCTCCTCCAGCACCTTCTGCGTGTCCCGGTCGGCCACACCCCCCGACGACAGGACCTCGTCGGCGTCGCGCAGGGCCTCGGCGACCGTCTCGCCGTGCTCGAACCGGTCGACGACGCGCGGGTCGACGTAGCTGGCCTTGCAGACGGCGGGGGTGTTCCCCAGCTGCTCGCTGACCCGCTTGTAGGCGGCGCTGACGACCTTCTTGCGGGCCGTCTTCGACGTCGGCGGGGGCACCTCGGCGAGCGCGGCGGCCATCAGCACCGTCGCCGTCCACGTGCGGAAGTCCTTGGCCGAGATCTCCGCGCCGCTGATCTCCTTGAGGTAGGCGTTGATCTCCGCGCTCGTCACGTCCCGCCACGTGCCGTCCTCGGTCTGGTAGGCGAGCAGGTCCTCACCGGCGTCGGCGGGGCGCTCGAGCAGCTGGCGGACGACGGTCGCCGTGGACCGGTCGGTGATCTCCACCTCCCGCTCGATGCCCCCCTTCGCGAGGTAGGAGCAGAAGGTCCGCTCGCCGCGCACCGACACGTGCGCCCGTTTCAGGGTCGCCAGGCCGAACGTGCCGTTCTCCTCCTCGTACTGCTCGCTGCCCACGCGGAAGGCGCCCAGGTCCAGCAGCCGGATGGCGGTGGCCAGGACGCGCTCGCGGGTGAGGCCGCGGGTGCGCAGCCCGGCCCGCACCGCGTCGCGCACATCGGGCAGCTGGCGCGCGATCTCCAGCACCCGCTCGTGCTTCTCCGCGTCGCGCCGGGCACGCCAGGCGTCGTGGTAGCGGTACTGCCGCCGCCCGGCGGCGTCCACCCCGGTGGCCTGGATGTGCCCGTTGGGCCACGGGCAGATCCAGACGTCCCTCCAGGCCGGCGGGACGGCGAGGGCCCGGATGCGGTCCAGCCGCTCGTCCTTGATGAGGCTGCCGTCGGTGTCGTAGTACGCGAAGCCGCGCCCGGCTCTGCGGCGTCGGTAGCCGGGCCCGTGCACGTCGCTGCGCCGCAGTCTCACGGGCGGGGAATGGGCACCGCAGGCACTCCGCAAACCCCCCGGGACGGAGAGTCACGCCTCAGCGCAGCTCGACCAGCCCGTCCAGACCGCTGATCTCCAGCACGTGCCGGGTCACGCCGCCCGCGGGGGCCTGGACGACGAGGCGCCAGGACTCGTCCCGGGCGATGCGGGCCACGGCCAGGACGACGCGGACGGCGGCGCTGCTGAACAGGCCGACGTCGCAGAGGTCGAGCTCCATCGGGGTGGCGCCGCCGTGACTGGCCTCCAGCATCCGGATCCGCAGCTGTTCCGCGGCCGCGGCGTCGACGGCCCCCCGGGCCCGCACGACCGGGCGCGGACCCTCGCGCTCGACCACCACGTCCGCACCGTCGACGACGCGGTGCGCGTCGATCTCCTCGTCCGGGGTCCGCCGCAGCCGGAAGCTCAGCGTGACGGTCGTCCCGTGGTCCTCGGCCAGGGTCACGCCGTCGACGAGCTGGCGCATGATCAGCAGCCCGCGGCCACGGTCACCCGGGTCGCGGTCCGGCGGGCGCCAGGTGCCCTGGTCCCGCACGGTCACGGTGAGCACCCCGTCCACGTCGACCTGGGCGGTCACCGACATGGGCCCGGGCTCGGTACCCCGGTAGGCGTGCTCGGCGGCGTTCGCGCACGCCTCGCCGACGGCGACCATGACACCCACCCGGTCCTGCTCGCCCATGCCCAGGTCGGTCAGCCAGGCGTTGAGGCGCCGGCGCACGCCGGGCAGCGCGGAGGGCACGGCGAGCAGGTCCAGCTGGAGGGCCTCGTGCGCGGTGGCCCGCCGGTGGGCGACCAGGACGGCGACGTCGTCCAGCCAGCCGTGCGGCCGGCGCACGCCCTCGGCGATCGCCCCGGCCAGCCCGGCCGCGGCATCGACGCCGAGGGCCCCCGGATCGTCCAGCACCTCGCGCGCGGCCGCACCGAGCCGTTCGAGCGCCTCGGCGGGTGGCTCGTCGAGCCCCGCGACCACACCGTTGGAGAAGAGCACCAGCGTCGCGCCCTGGGCGAGCTGGGCCTCGTGCAGCGGCGCCGGCGCCCCGGGGAGGCTGCCGAGCGGCGGCCGGGCGGTCACCTCGAGGAACGTGCTGCTCCCGTCGGCGTGCACGACCAGCGGGGCCGGGTGACCGGCCGCGCTGTAGACCAGCCGCCCGGTGGCGACATCGAGGACGCCGTAGAACACCGACGCCCCCTCGACGTCGTCCATCTGGGCGGCGAACGCGTCGAGAGCGGCGAGCACGGCCGCCGGCTCCGGGTCGCCGAGCACCGTGGAGCGCATCGCCCCGCGCAGCCGGCTCATCGCGCCGGCCGCGGCCACCCCGTGCCCCACGGCGTCGCCCACCACCAGGGCGACGCGGCCCTTGCCCAGCGGCACGGCGTCGTACCAGTCGCCACCGGCCGCGGAGAGCTCGGTGGCCCGGTGGTAGCTGCCGGACAGGACCACGTCGGGGAGCATCGGCAGCGACGGCGGGAGCAGCGCCTGCTGCGCGCGGTGCACGTCGTCGGCCGCGAGCGCTTCGATCACCACGAAGGCACCCGGCTCGCCGGCGACCGTCATGGGCCGCACCGTGGCCGTCACCATCGGCCCCTCCGGCCCGAGCGCGCCGCTGAGGGTCTCGGTGTGCCCGCTGCGCGCAGCGGCCTCGACGAGGTCGGCCAGCGGGCGCCCGGAGACCTCGGGCAGGCCGCCGCGCCGGGCCTCCAGGCCGCGGGCTCGGGCGTTGGCCCACAGCGGTCGGGCGGCGTCGGCCGCCAGGCAGAACAGCGCGTCGGGCGACGTCTCCATGGCAGCGAGCAGCACGGCGGAGCCCTCGTCCAGGGCGCCGTCGTCGGTGGGTGGCAGACTGCCGGGACCGGTGCTCATCTCGGGCCAGCCAACAACAGGCTGCGGGTGGCGGCAACCGCGTGCCCGGCACGCGAACGCCGTGGTCCAGGCCACGTTTGGGCGCCGGCGCCGGTCGGGTAGGCAGCAGTCTTGTGCACCGATCGGTGCCGGTCCGCGCCGCCACCGGTGGCCGGGCCGACCGGCACGGGGCACCACCGCGGCTCGAAGGTCGAGTGCGCCGGGAACGAAGGAGCGGACGACGGATGGTCGATTCGAGGGCCCCCCTCGCGCAGGACGGACGGCGTGCGGAGCGACTGGAGCTGCGGGTGCCCACCACCGCGACCCAGCTGCCCGCGGTCCGGGCCATGGCCGGTGACCTGGCGATGCGGATGGACTACGACCTCGACGCGGTGGAGGACCTCCGTCTCGCGGTCGACGAGGCCTGCGCCACCCTGTCGACGATCGTCCAGGGGGACGCGCCGCTGACGGTCGTCTTCGAGACCACGCGGGCCGGCCTGCACATCAACGCCTGGGTGCCCACCGCGGACGGCACGGAGGTCCCCACCGACGGCTTCGGGTGGGCGGTCCTCGCCGCCCTGGTCGACTCGGTCGAGGGCCGGCGCTCCACCGAGCGCGAGGTCCCGGGCGGGACCGGCAGCGACTCGCCGGTCGCCGTCATCGCCCTCGCCAAGTACCTGCCGGGGCAGCACCCGGCGGGCGTGGGCGACGAGAACCTCTCGGTGGCCCGGTGAGCAGGTCGGCCGCCGCCGCCGACTCCATCGAGGAGGAACCCCTGGACGCCACCGAAGGCACGCCCGTCGACCCCTCGGCCGAGCAGCCGGTCGAGACCCCGGACGAGCCCGCGCCCGGCCTCCCCGGCCCGCCGGCCGCCCCCGAGCCCGATGCGCCACCGCTGTCGGAGAACCGGCGCCGGGCCGAGCGCACGGCGCCGCTGTTCGCCGAGCTGGCCACCCTCGACAAGGACGACCCCCGCCGGGAACGGCTGCGCGAGATCCTCGTCGAGGAGCACCTGCCCCTGGTGCGGCACTTCGCCCGGCGGTTCAGCAACCGCGGCGAGCCCTTCGACGACCTGCTGCAGGTCGGCACGCTCGGGCTGATCGCCGCGATCGACCGGTTCGACCCGACACGGGGCGTGGAGTTCCTCTCGTTCGCCGTCCCGACGATCACCGGCGAGATCAAGCGGCACTTCCGCGACCAGGGCTGGTCGGTGCGCGTACCGCGCCGGCTGCAGGAGCTGCACCTGTCGCTGAACGCCGCCGTCGGCGAGCTGGCGCAGAAGAACGGCCGGGCCCCGACCCCCAGCGAGCTGGCCGAGCACCTGGGCATCCCCCGCGCCGAGGTGCTGGAGGGGCTCGCCGTGGCCAACGCGTACCGGAGCAGCTCGCTGGACGAGCGGCTCTCCGGTGAGGACGACTCCCCCACCCTGGCGGCGACCCTGGGCGAGGAGGACGCGGCGCTCGAGGGCGTGGAGTACCGCGAGTCGCTGCAGCCGCTGCTGGCCACCATCCCGGCCCGGGAGCGGCGGATCCTGATCCTGCGGTTCTTCGGCAACATGACCCAGTCGCAGATCGCCGCCGACATCGGCATCTCCCAGATGCACGTCTCCCGGCTGCTCAGCCAGACGCTGGCCAAGCTCCGCGAGGGCCTGCTCAAGGACTAGACCCAGCGAGCACCGGAAGCTCTGCCCGCGCCCGGAGAGGGCGCAGGCAGAGCTTCCGGTGTCTCGTGCTGCTACTGCTGCGAGCCGTACGGCGGGTCGGCGTCCGGCGGGTCGATCTCCGCCGGACGGTTGCGCGGGTCCGCCGCGGGACCGGACTCCCGCACGTCCTGCTTCACCTGCGACAGCGGCGGCGGTGTCGGCACCGCCGGGGCGCTGTCGGTGATCGACGACAGCTCGATCTTGGCCTCCGGCTGGTCGGCTGCCCGCGGCAGCTGCGACTCGAACCAGCTGCTGGTGTCCAGGCCGCCGTCCTTCGGGCCGCCGCCGCCGTCGCCGGACGGCTCGACGTCCATCCACGACTTCCCGCCCTCGGCGCCGCCCAGGCTGGCCAGCCCCTCGAGCGCCTTGCTGAACTCGCTGGGCACGATCCACATCTTGTTGGCGTCGCCCTGGGCGATCTGCGGCAGCGTCTGCAGGTACTGGTAGGCCAGCAGCCCCTGGTCGGGCTTGCCGTCGTGGATGGCCTGGAACACCGTCTCGATCGACTTCGCCTGCCCCTGCGCCTGCAGGTAGAGCGCGGCGCGCTCACCCTCGGCGCGCAGGATCCGGCTCTGCCGCTCGGCCTCCGCCTCGAGGATCGCCGACTGCTTCTTGCCCTCCGCGGAGAGGATCGCCGCGGCCTTCTCACCCTCGGCGGTCGTGATCGCCGACTGACGGGCACCCTCGGCGGTCAGGATGATGGCGCGCTTGTCGCGGTCGGCGCGCATCTGCTTCTCCATCGAGTCCTGGATGGACGGCGGCGGGTCGATCGCCTTGATCTCCACGCGCGCCACGCGCAGCCCCCACGGCCCGGTCGTGCCGTCGAGGACCGAGCGCAGCTGGCTGTTGATGCCGTCGCGGCCGGTCAGGGCGCCCTCGAGGTTGAGGCCACCGACGACGTTGCGCAGCGTGGTCGTGGTCAGCTGCTCCATGCCGGTGATGTAGTTGGCGATGCCGTAGACGGCCAGTCGCGGATCAGTCACCTGGAAGTAGACGACGGTGTCGATGCCGACCTGCAGGTTGTCGGCGGTGATGACCGGCTGCGGCGGGAACGAGATGACCTGCTCGCGCAGGTCGATGGTGGCCCGCACGCGGTCGATGAACGGCACGAGGATCGACAGGCCCGGCGACAGGGTCCGGCTGTACCGGCCCAGTCGCTCGACGACCTTGGCCTGCGCCTGGGGGACGATCGTCACGCTCTTGGCGATCACGATGATCACGAGCACGGCGATGACGATCAGTGCGATGAGTGCCGCATCCACGGCGAGCTCCCTTCGTCGGGGGTCACCGTTGATCCTGCCCTGCCGGGTCCCCCGGGTCAGCACCTTGGGGACAGGCGTCACTCCAGCGCGTCGCCGACGACCGCCGTCGCACCGTCCACCTGCAGGATGCGCACCGTCTCACCGACGCCGAAGGACTCCGCGCTGTGCTGGCTGCGCGCACTCCACTCGTCGGCCCCGAGCCGGATCCGGCCACCGGAGGCGTCCACGGGCTCGGAGACCTCCGCCGTCTTGCCGATGAGCGTGTCGACGCCGTCGAGCTGGAGCGGGGTGCGATCGGTCAGCTGCCTCTTCGCCAAGGGGCGCACCGCCACCAGGAGCACCCCCGACACGATGATGAAGGTGGCGAGCTGCAACCACAGCGCGCCACCCAGCAGCGCGACGGTCATGCCACCGAGTGCGCCACCGGCGAGCATGAGCAGCACCAGGTCGAGGGTGAGCATCTCGCCGACGGCCAGCGCCCCTGCACCGATCAACCACAGCAACCACGCCATGCACCAAGTCTGGCAGAGCCGCGGCCCCGGGAGGCCGCGCGGCGGCCCGGCCGCGCCGACGTAGCCTCGACCGGTGCACGACTACCCCGCCGGCCGGCTCGCGGTCTGGACGACCGCCTGGCTGGGCGGGCGCGCCTCCTACGACGTGACGCTGGAGGCGCTGACCGGCGAGCACGCCCACCTCGTGGCCGGCATGCCCGGGAGCGCCGGGACGGTGCCGCTCGGCGAGGCGCTGACCGCGCTGCGCGGCCTGGGCGAGCAGCGGCTGCGGCTGGTGCTGCCGGTACCCGGCGACGTGCGCGGGCTGCCTGCGGTGCCGGGCCTGGCCGCCGCGGCGCTGGAGGCGGGGCAGGCCGCCGTCGGGACCCGGCTGGTCCTGGTCCCGCGGACCGGCCCGGAGGTCGTCACCTGGACGGCGTTCCCGCTCGACGGTGCGGCGCCCCCGCCGCCGCCTGCGGAGGGCAGGCTGCGCGCGGTCTCCGGGGCGCTCGACCTCGCCGTCACCGACGCCGCCCGGACGCTGGCGGACCTGGACCTGGCACGCTGGCACCCCGAGGTCCCCGCGCTGCTGGCCGACCTGGCACGCCCCAAGCCGGCCCCCGGCCTGCCGTTCGACCACGACCCGCTGGCGCTGTCGGTGCTCGGGCGGGCGCAGCGGCTGGCGGCCGTGCTCGACCTCGCGGCCACCGACGCACCCGGGGCAGCGGTCAACCAGGCCCAGATCGCCGCCCGCGACGCCGCCCTGCGTCCGCTCTCCGACGCGGTGCGCGAGGCGGTCACCGCCGCGTACAACGACGTCCCCCGATGACACCGCGGCCACGTGCCGTGCCCTGCACCGTGCAGCCGTTGCATCGGGGGTAGGGCACGACCCCGCCACGCTCTGGGGGTGTTCCGCGCGCCCCGCGGGTCCTGCAGGGCCCCCGGAGCGGGAGCACGACCCCCAGAGCGGGTCAGCCGGCGGCGGGACGGCTCGGGCGCGGCGGGACGAAACAGCAGGACGCCGGGCAGTTGGTGCCCAGGCGCGGCTCGCCCCCGGCGCGTCGCTCCTCGAGCAGCCCGCGCAGCGAGGTCACGAACGCCGGGTGCGTCCCCGCCGTCGCCGCGCGGGCGAAGGCGAGGCCCAGCCGCTCGGCGGTCTCCTTCGCCTCGTTGTCGAGGTCCCAGATCACCTCGAGGTGGTCGCTGACGAAGCCGACCGGGAAGAGGACGACGGCAGTCTCCCCCGCCCCCGCCAGCCCCTCCAGGTGGTCGTTGACGTCCGGCTCCAGCCACGGCACCGACGGCGGGCCGCTGCGGCTCTGCCACACCAGGTCGAACGGTCGGCCCGGGGCGGCGAGGTCGACGACCTGCTGCGCGGCGGCCATCAGCTCCGCCTCGTAGGCGTGCCCCTCCGGTCCGGCGACGGCGGCCATCGTGTCCGGGATGCTGTGCGCGGTCGCCACGAGGCGGGCGGAGGCGCGCAGCTCCTCGGGGAGCTCGGCCAGCGCCGCGGCGAGCGCGTCGGCGTTGGCCCGCACGAAGCCGTCGGCGTCGAAGTAGTGCGGGAGCTTCTCCGCGGTCGGGCCGCCCGGGGCGGCGGCGTCGCCGGTCAGCGCGGCGCGGGCGCGGGCGATGTCCTCGTGGTACTGCCGGCAGCCGGAGAAGGAGGCGTAGGCCGACGTCGCCAGCACGTAGGCGTGCTGGATGCCGTCGTCGGTCATCTGCTGCCAGACGTCCTCGACGTAGGGCGCCCAGTTGCGGTTGCCCCAGTAGACCGGCAGGTCGATCCCCGCCGAGCGGAGCTCGGCCTCCAGCGCCGCGAGCAGCGCCTTGTTCTGGTCGTTGATCGGGCTCACGCCGCCGAAGTGGTGGTAGTGCTCGGCGACCTCCGCCAGCCGCTCGCGCGGGATGCCCCGCCCGCGGGTGACGTTCTCGAGGAAGGGCATGACGTCGTCGTGGCCCTCCGGGCCGCCGAACGACAGGAGCAGCAGCGCCTCCCGCCGGCCGGGCGGGGCAGGCTCGGCCGACGGCGCGACGCCGCCGTTGTTGCGGACGGCGAGCGAGGGGTCCTCGTCGGGTCGCTGACCGGCAGGAGTGATGTCGACGATTGCGCGGGGCACGTGGGTTCTTCCTGTTGCGGGGCGTCGACGGATGCACTCACACGCCGACGGCGTGGAAGCCCCCGTCGACGTGGACGATCTCGCCGGTGGTCGCGGGGAACCAGTCCGACAGCAGGGCGACGACGGCCTTGCCGGCGGGCTCCGTGTCGGTGACCGACCAGCCCAGCGGGGCCCGTCCCTCCCACGCCTCCTCGAACTGCTTGCTGCCCGGGATGGACTTCATGGCCATGCTGCGCAGCGGGCCGGCGGCGACGATGTTGGACCGCACGCCCTCCGGGCCCAGCTCGCGGGCGACGTAGCGGCTGACCGACTCCAGCGCCGCCTTGGCCGCGCCCATCCAGCCGTAGACCGGCCAGGCGACGGTCGCGTCGAAGGTCAGCCCGACGACCGAGGACGGGTTGGCCAGCAGCGGCCGGCAGGCCTGGGTGAGCGAGGCGTAGGACCAGCTCGACACCTGGAACGCGGTGGCGGCGTGCTCCCAGGCCACCTCGGGGAAGCCCTCGCCCATCGCCTCCTGCGGGGCGAAGCCGATGGAGTGCACCACGCCGTCGAGGCGGTCGAAGCCCTGCTCGCGCAGCCGGTCGGCCAGCGTGGTCAGGTGCTCGGTGTTCGTCACGTCGAGCTCGACGACGGCGGCCTCCTGCGGCAGCCGCTTGGCGATCCGCTGGCACAGCGACAGGGCGCGGCCGAAGTTGGACAGGACGACGGTGGCGCCCTGCTCCTGCGCGATCCGCGCGGTGGCATACGCGATCGACGCCTCGGTGAGGACCCCGGTGACCAGGATCTTCTTGCCGTCCAGGATGCCCATCAGTGCCCCATTCCGAGTCCGCCGTCGACCGGGACGACCGCCCCGGTGATGTAAGCCGCCGCGTCCGACGCCAGGAAGCGCACGACGCCGGCGACCTCGTCGGCGTCGGCGTACCGGCCCAGCGGCACCTGGCCCAGGATCTCCTGCTGCCGGGCCTCGGGCAGCTCCGCGGTCATGTCCGTGGTCACGAACCCGGGTGCCACCACGTTCGCGGTGATGTTCCGGCTGCCGAGCTCGCGCGCGATCGACCGGGCCAGGCCCACCAGCCCGGCCTTGCTCGCCGCGTAGTTCGTCTGTCCGGCCGAGCCGAGCAGCCCGACCACCGAGGACACGAACACCATCCGGCCGGCCCGGGCGCGCACCATCTTCGGGGTCGCGCGCTTGGCGACCCGGTAGGCGGCGGTGAGGTTCGCGTCGACGACGTCGGCGAAGTCCTCTTCCTTCATCCGCATGAGCAGGCCGTCGCGGGTGATGCCGGCGTTGCTCACCAGCACCTCGACCGGCCCCTGGTGCTCCTCGACCTCGCCGAAGGCGCGGTCGACGTCCTCGGCGCTGGTGACGTCGCACCGGACGCCGAACAGCCCGTCGGGGGCGCCGCTGCCGCGGTGCGTCACCGCGACCGAGTCGCCCTGCTCGGCGAACGACCGGGCGATGGCCAGCCCGATCCCCCGGTTACCGCCGGTCACCAGTACCGACCTGCCCACGTGCCACTCCCCTGCGCCGACGACCCGGTGTTCCGGTCCGAACCTAGCCCTTGGGCGCAGGTCACACCGCCTACCGGCCGGTAGGGGCCGCGGGGGACGACGCGCGCGCGTCGCAGCGATCGTCCACGCTGACGGGATGTTCTTCCTCTTCGGCTTCGGGACCAAGCAGCGGGACGCGGGCCCGGGGGCGACCCGCACCTGTCCCCGGTGCGGCAACACCGCGCGGTGGACCCGGGTCCGGCAGTTCCGGCAGCTCACGGTCTTCTTCGTGCCCGTCCTGCGGTGGCGACGCCGGCAGCTCGAGGTGTGCCCGGTCTGCGGGGCCGCGGTGGACGCCCGGGCCGGGTGATCAGCGCCGGCCGCCGGCCGTTCCGCCGTCGGACCGGCCCGCGTCCAGCGCGCGCGCGACCGCCCCCGCCGCCTCGGCCAGGTGGCCGACCCACTCCGGCAGCCGGTCGCGGGAGTACCGCGCGGAGGGTGCGGCCAGGGAGAGCCCCGCACCGTCGAGCCCGCCCGCCGCCGGGACGGCGACCCCGACCGCCGTCAGCCCCGCCTCGGTCGCCTGGTCGTTGAGGGCGAAGCCCCGACGCCGGACCGTGCGCAGCTCCCGCTCCAGCCGGGCGGCCGCGGGCTCGTCCAGGCCGGCGAGGACGTCGGCCCGGCGCTCGGCGCCGAGAGCGGCGAGCACCGCCTTGCCGCCCGAGGTGAGGTGGGCGGGCAGCGCCCGCCCGGTGCGGTCGCCGACGCGCAGCACCTGGTGGCTCTCCACCGTCGCCACGAACCGGACCTCCCGACCGGCCAGCAGCATGACGTTGGCCGTCTCCCCCACCGCGTCGACGAGCCGCCGCAGGCGCGGCAGGGCGGCGTCCCGCAGGAGGGCGACCGACGCCGGGGGCGCCGTGGCCGGACGCAGGGCCGATCCGGGCCCGTACCGGCGATCGGGCAGCTGCTCGGCGAAGTCCCGGTAGACGAGCATCCCGAGCAGCCGGTGGGCCGTGGACGCGGAGACGCCCAGCCGACCGGCGACGTCGGTCACCCGCATGGGGCCCTCCTGCTGCAGAAGGCTGGCCAGCAGGAGAGCGGAGTCCACCGAGCCGATCGCGTACGCGGGCTTGTTCTTCACCGCAGAAAACTCTATTCCCCTCCGCGGGAAGTGGGGCAGCGTCGCGGGTGCCAGCACACGTACGGATGTCAGGGGACGAGACGTGCAGTTCTACCTCGACGGCTACCGGCCCGGCGACCCGCTGGTCGAGGAGCCGCACCCGTCGGTCGCCGACCGGCCGGAGGGGCTGCCCACCGAGGCGGACGTCGTCATCGTCGGCACCGGCCCGGCCGGGCTCGTGCTCGCCGCGCAGCTGGCCGCCTTCCCCGACATCCGCACCGTCGTGGTCGACCGGCGGGACGGGCCCCTGCAGGTGGGCCAGGCCGACGGAGTGGCCTGCCGCACGGTCGAGATGTTCGAGGCCTTCGGCCTGGCCGACCAGCTCGTCGCGGAGGCCTACTGGGTCAACGAGGTCGCCTTCTGGCGGCCCGACCCGGCCGACCGCACCCGCATCGCGCGGACCGGTCGCGTCCAGGACGTCGAGGACGGGCTCTCGGAGTTCCCGCACGTCATCGTCAACCAGGCGCGGATGCAGGCCTGGCTCCGCGAGCACATGGCCCGCTCGGCCAGTCGGCTGGCGCCCTCCTACGGGCTGCACGCCACCGGCGTCGACGTCGACACCAGCGGCACCTCGGACCACCCGGTCACCCTCACCCTGCAGCACCTCCGGGGCGGGCGGGCGACGGGCGAGGTCTCGACGGTCCGGGCGCGGTACGTCATCGGCTGCGACGGCGCGCGCAGCAGCATCCGCACGGCGATCGGCCGCGAGCTGGTCGGCGATGCGATGAACCAGTCGTGGGGTGTCATGGACGTCCTCGCCGTCACCGACTTCCCCGACATCCGGCTGAAGGCGGCGATCCACTCGGCCAACCAGGGCAACCTGCTGATCATCCCGCGCGAGGGCGGCTACCTGGTCCGGCTCTACATCGAGCTCGACGCCGTCGCCGACCGCGAGCTCCGCGACCGGCGCGCCGTCACGCCGGAGAAGCTCGCCGCGGTGGCCAACCGGATCCTGCACCCGTACTGCATCGAGGTGAAGGGCGTCGGCTGGTGGTCGGTCTACGACATCGGCCAGCGGCTCTGCGACAGGTTCGACGACGTTCCGGCGGAGGAGACCGCGACGCGCCTGCCGCACGTCTTCATCGCCGGCGACGCCTGCCACACGCACAGCGCCAAGGCGGGCCAGGGCATGAACGTCTCCATGGCCGATGCCTGGAACCTCGGCTGGAAGCTGGCCGCGGTGCTGCGCGGCACCGCCCGCCCGGAGCTGCTGCACACCTACTCCGCGGAGCGGCAGGCGATCGCCCAGGAGCTCATCGACTTCGACCGCGAGTTCGCCCGCATGTTCAGCGCGCCCCCGAAAGAGGACGAGAGCGACCACGGCGTCGACCCCGAGGAGTTCCAGCGCTACTTCGTGCAGCAGGGCCGGTTCACCGCCGGCGTCGCCACGCGCTACGCGCCGTCGATGATCACCGGGAGCACCGAGCACCAGTCGCTCGCCGCGGGCTACCCGGTCGGCATGCGCTTCCACTCCGCCCCGGTGATCCGGGTCGCCGACGCCAAGCCGGTGCAGCTGGGGCACGCGGCCCGGGCCGACGGCGCCTGGCGGCTCTACGTCTTCGCCGACTCCACGGAGCCCGCCGACCCCGGGTCGCGGGCCCGGGCGCTGCTGGAACACCTCGGGTCCGAGAACTCACCCCTGGCCCGGTACACCCCCGACGGCGCCGAGCCCGACTCGGTGATCGACGTCCGCGCGGTCTTCCAGCAGGGGCACCGCGAGCTGGCCGTCGACCGGCTGCCGCCGGTGCTGCTGCCGCGGAAGGGCGGCTTCGGGCTGATCGACTACGAGAAGGCATTCTCCCCCGACCACGCCGCCGGCGACGTCTTCGCGATGCGGGGCATCGACCGGCAGCGCGGCTGCATGGTCCTGGCGCGACCCGACCAGCACGTGGCGGCGGTGCTGCCCCTGGACGCGGAGGACGAGCTGGCCGACTTCCTCGCCGGGGTGCTGGTCGAGGCACGGTAGCGGCATGGCACGAGCCCCGGGCATCGGCGGAACGCACCAGCGCAGCGTCGCCCACCCCCGCACGTCGGTACCCGGTGTGCCCGTCCGGGAACAGGGGTAGGCGCGTTGCCGGCCGGGCCCGTCCCCGGGCGGCCGCCACGTCCACGCACCGAGGAGTGATCCGCCCGACATGCCGTTCTGGCCGCGCCGGCGTCGGGAGCCACCCTGGGTGCGCCGGTTGGGCGGCGGGCACCCGTGGCTGCTCACCGCCGGGCAACGCGGGAACTCCGCGACCACGCTACCGGCGTGGCGGGAGGGCAACGCGGTGGACGCGGTCGTCGACGGGCGCCCCTATCTCCGGCAGCTGCGCGCGGTGCTGGACGCCGCCGGCGCGGGGGACCTCGTCCTGCTGGCGAGTTGGCGCGCCGAACCGGAGGAGCTGCTCGACGACGACGGTCCGCCGTTCGCCGCGGCACTGGTCGGCGCCGCCCGCCGCGGTGCGGACGTCCGGTTGCTGCTGTGGCGGTCGCACGCGACGGCGCTCGGCTTCACCCTCGGCCCCCACCGGGAGCTGGCGCGAGCGGTGCACGCGGCGGGGGGTGAGGCGGTGCTGGACGCGCGGGTGCGACCCCTGGGGTCGCACCACCAGAAGCTCGTCACGGTCACCGGCGCGACGGGTGAGGTCGCGTTCCTCGGTGGCATCGATCCGGCCCGGACCCGCCGGGACGGGCCGGCGCACACCGGCGACCCGCAGCGGCAGCGGTTCAACGCCGCGTACGGCCCGACCCCGGCGTGGCACGACGTCCAGCTGCGGCTGACCGGGCCCGCGGTGCACGACCTGGCGACCGTGTTCCGGGAACGGTGGGCCGACCCGGCACCGCCGGTCCGCTGGCCCTGGCAGCGCGTGACCGACCGGTTGCTCGGGGCGGCCCGCCCGGTCCACCCCGTCCCGCCGCCGTCACCTCCACCGGCGCCGAGCGGCACCTGCACGGTGCAGCTGCTGCGCACGTACCCCCGCCGCCGCCCTGCGCATCCCTTCGCCCCGGAAGGCGAGCGCAGCATCGCCCACGGCTACGCGAAGGCGCTCGCCCGCGCCCGTCGGCTGGTGTACGTCGAGGACCAGTACCTCTGGTCCAGCGAGGTCGCGCGGATCTTCGCGGCCGCGTTGCGCCGGTCCCCGGAGCTGCGGTTGATCGCCGTCGTCCCCCGGCACGTCGACGGCGAGGGGCGCCTCGACCGGCCGGCCACCCTGCGCGGCCGCAACGCGGCCTGGCGCACCGTGCTGGCCGCCGGGGGCGAGCGGGTGCAGTTGTTCGACCTGGAGAACGAGGCCGGCTTCCCCGTCTACGTGCACGCCAAGGTGTGCATCGTCGACGACGTGTGGGCCGCCGTGGGCAGCGCGAACCTCAACCGGCGCTCCTGGACCCACGACTCCGAGCTCACCGCTGCCGTGCTCGACGAGTCGCGCGACGGTCGGGAGCCGGTCGACCCCGGTGGCCTGGGCGACGGCGCACGGACCTTCGCCCGCCGGCTGCGGCTCGACCTGATGCGCGAGCACCTGGACCGGGCCGAGGGCGACGACGCCGACCTCCTGCACGCCGACGACGCGGTGGCGGCGATGCGTCGATCCGCGGCGGCGCTCGACGCCTGGCACGACAGCGGCCGCCGCGGACCGCGACCGACCGGCCGGCTGCGTGCCCACCCCCGGCGCAACGGGCCGCTGTGGAAGCGCTGGCTCATCACACCGGTCTACGACGCTGTCTACGACCCCGACGGGCGCCCCTGGACGATGCGACTGCGGCGGGAGCTCTGACCCGACCCACCCGAGGCCGGGCGCCCTGTCCCCGAGGTGGGCGTCGGCGAGTTCCGGTCCTGGCTCACCGAGTCGTGGGTGGACCTGCTCGTCGGCTGAGTCGATCCCGCCTCCGGCCGCGCCGCAGCCAGCCGCCGCCGTACAGCGCCCACAGCACGAGCAGCGGCTGGAAGAACAGCCGGGCGAGGCGCTTGCGGTCGGTGTCCAGTCCGAAGGCGTCGGTGCCCTCGAGGTACTGCGCGACGTTCCCGGGGAAGATCACCACGAAGAACACCGCCAGCAGCCCTCCGACCAGCCGCCGCTTCCGCGGCAACGCGAGGAAGGACGCACCGAGCGCGATCTCGGCGACGCCCGAGCCCAGCACCGTCAGGTCCTCGTCGACGGGGAACCAGCCGGGCACCTGGGCCTGTAACTCCTGCCGCTGGGTGGTCAGGTGCAGCACCCCGGCGCCCACCATCGTCGCGCCGAGCAGCAGCCGGGCAGCGGTACGGGGCAGGGAGGTCATGGCGCAGCGTAGGCAGGGGCGTCGGCCCACCCACCGCGCTCGTTGACACGCCGGTCCGGCCGCCCGTAGACAGCGGAGGTGGACAACGACGTGTCGCGCCGGGTGGCGCTCGAGGTGGCCGACGGCGTGGCGACGGTGCGGCTGGACCGGCCGGAGAAGCTGAACGCGCTGGACCCCGCGATGTTCGAGGCGCTCGTCGCCGTCGGGACCGGGCTGATGGAACGGGACGACGTCGGCGCGGTGGTGCTCACCGGGGCCGGCCGGGCCTTCTGCGCCGGCCTGGATTTCGGTTCCTTCGCCGCGATGGCCGAGGGCGGCGAGCGCGTCGTCGTCGCCCGGGAGCCGCTGGGCGCGGCGGGTGCGCTGGCCCAGCAGGCCGTGCACGTGTGGTCGCTGGTGCCCGCCCCGGTGATCGCGGCGGTCCAGGGCGTCGCGTTCGGCGGCGGCCTGCAGATCGCCCTCGGTGCCGACATCCGGCTGGTCGCGCCCGACGCGCAGCTGTCGCTGATGGA
Organism: Blastococcus sp. SYSU DS0753; assembly: GCF_054051175.1. Classification (NCBI taxonomy): domain Bacteria; kingdom Bacillati; phylum Actinomycetota; class Actinomycetes; order Geodermatophilales; family Geodermatophilaceae; genus Blastococcus; species Blastococcus sp. SYSU DS0753. The sequence goes on along the minus strand of NZ_JBJHAT010000023.1, from coordinate 30,161 downwards.
GATCCTGTGGGGCATCGTGCCGGACATGTGCGGCACCCAGCTGCTGCCCGAGCTGGTCGGCCGCGACGTCGCCAAGGAGCTCGCGCTGACCGGGCGGAAGGTGTCGGGTGCCGAGGCGGTCCGCCTCGGGCTGGCCACCCGCGAGGCCGCCGACCCGCTGGCCGCCGCGCTCGAGCTGGCCAGCGAGATCGCCGGGCACAGCCGCAGCGCCACCCGGGCGGTCAAGCGGCTGGTCGACCTCGCCGGGCGGGTGCCGCTCGCCGAGGGGCTGGCCGCCGAGCAGGCCGAGATCGGCGCCCTCATCGGCTCGCCGGAGCAGGCCGCGGTCGTCCGCCGCCGGCTCGGGAACCGCGCCTGAGCAGCCGCTCCCGACCCGCTACCGCGGGACGAGGACCGACCAGGCGGCGGGCTGCACCCGCCACGTGCGGGCGACGGCGATCTCGTCGAGCTCCCCGTCGGCGTCGACGGCGACGGTGCTCCCGGACAGGCGCACCTCCCGGGCGCGCGCCACCAGCACGTCGTCCCGCTCGACGTGACCGCCGGTGGTCAACGCCGTCCCGAAGGCCACCCGCGCCACCGGTCCGGTGGCGACGCTCACGACGACGTCGGCCTCCCCGTCGTCGGGCCGCGCGTCCGGCGCCAGCGGGGTGCCGCCCCCGATGGTCGAGCCGTTGCAGATCCCGACCATCAGCACGCCCAGCCGGCCGTCGGCGGCCCACTCGCCGGTCGCGGCCACCTCCCCGTCGATCTCGACGCACAGCTCCCACCCGGCGCCGGACACCCCGGCGATCGCGGCGCCCAGCGGGTAGGCCGCCGCGCCGAGCCGCCTCTTGAGCCGGTGGGCCTCGGCGGCCGCCTCGGCGCCCACCCCGGCGTGCACGGCGTTCACGACGATCCCGCCCGCGTCGTCGCGCAGGAGGTCCAGCCGGCGGGGCCGGCCGGCCAGCACCGCGGCCGCGCCCTCGGCCGGGTCCAGCGGCAGCCCCAGGCTGCGGGCCAGGTCGTTGCCCGTGCCGCAGGCGATGATGCCGACGGGGTCCTCGGGCGTCAGCCGGCCCACCCGGTCGAGGGCGGCCACCACCGCGTGCACGGACCCGTCCCCGCCCAGCGCGACCACCCGGCGGCCGGTGTCGTCGCGCAACACCTCGTCCAGCTCCGCGGCGTCACCGGTGGCGGCGACGGCGACGTCGGCGCCGGTGCGCAGCTCTGCCACCGCCGCCTCGACCGCCTCGTCGTGCGCGGTACCGGCCGCCCGGTTCACCACCAGGAGCAGTGCGTCGTCGGGCACGGGGCCTCCTCGCTCGACTCGTCGGGACGGGGACGCCCCCTGTGGCAGCATGACGGTCGCCGACCGTAGCGCTGCCGAGGAGCCGCCGTGCCACTGCCCGCCACCTGCCCCCGCTGCAGCAGCGAGCTCGAGCGGGGACACATCGCCGGCCAGTCGATCTACCTCAACTGGATCCCCGAGGGCGAGTCGGTCGGGGTCACCGCCCTCGGCAAGGAGCACCTGGCCACCGGCTCCCTGCTCCGGGCTCCCCAGCTCCCCGCGGCGCGCTGCCCCTCCTGCGGGCTGGGGGTCTTCTAGCGGGCAGCGCCCCGCCGGGCCCGGGCCGCCTCGGCCAGCTCGGCCAGCATCAGCTCGGTCGTCGGCAGGTCGACGCAGGCGTCGGTGACGCTGCAGCCGTACTCCAGCCGCTCCGGGTGCCGCTGGTCCAGGTCCTGCCGGCCGGCGACCAGATTGCTCTCCACCATCACGCCGCGGATGGCCTGCTCCCCGCCGGCGATCTGGCCGGCCAGGTCGCGCACCACCTCGATCTGGCGCAGGTGGTTCTTCTGGCTGTTGCCGTGCGAGGCGTCGACGACGACGACCTCCGGCAGCCCGCGCGCGGCCAGCCGGCGCTTGGTGTCGGCGATGTGCGCGGCGGAGTAGTTGGGGCCGTCCTTGGCGCCGCGCAGGATGACGTGGCCGGTGTCGTTGCCCGTCGTCGACAGCTGGGCGGAGACGCCGTGGGCGTCCACGCCCAGGAACTCGTGCGGCGCGCGCGCCGTCACCATCGCCTGGATCGCGGAGTCGACGCTGCCCTCGGGCGAGTTCTTGAACCCGACGACCGAGGAGAAGCCGGACACCCGCTCCCGGGCGGTCTGGTCGGTGACGTTGCGCGCCCCGACGCCGTTGTAGGTGACCAGCCCGTTGACGTACTGCGGCGTCAGCGCGTTCAGCGGTTCGGCGGCCACCGGCACACCCGCCGCCGTGATGCGGCGCATGAGCATCCGGGTGGCGACGAGTCCGACGCTGATCCGGCTCGACCCGTCCAGGAACGGGTCGTAGGCGAAGCCCTTCCAGTCGACCTCGGTGCGCGGCTTCTCGGTGTAGGTCCGCATGAGGATCTCGAGGTCCGCACCGTGCCGTTCGCGCATCCGCGCGATGAAGGCGGCGTACTCGAGGGCGGCCTCGGGGTCGTGGATCGAGCACGGCCCGGCGATGACGGCGAGGCGGTCGTCGGCACCGGTGAGGACGCCGGTCACCGCCCGGCGGGCCGCCCGCGTCGTGGCGGCCGAGTCAGGCGGTACCGGCACGGCGGCGGCGACCGCGGCCGGGGTCACGACGACGCTCAGGCCGGTGATCCGCGCGTTGACCAGGTCCGACAGGTCGGCGGCGTCGTCCGGTGCGACGCCGACCTGCCGCTGGACGCCGGGCAGCAGCTCGGCCAGCTCGGCGTCGATCCGCCGGTTGACGCGGGTCTGCACCTCGAGCAGCAGCTCGGCCACCCGCGTCGCCGCGGCCAGGATCGGTTCCGCGGTCTGCTGGTCGGTCATCGGTTCTCCAGGGCGTCGGTGAGCAGCGCGACGAGCGCCTCCAGCTGGACGTCCGCCGAGGCCTGCATCTCCTCGTCGGAGCCGTCCAGGGCCCGCGCGGCCAGCCCGGCCTTGCTGTCGATGAGCTCGGCGATCCGGGCGTCGAGGGTCTGCGCGGCGATGATCCGCCACGCGGTGACCGGCTCGGTCTGGCCGATGCGGTGGCTGCGGTCGATGGCCTGGGTCTGCTCGGCGTCGGTCCAGGACAGCTCGGCGAGGACGAGGTCCGACGCGACCTGCAGGTTCAGCCCCACCCCGGCCGAGGTCAGCGAGCAGACGGCGACGGCGACGTCCGGGTCGTTGACGAACGCGTCGATGTTGCGCTGCCGCACCGAGGGCGTCTGGTCACCGCGGATCGAGGAGTACCGCAGGCCGATGCCCTCGAAGGTCTCCTCGGCCACGTCCATCACGTCGACGTGCTTGGCGAAGAAGACCACCTTGCCGGCGCTGCGGGCCAGCTGCGCGGCGTAGTCGGCGGCGAGCCCGGCCTTCGCCTGGCCGATGCGGCGCATCATCCCGAAGACGTTCTCGCCGGTGGTCTTCGTGCTGGTGTCCTTGAGCTCCCAGCCGGCGACCTTGCGCACCAGTTCGCGGTCGATGCCCTCGACCTCGGTGGCCGACTCGCGGGCGGCCAGGGCGCTCTCGTAGCGCTTCACCAGCCGTCGGGCGAGCTCCCGCTCGGCCGCCCGGATGGACCGGCCGGCCTTGTCGTCGAGCTCGACGGGGAGGTCGGCGATGCGGCGGGCGGGGATGTCGGCGGCCACGTCCACCTTGCGACGGCGCACGATGCCCTGGTCGATCACGCACTGGCGGGCCGCTGGGTAGAAGCCCGGGTCGGCCGGGGTCAGGCCGGTCTCCTCGAGGCACTCCATCAGCCGCCCGAGCGGCTTCTCGTCGTCGATCCAGCCGAGGAACTGCCAGATCGCCCGGAAGTCGTCGATGTCGTTGATCAGCGGTGTTCCGGTGAGGGCCATCAGCAGCGGCCGCCCGGCGCGGGTCCGGATCCGCTCGGAGAGCTCGAGCACGTGCTGGGAGCGCTGCGAGGTCTTGTTCTTGATGAAGTGCGCCTCGTCGACGACCATCCCGCCGAAGCCGAAGCCGCCCAGCCAGCCCACGTGCCGGTCGAGCACCTCGTAGTTGACGATCACGATGTCGGCGAAGCCGTCGGCGTTCTCGCCGTTGCCCTGGATCACGGTGGCCCGGCGCTGGGGCACCCAGCGGGCGGCCTCCCGGGCCCAGTTGGTCTTGACGACGTTGGGGACGACGACGAGCAGCGGGAACGCCTGCGCCGCCTCGGCCGCCAGCAGCGACTGCGCCGTCTTGCCCAGGCCGGGCTCGTCGGCGAGCAGGAAGGTGCGGTGGCCGTTCGCCGCCGCGGCGACCAGCTGCCCCTGGTGCGGCATGAGCTCCAGCCCCGCCGGGGTGAACTGGGAACTCGGGAACGGCAGCGGCATGCACGCCGGGGCGCCGCCGCCGGCGCGCTCGAAGGAGTTGAACAGGGGCTCGAGGAGCTCCCAGCCGGCCAGCCGGCGCGGGCGGACGGTGCTCTGCCGGGCTGCCTCGAAGTCGGGGGCGAGGAACGGGTTGGCCAGCTGCCGCGAGATGACCGACTGCGGCACCACCTGGCGCTCGGCGGCGGCGGAGGTGGCGGCGGCCACGGGGGCGGCCGGGGCCGGCGTCGGGTCCTCCTCCACCGGCACCTCGACGCCGGCTGCGGCGAGCAGCTCCCGCCGGTGCGACCGCGCCGCCTCCGAGGCGACGGCGTCGTCGGAGAGCAGCGCCAGCAGGCCGGAGTTCCGCACCGCGGTGGTGGCCAGGATCGTCGCGATGCCGTCCAGGCGCTTGAGCTGCTCGGCCCGGCGGGCCTCGCCGGTGTCCTGGTCGGCCTGCACCCGGGCGCGCTCCTCGCGCAGCACCAGGGCGATCGCCTGGAACTCCGCGCGCACGGAGGGGGTCACGCGGTCGCGCTTGACCGCCGCCTCGACGTCCCGGACCGCGCGGGCCAGCACGGCGACGACGTCGCCGTCGCGCACGCGCCGCTGGGTGCGCGGGGCGCCGCGCCGGGCGCTCGTCGAGCGCCGTCCTGGTCGAGCCACGAACTCCTCCTCTGCACTGCCCGGCACGGTCGCCGCGGCAGGACGTGCACGCGGCCCCGCGGGCGGACGGTGCAACCGCACCGGCACCGCCCAGTACCGCGCGGACCCGGACCCGCTGGTGCACCGGGCACCGACGCGGGGGCCATGCCCCCGAGCCGGGTTCGGTCCGCCGGCCGCCGGTCGATGGCGGCGGCACCGACCGCGCGAGCAGGCGTGCTGCCGGGCGGGGCGGTGCCGGCGAGCAGCCGGTACGCCCTCCACAGTAGCCCCCCGGCGGCCTCGCGGCGGGAGCGCGGGTCCGTGGGCCCGCCCCGGCCGCACGCGCCGGTGCGGCGCGCGTCGGTCAGGCCGGTCGTGGCGCAGGGGTACGCGCCCGCGTGCCCGGCGCGGTCGAGGAACCCGTCCGGGCGGGGGCCGGTGCGGCACCGCGCCCCGCGCGTACCAGCCCGACCGCGACCGCGAAGGCGACGGCGCCGGCCCGGTTGCCGCAGTCGAGCTTGGCGAGCAGGTGTTCCACGTGCGTGGCCACAGTCCGCTCCCCCACTCCGAGGGAACGCGCCACCATCCGGTTGGTCGCGCCGGTCGCCAGCGCGGCCAGCACCTCGAGCTCGCGCAGCGACAGCCCCGCCGGTGGTGCGGACGCCCGGTGCTCGACCACGACCCAGCGGCCCGCCGGACGCGCTTCCACCGCGAGCAGCTCCGCGCCGGTGATCACCAGCAGGTGACGCCCCATCCGCGAGGGCCACCGCGCCGGCTGGAGCAGGGCGGCCAGCGGAGATGCCGGTGCGACCAGCGACGGCCGGCCGGACGGCGTCAGCACCAGCCACCGCCCGTCCGCCGGCGACCAGGCGAAGGCCCCCGCGTCCTCCGCCACCGGGACCGCTGCACCTTCCAACGGATCCAGGAGACAGGTCAGGTCCGCCGACATCAACCGGAGCACGCCCGCCGTCTCGTCGTCCACCTCCCCGTCCGCGGTGGAGGCGTGCACCGAGCCGACGTACCGCCCGGCCGCCGACAGGCACAGGGTCACGCCGTCGGTGAACCGGGCCGGTCGGATCACCTCCTCGAACATCAGCCCACGACGCTGGTCGGGCCGGATGTCGTGCACCCGCAGCGGTCGCCCCTGGCTGCGGGCGACCGGGAACCGCGGGTCCTCGTGGAAATGCGCCTCCATGAGCGCGAGCGCGTCCTCGCGGTAGCCGGCGCTGGCCACCGTCCGGTGCCGCCCGCGCACCGGGTCCCACTGCGAGACGGCCGCGGCCGACGGTCGGACCACGGACAGCAACGCTTCGAGCACCGCATCGGCGCGACCGGACTGGGCCTCGCCGCGAACCACCGCATCCGCGGCGTCCCGCACGGCCAGGGCGGCGCCGAGCCGCGATGCCCCTGAGCCGGAAGCGGACCCCATGCGGCATCCAAGCACGCACTCGAGCCACCCGGTAGCTGCCCGGTGGTCCGCATTTCCACCGATGTGCACCGCCCGGCCACCGGGCAGCATCCGTCGCCGACGCGAGAACCGGCCGACGACGAAGGAGTGACCGTGGAGGTCTCCGAGTACACCGAGCACGACGCCACCGGGCTGGCCGGCCTGGTCCGCACCGGGCAGGTCTCCCACGAGGAGGTGCAGAAGGCCGCCCGGACCGCCGTCGAGTCGGTCAACGGTGAGCTCAATGCCCTCGTCGGCGACCTGTTCGACAGGCCGCTGGCCGCCAGCGCCGACGGCCCGTTCGCCGGGGTGCCCTTCGTCATCAAGGACCTCGTCATGCATGCCGAGGGCGTTCCCCAGCGGGACGGCTCCCGGCTGCTCGGCCCCGGCATCCCCTTCCCCTACGACACCGCGCTGATGCGGCGGTTCCGGGAGGCCGGCCTGGCCGCCATCGGAGTGAGCGCCTGCCCCGAGTTCGGCTTCAACGCCACCACCGAGTCGGTGGCCAACGGCCCGACCCGCAACCCCTGGGACACCTCCCGCTCCCCCGGCGGCTCCAGCGGTGGATCGGCGGCGCTGGTCGCCGCGCGTGCCCTTCCCGTCGGGCACGCGAACGACGGCGGAGGTTCGATCCGCGTGCCGGCCGCTGCTACCGGCCTGGTCGGCCTGAAGCCCTCCCGGGGGCGGATCACCGTCGCACCCGACTTCGCCGATCCGCTGCTCGGCCTCGGCGTCGAGTTCGCCGTGACCCGGACCGTCCGCGACGCGGCCGGGCTGCTCGACGCCCTGCACGGCTCCGAGCCCGGCGACAAGTACCTGCTGCCGGAGCCGGTGACCAGCTTCCGCGACGCGGCACGCCCGCCGTCGCGGAAGCTGCGGATCGCCGTCGCCACCGCTGCGCCCAACGGCGTCCCGGTCGACCCCGCCTGCGTCGCTGCCGTCCGCGCCGCCGCCGAGGCCCTCGCGGCGGACGGGCACGCCGTCGTCGAGGCGGCACCGGAGTTCGACGTGGAGGCGTTCGACACGGCCAACCTCGCCGCCTGGTGCAGCTTCCTGGCCGACGGCGCCTACGGGGCCGCCGCCGCGCTGGGCGTGGAGCTGGGCAGCGATGTGCTGGAGCACGCGACGCTGGCCTGCGCCGAGTACGGCGCCTCTCTCACCGCGATGGACCTCTACGCCGCCGACCGCGTGTTCAACGCGACCACCCGCGCCATCGCCCAGTTCTTCCTGCGCCACGACGTGCTGCTGACGCCGACGACGGCCGCCCCGAACACCGCCCTGGGTCACCTGGACCAGAACGACCCGAGCCTGGACGCGCGGGGCTGGTACGACCGGATCTTCGCGTTCGCGCCGTTCACCGCGCCCGCCAACGTGACGGGCATGCCCGCGGTCAGCGTCCCCGGCATCCCGACGGCCGAGGGGTGGCCGGTCGGGGTCCAGCTCTGCGGTCGCTACGCCGCCGAAGCGACGCTGCTGTCCGTCGCCGCCTTCTTGGAGGAGGCGCTCCCGTGGGCCGGCCGCCGGCCCGCGGTCCTCGCCGGCTGAGCCCTGCCGCCGCGCGCAGCGGGGACCGCGACGGCGTGGTGCGCAGGTCTCGTCGCCCGCCCGGTCGACAGGCCGCTGCACGCCGGGACCGCCGCGTCGGGGGCGTGGGCCCGGGAGGGGCCGCGTAAGCTCTGCCTGAGCCCAGACATCGTCCGGGCACCCCTGGTGCGTCAAAACAGCGGCGCAGCGAAGTGAGACACCCGGTACGGGTGCGCCGCCGAGGTCACCTTCGGTATGAGCCAGACCGGAGGCCCTGGTGGCCCGCATTCCCGACCGCCGATCCACCCACGCCACCGCTGCGCTGGAGAACCTCGGGCGGCTGTCGCTGCGCGAGCTGTCGATGGAGAGCCTGCTGCAGTCGCTGGCGGACCAGGCCAAGAGCGTCATGCCGGGCGCCCCGGAGGCTTCAGTCACCCTCGTCATCGAGGGCGAGGCGACGACGGTCGTGGACACCGGCCCACTCGCCCTGAACCTGGATCGCGCGCAGTACGCGAGGGGCGCAGGGCCGTGCCTGCACGCTTCCCGCACCGGTGTCGCGACCGAGATCGTCGACACCCGTGTCGAGCACCGCTGGCCCGACTACGCGCGGCAGGCCGCCGAGCGCGGCAACCTCAGCTCGCTGTCGGTGCCGCTCGTGTTCGCCGGCGAGCGAGAGCTCACCGGCGCGCTCAACATCTACGCCCGCGAGGTCGCAGCCTTCGACGAGACCAGCCGCGCGGTGGCGACCGGGTTCGCTCCCTACGCGGGCATCGCCGCCGCGAGCGTGCGGGCCTACCGGGGCGCCCAGGAGATGGCCGACCACCTGCAGACCGCGCTCGCGTCCCGCGCGGTCATCGAGCAGGCCAAGGGCATCCTGATCGAACGGCACAAGCTGACCGCCGACCAGGCGTTCCACCTCCTGGTCACGGCGTCGATGACGACGAACACCAAGCTGCGCGACGTCGCCGACCACCTGGTCCGCACCGGGGAGCTCCTGAGCCCCTGACCGTGGTGCCGTCGGCCCCCTGCCGGCCGCGTGGCGAGCGGAGCGCTCGGGGCCCGTCCACCCGTGTGGGCCAGGGACTGCGACGCAGGGCCGAGGGCGACACATGAGGAGACGCCCGGTCAGCGCATCTCCCCCGCACCGACGTAGGGGAAGGGGCTGGTGAGGAGAGCGCCCTCCGCGAACCGCGACAACCGGAAGTCGGAGTCGGGGATGTCGGCGTCCGAGCTCTTCCCGTCGACGACCAGGTCGGCGACCAGCCGTCCCACCGCCGGCGAGATCTTGAACCCGTGCCCGCTGAAGCCGGCGGCGACCACGAGCGCCTCCACCGGCGTCTCCGAGATGACCGGGTTGAAGTCCGGGGTCACGTCGTAGCAGCCGGCGTAGGTGCCGGCGACCGAGGCGTCCGCCAACCCCGGGAACCTGTGCGAGATCTTCTCCACCGCCATCTCGAGGAACTCGTCGGTGGCGCGGTTCAGGTAGGCGTCCGGGTCGGCGGGCTCCGGCGTGGAGAGGTCGCTGTTGCCGAACAGCAGCTGCCCGCCGCCGTCGGCGCGGATGTACTGCAGCGACACCAGGTCGGAGAAGACCGGCACCGGGCCGAGGTCGACCCCGGGGTCCAGCAGCACGATCGGCTCGCGGTGCACCCTGATCGGCAGGTCGATGCCGTGCTCCGCCAGCAGCGGCACCGACCAGGGGCCGGCCGCGACGACGACGGTGCCGGCGCTGATCGCCGTCCCATCGGCCAGCCGGACACCGGTCGCGCGGCCGCCGTCGGCCAGCACCTCGGCGACGGCTGTGCCCTGGCGGATGCGGACGCCGAGGCGCCGCGCGGCCGCAGCGAACCCCTGGGCGGTCTGGTACGCGTCGCCGTAGCCGCCGCGCGCCTCCCAGGCGAAGGCGGCGAAGTCGGACAGGTCGGCCACCGGCCACAGGCGCGCGACCTCGGCGCGGTCGATCTCCTCGGTCTGCACCCCGACCGCCCGCTGGTTGGCCAGGCTGGCCCGCAGGGCGGCGACGTTCGGCTCGCCGACGCCGACGACGTACCCGGTCTGCCGGAAGCCGACGTCGTCGCCGAGGACGTCCGCGGCGTTCTCGAACAGCTCGAGGCTGCGGGTGGCCATCGCCGCCAGCGAGGAGACCCCGTAGTGGCACCGCACGATGCCGCTGGACTTGCCGGTGCCGCCGGAGCCGACCGTGTCCCGCTCGCAGACGACGACGTCGGTCACCCCTCGTCGAGCCAGCGACCAGGCGATGGACGTGCCCTCGAGCCCGCCGCCCACGACGACGACGTCGGCGATGGTGGCCGTCGCGGTCACAGCCCGTGCCCCGGGATCCAGCTGGTGCCGGCCAGCGGCACCCGGGCCATGGCGGCGGCCTCGATGGTGAGCGCGACCAGGTCCTCGGGCTCGAGCGAGTGCAGGTGGGCCTTGCCGCAGGCGCGGGCGATGATCTGCGCCTCCATCGTCATCACCCGGATGAAGTTCGCCAGCCGCCGGCCGCCCTGCACCGGATCGAGACGCTGCGCCAGCTCGTCGTCCTGGGTGGTGATGCCGGCCGGGTCGCGGCCCGCCTGCCAGTCGTCGTAGTACCCCGCCGCCGACCCGAGCCGGCGGTACTCCGCGTCCAGGTGCGGTGCGTTGTCGCCGAGGGCGATCAGGGCCGCGGTGCCGATCGCGACGGCGTCGGCCCCCAGGGCCATGCACTTGGCGACGTCGGCGCCGTTGCGGATACCGCCGGAGACGACGAGCTGGACCTTCCGGTGCAGCTCCTCCTCCTGCAGCGCCTGCACGGCCTGCGGCAGCGCCGCGAGCGTCGGGATGCCGACGTGCTCGATGAAGACGTCCTGCGTCGCGGCGGTGCCGCCCTGCATCCCGTCGAGCACGATGACATCGGCCCCGGCCTTGGCGGCGAGCTTGACGTCGTAGTAGGTGCGGGTGGCACCGATCTTGACGTAGATCGGCTTCTCCCAGTCCGTGATCTCCCGCAGTTCCCGGATCTTGATCTCCAGGTCGTCGGGGCCGGTCCAGTCCGGGTGCCGGCAGGCGCTGCGCTGGTCGACGCCCATCGGCAGGGTCCGCATGCCCGCCACCCGCTCGGTGATCTTCTGGCCGAGCAGCATCCCGCCGCCGCCGGGCTTCGCCCCCTGCCCGAGCACGACCTCGATGGCGTCGGCCATGCGCAGGTGATCGGGGTTCATGCCGTAGCGGGACGGGAGGTACTGGTAGACGAGGTGCTTGGACTGGCCGCGCTCCTCCGGGGTCATCCCGCCGTCGCCGGTGGTCGTGGAGGTGCCGACCTCGCTGGCGCCGCGGCCGAGCGCCTCCTTGGCGCGGCCGGAGAGCGCACCGAAGCTCATGCCGGCGATGGTCACCGGCGTGGCGAGGTGCAGCGGGTAGGTGGCGTTGCGGTCGCCGAGGACGACGTCGGTGTCGCAGCGCTCCCGGTACCCCTCGAGCGGGTAGCGGGACATGCTGGCGCCGAGGAACAGCAGGTCGTCGAAGTGCGGCACCCTGCGCTTGGCGCCGCCGCCGCGGATGTCGTAGATGCCGGTCTCCGCGGCGCGCTGGATGTCGGCGATGGTCGCGCGGTCGAAGGTGGCGGACTCGCGGAGGGCAGGGTCGGGGGGCAGGGCGGGCTGGCGCAAGGCAGGGTTGTCGGTCACGGGGTGCCCTTTCTCAGTACGCCGAGGCGTTGTCGACGTGGAAGTTGTAGAGCTGCCGGGCGGAGCCGTAGCGGCGGAAGGACGACGGGTCGGCGTCGACCCCGGAGGCACGGAGCAGGCCGGCCAGCTCGGCGAGGTGCTCGGCGCGCATCTCCTTCTCCACGCAGTCGGCCCCGAGCGACCTCACCGAGCCGGCCACGTAGATGCGGGCCTCGTAGAGGGAGTCGCCGAGCGCGTCGCCGGCGTCGCCGCACACGACCAGCCGGCCGGCCTGGCCCATGAAGGCGCTCATGTGGCCGACGTCGCCGCCGACGACGATGTCCACGCCCTTCATCGAGATGCCGCAGCGCGCCGCCGCCGACCCCTCGACGACGAGCAACCCGCCGTGCGCGGTGGCCCCGGCCGACTGCGAGGCGTTGCCGCGGATGCGCACGGTCCCGCTCATCATGTTCTCGGCGACCCCGACGCCGGCGTTGCCGTTGACGGTCACCGTCGCGGCCTTGTTCATGCCGGCGCAGTAGTAGCCGACGTGCCCGTCGACCACGACGTCGATGTCGGCGTCCAGGCCGACGGCGATGTTGTGCCGGCCGTCGGGGTTCGCGACCCGCCAGGTGGGGGCCTTCTCGGCGACGTCGACCGCGTGCAGCGCGCTGTTGAGCGCGCGGACGTCGGACACGGTCAGGTCCACGAGGGTGGGCTCGGCCAGCTCCACCCGTCCCTCCGCGAACTCCAGGGACGTGCTCAGCGCTGCCATGCGTAGACCTCTTCCGGCTCGGGCTCGAAGATGCGGGCGTTCTCGATGCCGGGCAGCCCGGCGAGGGCGCGGTACTCCGACGCCATGGCCACCCACTGCGGCGTCTCGGCGACGACGGCGGGCTTGCAGGCGATGGCGTCGCGGACCACGGCGAAGCTGTCCCGGTTGGCGACCAGCAGGGTGTAGAAGCCGTCGAACCGCTCGCAGAGCAGCTTCAGCGACTTCTCGAGGTCGTAGCCGGCGGCCAGCTGTGCGGCGACGAACCGGGCGCCGACCTCGGAGTCGTTCTCGCTGTCGAACGTCATACCGGCGGCCAGGAGCTCGCGGCGGATCGTCGCGTGGTTGGCGAAGGATCCGTTGTGCACCAGGCACTGGTCCGGGCCGACCGAGAACGGGTGCGAGCCCTGCGGCGTCACCGCGGACTCGGTGGCCATCCGGGTGTGCGCCACCCCCTGCCAGCCCTGCGCGGCGGCGAGGCCGAACTCGGCGGCGAGGGCCTGCGGGTGGCCGACCCCCTTGAGGACGGCGAGGTCCTCCCCCTGGCCGATGACGATCGCCTCGCCCTTCCCCACCCGCCCGACCGCCACGCGGACGGCGGCGACGAGCGTGTCGGGGTCGGTCGCGGCGTGCACCAGCAGCGTCTGCCCGGCGTCGACCACCACCGCCTCGGGTAGCCGCTCGCGCAGCGCCGTCCCGACCTCCTGGGCGCTCGCGTCTCCCGGGAGCAGCGACACCGTCGACTCCCCCGGCGGCGACCAGCGCGGATCGCCGTAGACGGCGATCCCGGCGGAGTCCGGTCCTCGCTCGGTGATCTGGCAGAGCATCCCGGTCAGCAGCTCACCGAGCCGGGGGTACAGGGAGGGCTCCCGCAGGTGGAGCCCGGCGATCCCGCACATGGGGGTGGTTCCTCTCGACGATTCGGCTGGTCAGAAGGCGGTCACGTAGCGGTCGACCTCCCAGGAGGTGACCTGCCCGTGCCACTCGAAGAACTCCTCGCGCTTGACGCCGGCGAAGTAGGCCGCGACACCCGGGCCGGCGACGTCGAGAGCACCCGCGACCACCGGGTCGCTCTCCATCGCCTCGACCGCGTGCAGCAGCGTGGGAGGCAGCGGGCTGCTGGTGGCGGCCCCCGGGTCGCCCGGGTCCAGCCCCCGGCGCACCCCGTCCAGCCCGGCCGCCAGCGCCGTCGCCGCGGCGAGGTAGGGGTTGGCCGAGCCGTCACCACCCCGCAGCTCCACCCGGTTGCCGTCCGGCACGCGGAGCAGGTGGGTCCGGTCGTTGCCGCCGTAGGACGCCGTCCGCGGGGACCAGGTGGCGCCGGACCGGGTGCCCGTCGCGCCGGTGCGCTTGTAGGCGTTGACGGTGGGAGCGAGGACCGCCTGCAGGCCGCAGGCGTGCTCGATCAGACCGGCGACGAAGGAGTAGGCCAGGGCCGAGAGCCCGAGGCCGCGCGGGTCCTCGGCGTCCGGGAAGACCGGTGCGCCACCCCGCCACAGCGAGAGGTGCATGTGCAGGCCGCTGCCGGTGCGGTCGGTGAACGGCTTGCCCATGAAGGTGGCTGTCATGCCCCGCTGCTCGGCGAGGACCGAGAGCAGGTACCGGAGGGTGACCACCCGGTCGGCGGTGGTCAGCGCGTCGGCGTAGGCGAAGTTCTGCTCGAACTGCCCGTTGCCGTCCTCGTGGTCGTTGGCGTAGTTGCCCCAGCCCAGGGAGTTGATGGCCCGGGAGACCTCGGTCAGGTGGTCGTACATGCGGGTGAGGCCGCGGGCGTCGTAGCACGGGCGCTCGGAGGTGTCCCTCGGATCGGCCGGGCGCAGGGCGCCGTCGGGCCCGCGCTCGACGAGGAAGTACTCGACCTCCGCGCCGACCTTGAGGTCCAGGCCGAGCTCCGCGGCGCGGGCGAGCTGTTCCTTGAGGATCACCCGCGGCGCGTACGGCCAGGGCCGGCCCTCGACGTGCGGATCGCAGTGCACGATCGCCAGGCCGGGACGGATGAACGGCACCGGCATGTACGAGGCCGGGTCCGGGATCGCGATGAGGTCCGGGTCCTTCGGCTCCTGACCCATGGCGCCGACGGCGTACCCGGCGAAGCCGACACCCTCGGTCTGCAGCTCCTCGACCGCCTCGACCGGGACCAGTTTGGCGCACGGCTTGCCGGTGAGGTCCACGAAGAGCGCCAGGATGAACTGCGTGCCGTCGGCGCGGGCCCGCGTGGCGAGGTCGAGCACCTCGGGTTCGGCCGTGACGGCGACGGGCGGGGCCTCGGGACGGGTGGCGGTGAGCGGCACGGGATCCTCCTGCGGCTGTTCACTGACATGAACCTCTGTCACGTAGGAGTGAACACGCCCACCGTTTCCGCGGCGTTACGGTCGCGCCAGGTTCGTGTTGCCGCAGACCTCGCGCGACGCGCCGGAGGCCGGCCCCATCGGGGACCGGCCTCCGGTGTCACGTGGCTGCGCCGGGGGGCGGCGCAGGTCAGCGCGGCGACGTCGGGGCGACGGCGACCGGCGCGGGGGGCACCTCGTCGAGGCCGTAGACGGTCGCGCCCACCCGGGTCGGGCTCACGCCCCGGTCGAAGTCGTACGCCGACTCGGCGTGGACGGCGACGTCCAGGCCGGCGTCCTCCGTCGCCTCGTCGACGCGCAGCCCGATCGTGCGCTGCAGCGCCCAGGCGATGGCATAGGTCATCACGAACGAGAAGGTGCAGGTCGCGACGATCGCCACCAGCTCGCGCCAGACGATGTCGAAGCTGCCACCGAGCAGGACGCCCTGCACCCCGCCCGGCGAGTTCGACGCGCCGATGAGCATGACGCAGAGCGTTCCGGCGATGCCGCCGACGCCGTGCACGGCGAACGCGTCGAGGCTCTCGTCGATGCCCAGCTTCGTCTTCCAGGTCACCGCCCAGGCGACGAGGGCGCCGGCGACGAAGCCGACCACCAGCGCGCCGGCGGCGTTCACCGTGTCGGCCGCAGGCGTGATGCCGACCAGTCCGGCGATCGCCCCGGACGCCATGCCGAGCGTCGTCGCGTGGCCGTCGCGCAGCCTCTCGACCAGCAGGAAACCGAGGATGCCGGTGGACCCGGCGAGCAGCGTGGTCAGGACGACGTACTGCGCGAGGAAGTTCGCCCCGGCCGCCGAGCCCCCGTTGAACCCGATCCAGCCGAACCACAGGATCCCGGCGCCCAGGACGACCAGCGGCAGGCTGTGCGGCCGGTGCGTCGGCGAGCGCCGCTTGCCGAGGACCATCGCGAGCGCCAGGGCGGCGACGCCGGCGTTCATGTGGACCGCGGTGCCACCGGCGAAGTCGTGCAGCTGCAGCACGTTGCGCATCCAGCCACCGACGACGCCGCTCTCCTCGTCGTCGAAGGCGAACACCCAGTGCGCGAGCGGGAAGTAGACGAGGGTCAGCCAGACGGCGGAGAAGACCAGCCACGAGCCGAACTTCATCCGGCCGGCCGCGCCGCTGGCCACGATCGCGATCGTGATCGCGGCGAACAGGATGAAGAAGGCGGTCCAGTAGACGCCTTCCGCGCCACCGGTGCCGCCGTCGTCGTGGAAACCGGCGAGACCGAGGTGGTCGACCGGGTTGCCGATCAGGCCCCAGCCGCCGAGCGAGTCGCCCGACACCAGCCCGTAGCCGAAGAGGACGTAGAGGACGCTCGTGACGGCCAGCGTGCTCATGACCATCATCACCATGTTGAGCACGTTCTTGCTGCCGAGCATGCCCCCGTAGAACAGGGCGAGGCCCGGGAACATCAGGAGCACGAGCGCGAACGCCGCCAGGAGCCAGGCGAGGTCGGCTGCAGGCATGAGCCACTCTCCTCAGGTGAGTCGGGCGGGACCGGCCACGCCACGAGATCGGTGGATCGCACCCGGACACACGGGTGCGGAACGCCACGCCGGCGACCACCGCCCGACCGGCACCGAGGGCACCGGGGCGCGAGGCGGTCGTTGCGTGTCACGTCGTGAAACGCAGTCTCATGGTGCTGGACGCCCTCGTGGTTACGCGGACGTGAATCTGCGTTACGAAAGCGAGAGCTGCCGCCGCACGGGTGCGCGGTGCGGCCGGTCGCGACCTAGACGACGTGCCCGTAACCGGTGACGGTCAGGAAGCGGATGGGGAGCTCGATCAGCTCGACCGGCCCGTGCGGCCCCTCGCCGTCGAAGATCAGCGAGTCGCCGGGGCGCATCTCGTAGCGGGCTTCCCCGTGGCCGTAGATCAGCGCGCCCTCGAGCACGTAGATGAACTCGGTGCCGGGGTGCTGGAAGAGCGGGAAGACCTCGCTCGCCTCGGTGAGCGTGACCAGCAGCGGCTCCAGCCGCTTGTGCTCCCCGCGCAGCGCCCCCAGGAGCTGGTAGAGGTGCCCCACGTTGCTGCCCCGCCGGACGATCTGCGCCCCGTGGCCGGCCGGGGTGAAGACCGCCTCGCGCTCGGCGTCCACGCCCCGGAACAGCGCCGTGACCGGCACTGCCAGCGCCTCGGCCAGGCGCGCCAGGCTGGACAGGCTGCAGGAGGTCTGGGCGTGCTCGATCTTGGACAGCATCGCCTTGCTCAGGCCGGTCGTCCGCGCGAGCTCGGCCAGCGAGACGCCCTTGGCCAGCCGGAACTCGCGGACGCGCATCGCGATGACGTCCTCCAGCTGTCCGCCGGGCGCGTCGTCGTGCCCGCCGGGCTCGGGGGTTGCCTCCACGGCGCGAGCATAGGGGCCGCTCCGGCGGACGAGCGGGCTCCGCCGCGGCCGCATGACCCGGACGGGAGGGGCGTCACCGCACCCGCGAAGGGTCCTCGTCACCGACTCGTTACAGCGCCGACACCCATAGAATCGTCCACTGGCGTTACATGTCGTCCACCCACAGGGATCGGTCGCCCCGACGGGTCCCGCGCTGAGGAGGCGGACATGAGCACCACCGGCACCATCGTCTTCGGACACGCGAGCGGCACCTACGAGGGGCTCCCGAGCATGGAGGTCCCCGGCGTCAACGCAGCCATCGGCGACACGTTCGCCAACCCGGGGGGCTCGGAGCTGTGCTCCGGCTTCTTCGAGCTGCTCGCGGGCGAGCCGCTGGACTACACGTACACCTACGACGAGATGAAGGTCGTGGTGGAGGGCGAGTTCCACCTCACCGACCTCGACAGCGGCGCGCAGGTGATCGCTCGCCCCAAGGACGTGCTGTTCTTCCCGAAGGGTTCGCGGATCCGCTTCGAGACCCCCGACCGGGCGCTGGGCTTCTACACCGGCCAGCGGTCCTTCGCCCCCTGATCGGCATGGGCATCGAGCACACCAGCGTGCCGCGGTGGGCGGCCGCGCCGCCGGCCTTCCCCCACGGCGTCCGCAGCGCCGCCGTCCTGGGTCTCGACGAGGCCGCCGACCCCGTCGTCTCCGCCTGGGCGGCGCAGGCCGCGGCCGCCGGCGCGGCGGTGAGCGTGCTGCGGGCGCTCAGCACCGCCGAGGCGCTGGCCTGGGTGGGTGCCCGGGCCGGCGAGGCCGTGGTCGGCTGGCGGCTGCTCGTGGCGGGGGGGGGGGGGGGGGGGGGGGGGGGGGGGGGGGGGGGGGGGGGGGGGGGGGGGGGGGGGGGGGGGGGGGGGGTGGTGGCGGGGCAGTCCCCCGCCGCCCCCCCCCCCCCCCCCCCCCCCCCCCCCCCCCCCCCCCCCCCCCCCCCCCCCCCCCCCCCCCCCCCCCGCCCGGGCCCTCCGGCTGGGGGCGGTCCCGGCCGAGGTGCTGACCCACGTGACGGGGGTTCCCCGCCGCCGGGTCCACTGCGCCCACTGCGCGCACGAGACGGAGACCCCGGCCGCCCTCGGCGCGACCTGCGTCTGCCGGGGCTGCGGGCGGACGCTGCACGTCTACCACCACGTGTCCCGGCGGCTGGGCGCCTACCTCGGGTACATGGTGGACGCCGAGGACGCCGCCCCCGCCGCTCCGGTGGAGGTGCCGGCATGACGACGATCTCCCCGCCTGCACCCGCGGATGCCCCGACGCGCACCGGCCGGGGCGCGCTCCGGCTCCGGGTGGCCGGCGTGCGGGCGGCGGCAGCCGGCATCCGGTCGGTCGAGTTCGTCTCCGCCGACGGTGGACCGCTACCCGCCTTCCCACCGGGCAGCCACGTGGTGCTGCACTGCGGCGACCGGCGCAACGCCTACTCGCTGACCGGCTCCGGGACAGCCCCGGTGCGCTACTCGATCTCGGTGCTGCTCTGCCCCGACGGGTCCGGCGGCTCGCGCTGGGTGCACGAGCTCGTGGCCGGGGACGTCGTGGCGGCCGACGGGCCGCGCAGCGCGTTCGCCCCGGTCGCCACCGCACGGCACCACCTGCTCGTCGCCGGCGGCATCGGCATCACCCCGCTGCTCTCGCACGCCCGCGCCGCGGTCCGCTGGAAGCGGGACTTCACGCTGCTCTACGGCTACCGCCCGGGCGCTGGAGCGCACCTGGACGAGCTGCGCGAGCTCTGCGGCCCGCGCCTGGAGGAGCACCCGGAGGTGGCCGGCTTCGTCGCCCGCATCGAGGCCGCGCTCGCCTCCGCCCCGCTCGGCACCCACCTCTACGCCTGCGGGCCGGCCGCCCTCCTCGACACGGTCCTCGGGACGGCGGAGTGGCTGGGCTGGCCGGAGGCGCGGGTGCACACCGAGCGCTTCTCCGCCGCCGCGCTCGACCCGGGGGATCCGTTCGAGGTGACCCTCGTGCGGTCCGGACGGCGGGTCGGGGTCCCGTCCGGGGTGAGCCTGCTGGAGGCCCTCGAGGACGCCGGCGTCCCCGTGCCCAACCTGTGCCGGCAGGGGGTCTGCGGCGAGTGCCGCGTCCCCGTCGTCTCCGGCTCCCCCCTGCACCGCGACCTCTTCCTCGGCGAGGCCGAGAAGGCCGCCGCCGACAGCGTCATGTGCTGCGTCTCCCGCAGCACCGGCCCCACCCTGGAGCTCGACCTGTGACAGCCACCGACATCCGCGACCGGGCCCTGCCCGCCCGCATCACCTCGTTCCCCTTCCCCTTCCCGACCGACACCTACCGGTACAGCGCCAACGTGGAGCCGGCGGTCGCGCCACGGCCGACCGCCGCCGGCAGCTGGGGCGAGCACGTCCTGCACGTCGACGAGTACTACGCCTCCGACAGCGCCGAGTGCGCCGCCCTGCTGGCCGCGGACCCCACACGGCTGCAGGAGCTGCCGCACATGAGGCCGGCCGCCTGGGACGCGATGCTCTACGTGATGGGCGAGCTGCAGCGGGCCCGCCCGGAGGTGTTCGCGCTCGACCGCCTCGGCGGGGACCGCTGGCGCTGGCGCAACGAACTGCTGGGCATCGGGCAGCAGTTCACCTTCGGTGACGACGCGACGCTGCCGTCCGGTCCGCTCGAGTTCATCGCACCGCAGGTCCAGGACGACCTCGTGCTCCTCGACCAGCGCGAGGGAGCGCTGTGGGCCGACGCCGGCGTCGTCACGGCGGCCGCGGACTGGTCGATGCGCTTCGACGTCGGCATGAGCTTCCCCGAGATCCACGGGCCCGTCCCCCGTGTGCACCCCGAGGGCGTCATCGACCGCGCCCACCAGTTCCTCATGCGGCTCCAGCCCGGGGAGGCCTACCGCCGCACGAACTGGACGATGACCGTCGGCCGGCGGCTGGACACCGCGACCGAGACCTATCCCGAGTGGGGCCCCGACCGGCGTCTGGTCCTCGAGCAGGACCTCGGCTCCCGGCTGCACCTGCGCGTCGAGATCCAGCACCTGGTCCGGCTGCCCAGCTCCGGGGCGGTGCTGTTCCTCATCCGCACCTACCTGCTGCCGCTGGAGGACCTGGCGCGGGTGCCCGCGTGGCGCGACCGCTTCGCCGCCGTCCTCGAGGAGCTGCCGGAGGACATGGCCGACTACAAGGGCCTCACCCGCTTCCGCTCCGCCGCCGTCGCCTGGCTGCGCGGTGCGGCATGACCGCCGTCCTGACGGGAGAGCAGCTCCGGCCGCGCCGCACGAGCGTCCCCTCGTGGCCGGCGCAGCCCCCCTCGCTGGACCTCACCGGCCGCGCATTCCTCCTCGTGCAGGTCGGCGGCCGGGCCGCGGAGGTCGTCGACCGGTGGGCGGCCGAGGCGCGCGAGCACGGCCGGCCGGTGCGGCGCTGGGGGCTTCCGGGCGTGGACGGGTCGTCGGCTGCCTCGCTCGCCCGCCGCCTCGACGGGATGCACGTCGGCGACCGGGTGCTGGTGGCCGGGCCCGAGGCCGACGTCCTCGCCCTGGTCGCCCTGGCCCGCGGGCTGGGCTTGCTGCCCGAGGAGATCACCGCCTTCGCCGTCGCCCGGGGGCCGATCCCGGTGTTCTGCGCCCACTGCGAGACCACCGCACGGCTCCCGGTGGCTCCCGGCGCGGAGGTCGACTGCCCCGGGTGCGGCCTGCGGCTCGAGGTGCACGAGCACGCGTCGGGGCACCGGGGCAGCTACCTGGCCTCCGCGGTGACGGCACCTGGGGAGGCGGGATGAGCGTTCCGGCGACGCAGCTGCTGCGGGTGACGCGGATCGAGGCGGTGACCGACCGGGTGCGGCACATCGTGCTGACCGACCCGGAGGGCCGGTCGCTGGCCGGGTACGCGCCCGGCAGCCACGTGGTCGTGACCGCCGGCGGCACCCGCAACGCGTACTCGCTCACCGGCTCCGGGATCGCCCCGGGCGACTACCGGATCTCCGTCCTCCGCACCGGGGACGGCGGGGGCTCGGCCTGGCTGCACGACGTGCTGCGGGTCGGCGACCTGCTGCCGGTGGAGCCGCCCCGGTCGGCGTTCCGGCCGGAGCTGGCCGCGCGGAAGGCTTTCCTCGTCGCGGCGGGCATCGGGGTCACGCCGATCCTGTCGCACCTGGCCGCCGCCCGTGCGTGGGGACGCCCCGTGGAGGTCGTCTACGGATACCGCCGGGGCGAGGCCGCCCACCTCGAGGAGGTCCGCGAACTCGCCGGTCACGACCTGGTGGAGGCGCAGGGCCGGGTGGCCCTGGCCGGTGCGCTGCGCGAACGCATGGCGGTCCAGCCCTGGGGCACGCACGCCTACGCCTGCGGCCCGACCCCCCTCCTGGACCTGTTCACCGCGACGGCGCGCGCGGCCGGCTGGCCACCGGCCCGCGTGCACCTCGAGCACTTCCAGGCCCGGGAGCTCTCCCCCGGCCGGCCGTTCACCGCCCGGCCGCGGCACAGCGGCCGGGAGCTCCCGGTGCCCAGCGGCACCAGCCTGCTCGACGCGGTGCTCGGCGCCGGCGTCGACGTCCCCCACATGTGCCGCCAGGGCGTCTGCGGCCAGTGCCTGGTCCCCGTGGCCGCCGGCCGCGTGGAGCACCGGGACCTGGTTCTCGATGACTCCGACCGGCAGTCCTCGACCCACATGCTCGCCTGCGTGTCGCGGGCGGCCGACACCCACCTGGAGCTGGACCTGTGAGCGATCTGCCCCGGCTGCCCTGGCCCTTCGCCCCCACCGACCGGTCCTTCCGGTACACGGTCAACGTCGAGCCCGCCCGCCGGCGCGTGGCGACGCCCGCCGGGTCCTGGGGCGAGCACGTCGTCGACCTGGGCGACGACTACGCCGAGCAGATGGCGCTGCGCCGCGACGTGCTGGCCCGCGACCCCGGGCGGCGGCAGGTGCTCCCGCACATGGAGCCGGCGTGCTGGGACATGCTCCTGTACCTGCTCCGGGAACTCGTGACCGCCCGCCCGGACGCCATGCACCTGACCGACCTCGGGTCCGGGGCCTTCTCCTGGCGGAACGACCTCCTCGGCATCGAGCAGTCGTTCGTCCTGGGCGATGCCGCCACGCTGCCGACCGATCCGCTCACCTGGATCGGCTGCCAGGTGCCCGACGACATCCTCATGGTCAGCGAGCGCGGCGGCCGGCTGTGGTTCGACGCCGCGCTGGTCACCTGGGCCGCCGCGTGGTCGGTCAAGTTCGACATCGGCATGCACCTCGACGAGATCCACGGCCCCGTGCCCCGGCTCAACGAGGACGGCGTGACCAGCCGCGCCACCCGGTTCATGCGGGGCATCACGGCCGACCAGACCTACCGCCGGGTCAACTGGACCTTCTCCGCCCACGGCTCACCGCGGCGCGACATCAGCCTGGAGGCCAAGCCGGAGTGGGACGCCGACATCCCCCAGCTGGTGCGGGACGGCGACTTCGGCCGGCTGCAGCTGCGCATCGAGCTGGAGCACCTCACCCGGCTGCCGTTGACGGGAACGCTGACGTTCAACATCCGCACGTACATGGCGCCGTTGGCCGAGATCGTCACGGTCCCGGGCTGGGGCGAGCAGCTCTCCGCGATCGTCGCCGAGCTCCCGGCCGACATCGCCGAGTACAAGGGGATCGCGCCCTACCGCGACGAGGTCGTGGCCTGGCTGGCGGACGCCGTGCACCCCACCGTCGCGGCCTAGCCGCACCTGGCGCCGCTCCCGGGGTCGTCCGGCGCACCTCGCCGGGATGCTGCGGTCCGCTGCCCCAGCCTCCCTGCATGCGTGCGGTGCCGAGGACCCCCGGCGGGCCCGGGGTCCTCGACGTCGTCGACATCCCGGACCTGGCGGCCAGGGGCGGGCCGACGCGAGCGGCCGGCCCGCCGCCTCCCCGGTCCGCCTCACCGGGGCAGGCTCTCCGCCCGCCACATCCAGAGCTGCTTCTCGAGGGCACCGGTCGTCTCGATCAGCAGGTCCTGCGACACCGGGTCGTCCCGTGTGTCGTCGATGCGTGCCCGCATCCGCGCCACGACCTCGTCGAGCGCGTGGACGAGAAAGCTGATCGCCTCATCGGCCGGGATCCAGGCGAGCGGCGGCTGCGACAGCGCCGACTGCTCCTGCAGGGCCGTCGACCGGCCGTCGGGCAGCACGCCGATCGCGACCGCACGCTCGGCGAGCGCGTCCGAGTACTGCCGGGTGGTGGCGACGACGTCGTCCAGGTGCAGGTGCACGCTGCGGAAGTGGGGCCCCACCACCGTCCAGTGCACCTGCTTGGCGACCAGCCCCAGGTCGACCAGGTCGACGACGGCGCCCTGCAGCGCCTCCCCGACGGTCTTCCGGACGTCCTCGGGCAGCCGGCTCCTCATCTCGGTCATGGGCGGTTCCTCCTCCAGCGGTCGTAGGGATGGGTGCCACGTCCCTGCGACAGGGCCGTGGCGGTGGGCTCACTTCAGGACGATGTCGTCACCGGCGACGTCGACGTGCACGGTGTCGCCGTCCCGATAGACGCCCGAGAGCAGCTCCAGCGCCAGCGGGTCGACGATCGCGTGCTGGATGAGCCGCTTCAGCGGCCGCGCGCCGTAGTCGGGGTCGTACCCGCGACGGGCGAGCCAGCGCCGGGCGTCGTCGCTGACCTCCAGCGTCAGCTTCCGCTCGGCCATCCGCGTCTCCAGCTGCCGCAGCTGGATCTCGAGGACCTGCTCGATGTCGTCCTCGGTGAGCGACCGGAACCGCACGATCTCGTCGACCCGGTTGATGAACTCCGGCTTGAAGAAGTCCGCCGGGTCGCCGGGGAGGTTCGACGTCATGATCAGCACGGTGTTGGTGAAGTCCACCGTGCGGCCTTGACCGTCGGTCAGCCGGCCGTCGTCGAGGACCTGCAGCAGGACGTTGAAGACGTCCGGGTGGGCCTTCTCGATCTCGTCGAGCAGGACGACGGCGTACGGACGCCGGCGGACCGTCTCGGTGAGCTGCCCGCCCTCGTCGTAGCCGACGTAGCCCGGCGGCGCACCGACCAGGCGGGACACGGAGTGCTTCTCCATGTACTCGCTCATGTCGATCCGGACCATCGCCCGCTCGTCGTCGAACAGGAACTCCGCCAGGCTGCGGGCGAGCTCGGTCTTGCCCACGCCCGTCGGGCCGAGGAACAGGAAGCTGCCGATCGGCCGGTTGCGGTCCGCCAGCCCGGACCGGCTGCGCCGGATGGCGTTGGCGACGGCGCGGACGGCGGCGTCCTGCCCGACCACGCGGGCGTGCAGCACGTCCTCCATCCGGACCAGTTTCGCCACCTCGCCCTGCATCAGCCGGGCGACGGGGATGCCGGTCCAGCGGCTGACCACCTCGGCGACGTCCTCCTCGTCGACCTCCTCCTTGAGCATCTTCTGGGTGGACTGCAGCTCGGCCAGCCGCTCGGTCGCCTGCTCCACCTCACGCTCGACCGAGGGGATCCGCCCGTACCGGATCTCCGCGGCCCGGGTCAGGTCGACCGCGCGCTCGACCTCGCCGCGCAGAGCCTCCAGCTCCTCCTTGAGCTCCCGGATGCGCCCGATCGCCTCCTTCTCGGCCTGCCAGTGCGCCTTCATCCCCGCCGACTGCTCGCGCAGGTCGGAGAGCTCCTGGTCGAGCGCCGCGAGCCGGTCGCGGCTGGCGTCGTCGGTCTCCTTGGCCAGGGCCACCCGCTCGATCTCCAGCTGCCGGATCCGCCGCTCGATGACGTCGATCTCCGTGGGCAGTGAGTCGATCTCGATCCGCAGCCGGCTGGCCGCCTCGTCGATCAGGTCGATCGCCTTGTCGGGCAGGAACCGGCCGGTGACGTACCGGTCGGAGAGCACCGCGGAGGCCACCAGCGCGGCGTCCTGGATGCGGACCCCGTGGTGGACTTCGTAGCGCTCCTTGAGGCCGCGGAGGATGGCGATCGCGTCCTGCACCGACGGCTCGCCGACGAAGACCTGCTGGAAGCGGCGCTCGAGAGCCGGGTCCTTCTCGATGTGCTTGCGGTACTCGTCGAGCGTCGTGGCGCCGATCATCCGGAGCTGGCCGCGGGCGAGCATCGGCTTGAGCATGTTGCCGGCGTCCATCGAGCCCTCGGCCGAGCCGGCGCCGATGACTGTGTGCATCTCGTCGAGGAAGGTGATCACCTGGCCCTCGGCGTCGGCGATCTCCTGCAGGACCGACTTGAGCCGTTCCTCGAACTCGCCGCGGTACTTCGCACCCGCGACCATCGACGCCAGGTCGAGCGCCACCAGCCGCTTGTTCTTCAGGCTCTCCGGGACGTCGCCCTCGACGATCCGGCGGGCCAGCCCCTCGGCGATGGCGGTCTTGCCGACGCCGGGTTCACCGATGAGGACCGGGTTGTTCTTGGTCCGGCGGGACAGCACCTGGACGACGCGGCGGATCTCCTCGTCCCGGCCGATGACCGGGTCGAGCTTGCCCTTGCGGGCCTCCTCGGTCAGGTCGCGCCCGTACTTCTCCAGCGCCTGGTACTGCTCCTCGGCGTCCGGGGAGGTCACGCGGTGGCTGCCGCGGACCTGCTGGAGCCCGGCGAGCAGCTGCTCACGCGACACCTGCAGGTGGCCGGCGACCGCCAGCAGCAGGTGCTCGGTGGAGACGTACTCGTCGTGCAACTGCTGGCGCACCCGGTCGGCCTCCTCGATCGCGGCACGCAGCTCGCGACCGACCTGCGGTTCGGACCCGTAGGCGTGCGGCAGCCGGTCGAGGGCCTCGGTGACGCGGTCCCGCAGTCCGGGGATGCCGATACCGGCCTTCTGCAGCAGCGGCAGGACGACGCCGTCCTCCTGCCCGAGGAGCGCCGCGACCAGGTGATCGGGCGTGACCTCGGGGTGCGACTCCTGCCGTGCCCGCTCCACGGCGGCCTGGACTGCTTCCTGGGTCCTGCGTGTCCAGCGGTTCGGGTCGAATGCGCCGGCCACGGTGGAACACCTCCTCACTGTCGTTGATCTGTCGGTGGCGGGGTGTCGGCCGGTGCCTCACACCCCGAGGTGGGCTCGCGGCGCCCCGGGGGTCGCCGCCGCCAGTGCCTGCACGGCAGCCCGCTGGCGCTCGTCCAGCTCCCTCGGCACGTCGACCTCGACGGTGACCAGCAGGTCGCCCGCGCCGTCGGCGGCCGGCACACCCCGGCCCGGCACCCGCAGGGTCGTCCCGCTCCGCGTCCCGGCCGGGATCCGGACCCTGACCGGGCGGTCGAGCGTGGGCACCCGGACGTCGGCGCCCAGGGCCGCCTCGGCGAAGGTCACCGGCACGGTGACCGCGAGGTCACGGCCGTCCCGCCGGAAGAACGGGTGCGATGCCACCCGGACCCGCAGGACGAGGTCACCGGCCGGCCCGCCGTTCTCACCCGGCTCCCCGCGTCCGGCCAGCCGCAGCGTCTGCCCGTCCGCGATCCCCGGCGGGATGCGCGCCGTGACGGTCCGCGACCCCAGCCGGAGCCGGCGAGTGGTGCCGCGCACCGCCTGGTCGAACGGCAGCTCCACCGCCACCTCCAGGTCGGCCCCGCGGCGGGGTAGACCGGTCCCCCACCCGCCGTCGTCGGCGGACATGCCGAACAGGTCCTCGACCGTGACCCGGTGCCCCCCGGCCCGGGGACCGCGCCGGTTGACCCGCACGGACCGACCGTGCGGCCAGCCCGGCCCGCCCGTCGACCGACCGGCGGGAGCAAGCCGGCGGACCTCGTCGTACTCGCGCCGGCGCACGGGGTCGTGCAGCACCTCGTAGGCCGACGTGACCTCCCGGAACCGCTCACCGGCCCCGGCGTCGGGGTTGGTGTCGGGGTGCAGTCCCCGGACCAGGCGGCGGTAGGCGCGGGTGATCTCCTTGTCCGA
The DNA here is from genome assembly GCF_054051175.1 of Blastococcus sp. SYSU DS0753. NCBI lineage: Bacteria > Bacillati > Actinomycetota > Actinomycetes > Geodermatophilales > Geodermatophilaceae > Blastococcus > Blastococcus sp. SYSU DS0753. The sequence continues at coordinate 3,321 of NZ_JBJHAT010000023.1, read as the reverse complement.
CGCGGACTCCGCGACGCCGAGCACGCGGTAGTAGTCCTTGTCCAGCCACTCGGCGGTCATCGCCACGGTCGTCCACCTCCTTCCCATCAGAGGGCAGCCGGGCTCACGCCCGGCTGCCCTCGTCGACCACCTCGGCGTCGATCACGTCGTCGTCACCGGCGGCCGTCGCCGCGCCACCGTCGGGAGCCTGCTGCTCCTGGAGCCGGGCGGCGAAGGCGGTGCCCGCCGCGGTCAGCCGCTCGGTCGCCGCGCGGAGAGCAGTGACCTCGCCGTGCTCGACGAGGCCCCTCACCTCGCTGACCGCCGCCTCCAGCTGGTCGCGTTCGGGGCCGGTCACGTCGCGGTGCTCGGCCAGCAGCTTCTCGCTCCGGTAGAGCAGGGCGTCCGCGTCGTTGCGGGCCTCGGCCTCCTCCCGCCGTCGGCGGTCCTCCTCGGCGTGCGCCTCGGCGTCGCGGACCATCCGGTCGATGTCCTCGCGGCTGAGGGACGACTGCCCGGTGATGGTGATCGACTGCTCCTTGCCCGTCGCCCGGTCGGTGGCCGAGACGTGCACGATGCCGTTGGCGTCGATGTCGAAGGTGACCTCGATCTGCGGCACACCACGCGGCGCCGGGGGCAGGTCGGTCAGGTGGAACCGGCCCAGGGTCTTGTTGCCGGCGGCCATCTCCCGTTCGCCCTGCAGGACGTGCACCTCGACGGAGGGCTGGTTGTCCGTCGCCGTGCTGAAGACCTCGGTGCGGCGGGTGGGGATGGTCGTGTTCCGCTCGATGATCGTGGTCATCACGCCGCCCTGCGTCTCGACGCCCAGGGAGAGCGGCGTGACGTCGAGCAGCAGCACGTCCTTGACGTCGCCGCGGAGCACACCGGCCTGGACGGCAGCCCCGACGGCGACCACCTCGTCGGGGTTCACACCCTGGTGCGGGTCCTTGCCGCTGAGCTCGCGGACGAGCTCCACGACCGCCGGCATCCGGGTGGAGCCACCGACCAGGACCACGTGGTCGATGTCCCGCGGACCGAGTCCGGCGTCCCGCAGCGCCTGCTCGAACGGCCCGCGACACCGCTGCAGCAGGTCCTCGGTCAGCTCCTGGAACTTCGCGCGGGTCAGCGAGACGTCCAGGTGCCTGGGCCCCTCCGCGGTAGCGGTGATGTAGGGCAGGGTGATCTGGGTCTGCGTGGCGCCGGAGAGGTCGATCTTGGCGCGCTCGGCGGCCTCCTTGAGCCGCTGCATCGCCATCGGGTCCTTCGACAGGTCGACCCCTTCCGCGGTGCGGAACGTGTCCACGAGCCAGTCGATGACCTTCTGGTCCCAGTCGTCACCGCCGAGCCGCGTGTCGCCGGCCGTGGACTTCACCTCGAAGACGCCGTCGCCGATCTCCAGCACCGAGACGTCGAAGGTGCCGCCGCCGAGGTCGAAGACGAGCACGGTCTCGTCCTTGGCGTCCTTGTCCAGCCCGTAGGCCAGCGCCGCAGCCGTCGGCTCGTTGATGATGCGCAGCACCTCCAGGCCCGCGATGGTGCCCGCTTCCTTCGTCGCGGTCCGCTGCGCGTCGTCGAAGTAGGCGGGGACGGTGATCACCGCCTGCGTGACCGGCTCGCCCAGGTACGCCTCCGCGTCACGCTTGAGCTTCTGCAGGACGCGGGCGCTGATCTCCTGGGCGGTGTACCGCTTGCCGTCGACGTCGGTGGCCCAGTCGGTGCCCATGTGCCGCTTCACCGACCGGATCGTGCGGGCCGCGTTCGTCACCGCCTGACGCTTGGCGACCTCACCCACCAGGACCTCGCCGTTCCGGCTGAAGGCGACGACCGACGGTGTCGTGCGCCCTCCCTCGCTGTTGGGGATGACGGTGGGGTCGCCGCCCTCGAGGACGGCGACGGCCGAGTTCGTGGTGCCCAGGTCGATACCGACCGCACGTGACATGTCCGAACCTCCCTGACTCTCCTCACGTCGGGACGTGGCCGGGACGCCGTGCCGGCGCCCCGGGCAGCGTTCCGACCGACGTGCCACGCTCCTGAAATATTCCCTCAGCCACTGTAAGTTTTATAGTCCGTCGGTAGTAGGTACAACGTGCCCGGGTGGGACCGGGACTGTCGACGAGGGGGTTCGATGGGGACCACGTACTCCACGCGGGCGGCGGAGCCCGCCCGCCTGCCCCGACTGGAGGAGCGCTTCGCCGAGCTCGGTGAGCAGCTCGACGACTCGCCGGTGTCGGAGGCACTCTCCGTGCTGCACGCGATGGTGCAGGAGGTGGCGAACCGGACGCCGACGGCCGGGGACAGCCGTGACCGGCGAGCGGAAACGGCCCTCGGGGACGTCGCCGACCTGTACCTGACCGCGCCGCCGATGGGCGGCCCTGCCGAATCGACCGGCTTGACCGTGGGCACCCGGGCGCCTGAGTTCACCCTGCCCGACGCCGAGGGCCGGCCGGTGAGCCTGTCGGACTTCCGGGGCCGACCGGTCGTTCTGGTGTTCTACCCGCTCGACTGGAGCCCCGGGTGCAGCCGGCAGCTGGAGCTGTACCAGCAGGAGCTCGCGGAATTCGAGAGCCGGGACGCCGAGCTGGTGGGGATCTCCGTCGACTCGCTGTACAGCCACGGCGCGTGGGCCGCCGTCCGGGGGATCAGCTTCCCGCTCCTGTCGGACTTCCACCCGCGGGGCGAGGTGGCCCGCCGGTACGGCGTCTGGCGCGAATCCGACGGCTTCAGCGACCGGGCGCTGTACGTGGTGGACGCCGACGGGGTCATCCGGTGGGCCCACGTCTCGCCGCGCGTCGACCACCTGCCCGACATCTACGAGCTGTTCACCGCGCTCGACGAGCTCACCGGCCGCCGCGAGGCGGCCTGAACCGATCGAGCGCCGACACGTGCGAAGGAGGCCTCGATGGCGACCACGTACATGGTCCCGAAGCAGCCGGCCGTCCGGGTGCGGCCGGCCGTCGGGACAGCACCGGTCACCGTGTACGGCAATCGGTGGTGCGGGATCACCCAGATGACCCGCCGACTGCTCGACCGCGCCGGGGTGCCCTACCAGTACGTCGATCTCGACCTCCATCCGGAGGCGGAACGCCGGCTGCGCTGGATGACCGGCGGCGTCCTGAGGAACCCGGTCGTCGACGTGGGCGGCCAGTGGCTGGAGCAACCGACCGTGAGGGAGCTGGAATGGGCGCTGACACGGCACGGCCTGCTCTGACCACCTGCCGGGCCTGCGGACGGCGCAACCGGCTCCCCGCCGCCGCCCGTGGGGGGGGGGGGGGGGGGGGGGGGGGGGGGGGCGGCGGCGGGCGGGGGGGGGGGGGGGGGGGGGGGGGTGGCCGCGCGGGCGGC
>NZ_JBJHAT010000022.1:0-73812 GCF_054051175.1 Blastococcus sp. SYSU DS0753 | reverse complement strand
CGGGCTGCGCTGCAGCCCGGCCCCCGGTGAGTCGCTGGAACGGCCCCGTCCAGAGGCTCACCCCGAGCGCGCGAGGGGTGAGGAGGACGGGGTCCTGCTACACGCCGCGGAAGCGGTTGATCGCGTCGATGTGCTTCTCGCGCTTCTCGGCGTCCTTGACCCCCAGGCCCTCCTGCGGGGAGAGGGTCAGGACGCCGACCTTGCCCTGGTGGGCGTTGCGGTGGACGTCGAGGGCGGCCTGGCCGACCTCCTCCATCGGGTAGACCTTCGACAGGGTCGGGTGGATGAGGCCCTTGTCGATGAGGCGGTTGGCCTCCCACGCCTCCTTGTAGTTGGCGAAGTGCGAGCTCAGGATCTTCTTGAGGTTCATCCACAGGTACCGGTTGTCGTACTGGTGCAGGTAACCGGTGGTGGAGGCGCAGGTGATGATCGTCCCGCCCTTCTTGGCGACGTAGACGCTCGCGCCGAAGGTCTCCCGGCCGGGGTGCTCGAAGACGATGTCGACGTCCTCGCCGCCGGTCAGCTCGCGGATCCGCTTCCCGAAGCGCTGCCACTCCTTCGGGTCCTGGGTCTCCTCGTCCTTCCAGAACTTGTAGCCCTCCGCGGACCGGTCGATGACCAGCTCGGCGCCCATCTTGCGGACGATCTCGGCCTTCTCCGGGCTGCTGACCACGCACACGGGGATCGCGCCGCCGTTGAGGGCCATCTGCGTGGCGTAGGAGCCCAGGCCCCCGGACGCGCCCCAGATCAGGACGGTGTCGCCCTGCTTCATGTTGGCGCCGTTCTTGCTGACCAGCTGGCGGTAGGCGGTGGAGTTGACCAGCCCGGGGCTGGCCGCCTCCTCCCACGTGAGGTGGGCCGGCTTGGGCATCAGCTGGTTGCTCTTGACCAGCGCCAGCTCGGCCAGGCCGCCGAAGTTGGTCTCGAAGCCCCAGATCCGCTGCTGCGGGTCCATCATCGTGTCGTCGTGGCCGGCCGGGTCCTCCAGCTCGACCGAGAGGCAGTGCGCGACCACCTCGTCGCCCGGCTTCCACTTGTTCACGCCCGGGCCCACGCGCAGCACGACGCCGGCGAGGTCGGAGCCCACCACGTGGTAGGGCAGGTCGTGCCGCTTGGTGAGCTCGGAGACCCGGCCGTAGCGCTCGAGGAAGCCGAAGGTGGAGACCGGCTCGAAGATCGACGTCCAGACGGTGTTGTAGTTCACCGAGGACGCCATGACGGCCACGATCGCCTCGCCCGGGCCGAGCTCGGGGGTCGGCACTTCGTCCACGTGGAGGGACTTGCGCGGGTCCTTGTCCTTCGTGGCCTGGCCTTCGAACATGTGCTGCTCGTCCTTGCGGACGAGCACGGCGCGGTAGGACTCCGGCACGGCCAGGCCCCCCAGCGCGTCCAGCTGGTCGGCGAGGATGGCGTCCCTGATCTCGTTCACGCGTACTCCCGGGTCATCGGTGGCCGTGGTCGGCCGGGCTCGGAGGGCGGTGCGGGTGCGGTGAGGTTACCGGTGGGTAACCGACGGGACGGGGCGGGTTCAGCGGGCCGGCTCCACGAGCTCGACCAGGACGCCGCCGGCATCCTTCGGGTGGACGAAGTTGACCCGGCTGTCCGACGTCCCGCGCCGGGGGGTGTCGTAGAGCAGTCGCAGGCCGCGCTCGCGCAGCGTCGCGCTCACCGCCTCGACGTCGTCGACCCGGAAGGCCAGCTGCTGCAGACCGGGACCGGAGCGGCCGATGAACTTCGCGATGGTGGACTCCGGCGTCAGCGGCGCCAGCAGCTGGATGCGGGTCTCCCCGGTGCCGACGGCGAGCATGGCCTCGCGGACGCCCTGCTCCTCGTTGGTCTCCTCGTGCACCGAGTGCACGCCGAAGGTCCGGGCGTAGAAGGCGATCGCCTCGTCCAGGTCGGGGACGGCGATGCCCACGTGGTCGATGGTCGTCAGCAGGCCCTCGGGCAGGCCGGGGCGGGCGGCGTCGTTGCTCACGCGAGGCATCCTGCCGTCAAGACGTCTGAGACGACAGGTCGTTGTGGTGGGCCTCACTCCCCGGGCGTGACGGCGGCCACGAAATCCGCCCTGCCGCGCGTCGGATGCCCGTCCTATCCTTCCCGGAAGGCCCGACGCCGCGCCGGTAACGCCGTCGCGGTGCGTCCCGACAACGAGGTCGCCACCGGCGGCGGCCCGCCACTGGAGGCAGCATGTCCCGCTCGGTCATCGTCAGCGGCGCCCGTACCCCGATGGGCCGGCTCCTCGGCTCGCTCAAGGACTTCTCGGCGGCCGACCTCGGCGGCATCGCCATCAAGGCCGCGCTCGAGCGGGCCGGCATCTCCGGCGACCAGGTCGACTACGTGATCATGGGTCAGGTCATCCAGGCCGGCGCCGGCCAGAACCCCGCCCGCCCGGCCGCGGTGGCCGGTGGCATCCCGATGTCGGTGCCCTCGCTGACCATCAACAAGGTCTGCCTCTCCGGCATGAACGCCATCGCGCTGGCCGACCAGCTCATCCGCGCCGGCGAGTACGACGTCGTCGTCGCCGGGGGCATGGAGTCGATGACCCAGGCGCCGCACCTGCTGGCCAGCTCGCGGACCGGCACGAAGTACGGCGACACGAAGCTGATCGACGCGATGGCCCACGACGGGCTGTCGGACACCTTCGACCAGGTGGCCATGGGGGCGCTCACCGAGCAGGCCAACAGCCGCTACGACCTGACCCGCGAGGAGCAGGACGAGTTCGCCGCGGCCAGCCACCAGAAGGCCGCGCGCGCCGCCAAGGACGGGATCTTCGACGAGGAGATCACCCCGGTCCTCATCCCGCAGCGCAAGGGCGACCCGATCGAGTTCCGCGAGGACGAGGGGATCCGCCCCGACACGACCGCCGAGAGCCTCTCGAAGCTCAAGCCGGCCTTCGCCAAGGACGGCACGATCACCGCCGGCACCGCCTCGCAGATCTCCGACGGCGCCTGTGCCGTCGTGGTCATGAGCGCCGAGAAGGCCGCCGAGCTCGGGTGCACCGTGCTCGCCGAGATCGGCGCGCACGGCGTCGTCGCCGGCCCGGACGCCACCCTGCAGAGCCAGCCGTCCCGGGCGATCCAGAAGGCCTGCGAGCGCGAGGGCATCGACCCGACGTCGCTCGACCTGGTCGAGCTGAACGAGGCGTTCGCGGCGGTCGGCATCGTCTCCACCCGTGAGCTGGGCATCGACCCGGAGAAGGTGAACCCGAACGGCGGGGCCATCGCCCTCGGGCACCCGATCGGCATGAGCGGCGCTCGGATCGTGCTGGACCTGGCGCTCGAGCTGCGCCGCCGCGGTGGCGGTGTCGGCGCCGCCGCGCTGTGCGGTGGCGGCGGCCAGGGTGACGCGCTGATCCTGCACGTGCCCGCGAAGAGTTGAGCGAGCTCGCGAGCTCGACCGGGGAGCGGAGCACCCCCGGCACGTGGCTGACGAGCGCCAGCGAGGAGGCCGCGTGACGGAGGGAACCGCGGTCCAGCCGGCGGCTCCGGGCGCCCCTCGCGGGCGGCGGAGCCGTCGGGCCGCCGACGTCCCGACGCTGGTAGCGGGGGCCCGCGAGGGCGATGCCCGGTCGGTGGCCCGGTTGATCTCCCTGGTCGAGGACGCGAGCCCGGCGCTGCGCGAGGTGGCGGCGGCGCTCGCCCCACACACCGGTCACGCCCAGGTCATCGGCCTGACCGGCTCGCCGGGCGTGGGCAAGTCGACGTCGACGACCGCGCTCGTGCGGGCGCTGCGGCAGGCCGGCAAGCGGGTCGGGGTCCTGGCCGTGGACCCGTCGTCGCCCTTCTCCGGCGGAGCCCTGCTCGGCGACCGTGTGCGCATGCAGGACCACGCCGGCGACAGCGGCGTCTTCATCCGGTCCATGGCCTCGCGCGGGCACCTCGGTGGGCTGTCCTGGGCCACGCCGCAGGCCCTGCGCGTGCTGGACGCCGCCGGGTGCGACGTGGTGCTGATCGAGACCGTCGGCGTCGGGCAGTCCGAGCTCGAGATCGCGTCGCTCGCCGACACCACGCTGGTGCTGGTGGCCCCCGGCATGGGGGACGGCATCCAGGCCGCAAAGGCCGGGATCCTCGAGGTCGCCGACGTCTTCGTGGTGAACAAGGCCGACCGGGACGGTGCCGACCAGACCGTGCGCGACCTGCGCTACATGCTCTCGCTCGGCGGGCGGCACTCCGAGGCCGGGCACTGGCGCCCGCCGATCTGCCGCACGGTGGCCGCCCGCGACACCGACAACGGGGTCGAGGAGGTCCTGGCGAGGATCGAGGAGCACCGGCAGTGGCTGGAGTCCTCGGGGGAGGGGCACCGTCGCCGCAGCGAGCGGGCCGCCCGCGAGATCGAGGCGATCGCGCTGGCCACGCTGCGCGAGCGGATGGGTGACGTGCGCGGGTCCGCCGCGCTCGGGGCCCTGGCCGACGCGGTCGTCGGCGGCGGGACCGACCCCTACCGCGCCGCCGACGAGCTGCTCGGCCAGCTGTAGGCGCTGACCGGGCAGGGCGCGCCCGGTACGGCGAGGATGGACGGGTGAACGGACTACGGCATTGAACGGCAAGGCGGACGCCGTCGTGGTCGGAGCGGGACCCAACGGGCTGGCGGCGGCGCTCCGCCTCGCGGCTGCCGGCCTGCGGGTGCAGGTCGTCGACGCCGGCGAGCGGCCCGGCGGCGGGATGCGCACCGAGGAGCTCATGCGCCCCGGCTACCACCACGACGTCTGCTCGACCGTCCAGCCGCTGGCCGCCGCCGCGCCCTTCTTCCGCGAGTTCGACCTGCCGGCGCGGGGTGTGCGCCTCGTGCAGCCCCGGATCAACTTCGCCCACCCGCTGGACGGCGGCCGGGCGGCGGTCTCCCACCGCTCCCTGGAGCGGACCGCGGAGGGGCTCGGCGCGGACGCGGCCGCCTACCGTCGCCTGTTCGCGCCGCTGGTGGAGCACGGCGCCGACATCGTCGACTTCTTCCTCACCAGCCGGCTGCGCAGCTTGCCGACGCGCAGCCCGGTGCAGATCGCCAGGTTCGGGCTCACCGGCCTGCCCAACGTGCGCTGGCTGGCGCAGCGGTACTTCGACACCCCGGAGGGGCAGGCCCTCATCGCCGGCGCTGCCGCGCACGGAATGCTCGACCTGCGCCAGCCGCTGACCTCGGCGCTGGGCATGCTGCTGACGATGCTGTCCCACCACGTCGGGTGGCCACTCGTCGAGGGTGGGTCGCAGAAGCTGGCCGATGCCATGGTCACCGCGCTCGAGGAGCAGGGGGGCGAGGTCGTCACCGGGCGCCTGATCACCGACCTGCGCGAGTTCGAGGGCGTGCCGGCGGTCCTGCTCGACACCACGCCGGACGCCTTCGTGTCGATGGCCGGGGACCGGGTGCACGAGGGTTACCGCCGCTGGGTGCAGCGCTACCGGCACGGCGCCGGAGTGTTCAAGATCGACTGGATCCTCTCCGAGCCGGTGCCGTGGGCCAACCCCGACGTACGCAGCGCCGGGACGATCCACGTCGCCGGCACTTTGGCGGAGACGATCGCGGGGGAGCAGGCGCCGAACGAGGGGCGGCTCACCGACCGCCCCTACGTGCTCGCCGTCCAGCCGACCGTGCCCGATCCCAGTCGCGCCCCGGACGGCGGGCACATCTTCTGGGCCTACGTGCACGTGCCGCACGGGTCCGACGTCGACATGACGCAGGCGATCGAGACGCAGATCGAGCGGTTCGCGCCCGGCTTCCGCGACACGGTCGTCGACCGCCACACGAAGAACGCCGTCGCGATGGAGCAGTGGAACCCCACCTACCGGGGCGGGGACATCTCCAACGGCCAGACGACGCTCTGGCAGATGCTGGCCCGCCCGGTCCCGCGCTGGAACACCTACAAGACGCCGGTGCGCGGGGTCTACCTCGCGTCGTCGGCCACCCCGCCCGGTCCCGCCGTTCACGGGGCCTGCGGCGACCAGGCCGCGCGCGTCGCCCTGGCCGAGGTGTTCGGCGTGCGGGAGGTCCCGCCGCTGCGGCCACCGCTGCACTGAGCCGCCCGGCCGTCGTCAAGTGGGCGGGGGGTCGAGCGGCCCGGACCCCACGCGGCGTCGAGGGTCAGTGCACGAGCCGCAGGGCCGCGGCGATGCGGGCGAGCAGCTGGACCGGGTCGGTGAGGTCCTCCGCGGTCACGAGGACGACGGCCCAGCCGGCCGCGGTGAGGCGGTTCAGGCGTCGGCGGTCCCGGGCCACGTCCTGCCGCTCGCCGTGCCACCGCCCCTCGTACCCGACCGCGAGCCGGTGGTCCGGCCAGGCGACGGGAAGGACCTACCTCCCTGCCCCCTACCACTCGCAGGCTCGCGGTGGGCCCCTGCAGGGAAGCCGCCGGGCAGGAGGAGTCGCAGCCGCGTCTCCTGTGGCGACTCGGCGAGCCCGTCGGCGAGGTGCACCGCGACGCGGGCCCGGCGGCAGCCCGGACCGGCCGCCGCACCGGCCGCCGCACAGGCCGCGGCCCGGACGGCCGTCCGGTCGACAGGCCTCACCCGGTGCCGGCCCGACGTGGTGACGGTCGGGGTCGACACCACGACAGGTCGGCACCGAGCGAGGGTGGCGGCGGGGGAACGTGGCGCAGGTACCGTGCCGCGCATGGTCCGACCGCTGGGGTTGCCGTTCGACCCGATCGAGCGCGCCGGGGAGACGTGGGAGAAGCACTTCGGGCCGTCCTCGGCGATGCGGGCGGCGACGTCGGTCTTCCGGGTCCAGCAGATCCTGCTCGCCCGCTTCGACGAGGTGCTGCGCCCCCTGGAGCTGACGTTCGCCCGGTACGAGGTGCTCGTGCTGCTCACCTTCAGCCGGTCGGGGGAGTTGCCGCTGAAGGTGATCGGCAGCCGGCTGATGGTGCACCCGACGAGCGTCACGAACGCGATCGACCGCCTGGTCGCGGCGGGCTACGTCGACCGCCGCCCCAACCCCGCCGACGGTCGGGGTGTCCTCGCCTCGATCACCGAGCGCGGTCGCGCCGTGGTGGAGGAGGGCACCCGGGCGCTCACCGGCATCGGTTTCGGCCTGGAGGACCTCTCGGTCGACGAGCACGAGATCCTGTTCGCCACGCTGCGCCGGGTCCGGCTGGGCGCCGGCGACGTCGCCGGGTGACCCTCGACACAGGATAGTTGGACGTCCTAGCATCTCGGCATGACCCAGGACGCGCGGCAGCGGTGGCAGCAGCGGTACGACGCGGCACTGGCCGCAGGTCGGGTGCGGGACGCGGACTTCACGACGCTCTCGGGCGTCGAGGTCGACCCGGTGTACGGGCCGGCCGACGAGAGCGCGGTGGAGGGCTTCGAGCGGATCGGTTACCCGGGTGAGTTCCCCTTCACCCGGGGCCTGCACGCCACCGGTTACCGCGGTCGGGCCTGGACCATCCGGCAGTTCGCCGGCTTCGGCAACGCGAAGCAGACGAACGAGCGCTACAAGATGATCCTGGCCGAGGGCGGCGGCGGGCTCTCGGTGGCCTTCGACATGCCCACGCTCATGGGCCGGGACTCGGACGACCCGCGCAGCCTCGGCGAGGTCGGCCACTGCGGCGTCGCCATCGACACCGCCGTGGACATGGACGAGCTCTTCGACGGCATCGACCTCGCGGGGACGACGACGTCGATGACCATCAGCGGCCCCGCCGTCCCGGTCTTCTGCATGTACCTGGTCGCCGCCGAACGCCAGGGCGCCGACATCGGGAAGCTGAACGGCACCCTGCAGACCGACATCTTCAAGGAGTACATCGCGCAGAAGGAGTGGCTCTTCCCGCCGGAGCCGCACCTGCGCCTGATCGGCGACCTGATGGAGTACTGCGCCGAGAAGATCCCGGCGTACAAGCCGATCAGCGTCTCGGGCTACCACATCCGCGAGGCCGGCTCGACCGCCGCGCAGGAGCTGGCCTACACGCTGGCCGACGGCTTCGCCTACGTGGAGCTGGGCCTGTCCCGCGGCCTGGACATCGAGCAGTTCGCGCCCGGCCTCTCGTTCTTCTTCGACGCGCACATCGACTTCTTCGAGGAGATCGCGAAGTTCCGCGCCGCGCGCCGCATCTGGGCCCGCTGGCTGCGCGACGTCTACGGAGCGACGACGGAGAAGGCCCAGCAGCTGCGGTTCCACACCCAGACCGCCGGCGTCTCCCTGACCGCCCAGCAGCCGGACAACAACATCGTCCGGACGGCGGTCGAGGCGCTGTCGGCCGTGCTCGGCGGCACGCAGAGCCTGCACACCAACGCGCTCGACGAGGTGCTCGCCCTGCCCAGCGCCAAGGCAGCGCAGATCGCGCTGCGCACGCAGCAGGTCATCGCCGAGGAGACCGGCGTCATGAACGTCGCCGACCCGCTCGGCGGCTCCTGGTACGTCGAGGCGCTCACCGACGAGATCGAGCGGCAGGCCGAGGAGATCTTCGCCCGCATCCGCGACATGGGCACCGACGGCACGATGACCTCGGGCATCCTGCGGGGCATCGAGGACGGCTGGTTCACCGGGGAGATCGCCGAGGCGGCGTTCGTCTACCAGCGGGCGCTGGAGAAGGGCGACAAGAAGGTGGTCGGGGTCAACACCCTGGTCGGCTCGGTCGACGCCCACGACAAGCTGGAGATCCTCCGGGTCAGCCACGAGGTGGAGCGGGACCAGAAGGCCGAGCTCGCCGAGCGCCGGCGGGAGCGGGACGACGACGCCGCGCGGGCGGCCGTCGCCCGCATGGTGGAGGTGGCCCGGACCGAGCAGAACATGGTGCCGGCCATGCTCGACGCGGTCCGCGCCGAGGCCACCCTCGGCGAGATCTGCGACGCGCTCCGCACCGAGTGGGGCGGCTACACCGAGCCCGCGCGGTTCTGACGTACCCGCCCGGCACGATGCCGGGCATGACCGACCACGTGCACCACGCCATCGACTACGTCGAGCTGACCGTCACCGACCTGGAGCGGGCGAAGCGCTTCTACGCCGAGGCGTTCGGCTGGGACTTCACCGACTACGGGCCGGCCTACGCCGGGATCCGCGGCGCGGGCGGCCCGGAGGCCGGCGGCCTGCGGGTCGACGAGCAGCCGCCTCGGCCCGGCGGCCCGCTCGTCCTGCTCTTCTCGGCCGACCTCGACCGCACGGTCGCCGCCGTGGCGGCCGCCGGCGGTCGGGTGACCGAGGGCCCCTACCCGTTCCCCGGCGGTCGGCGGTTCCACTTCGCGGACCCGGACGGCAACGAGCTGGGTGTCTGGTCGGAGGCCTGACCGGGGCCGCTCGATGCGCCACGGGGGGCGCGGGTGGCACGAGCAGGGGCGGCCGGTAGGACCGGCGTGCGCGGGGTGGGATGATCGAGGTCATGCAGCCGACCCGTCCCGGACGCCCCGACCCGCGCGCGCAGGCACAGCAGGCCCAGATGGCCGCCGCCATGGCCGGCGCCGTCGACCTCGCCGCCGTCAAGGCCCGCTCGGAGGCCGCAGCACGCGCCCAGACCGCCCCGCCGCCCAGCGCCTCCGCGCCGGCGGGCGCGGCGGGCGGCGCCGTCGTCGACGTCACCGAGGCCACGTTCCAGGCCGAGGTGCTGGACCGTTCGTTCCAGGTGCCGGTGGTGCTCGACCTGTGGGCCGAGTGGTGCGGTCCGTGCAAGCAGCTCTCCCCGGTGCTCGAGCGGCTGGCCGTCGAGGGCGGCGGCTCCTGGGTGCTGGCGAAGGTCGACGTCGAGGCCAACCCGGCGCTGGCCCAGGGGCTGCGCGTCCAGGGCATCCCCGCCGTCAAGGCGGTGTGGCAGGGGCAGCTGGTCGCCGAGTTCACCGGGGCCATCCCCGAGGAGCAGGCCCGCCAGTTCGTCACCGAGCTGGTGCAGGCCACCACCGGCGGCGCGGTCCCCGGCGCCCAGCCCCAGGAGGTGGAGGATCCGCGGCTGGACGCCGCCGAGGCCGCGCTCGAGCGTGGTGACCTCGCCGCGGCCGAGGCCGCCTACGAGGCGATCCTCGCCGAGGAGCCCGACCACCCCGACGCCAGCATCGCCGTGCGCCAGGTGCGGCTGTTCCGCCGGGCGGAGGAGGCGGGGCCGGAGGCGCTGGCCGCCGCGGACGCCGCGCCCGACGACGTCGCCGCGCAGACACGGGCCGCGGACTTCCTGCTGGGCACCGGCGACATCGAGGCCGCCTTCGACCGGCTGCTCGACGTCGTCCGCCGCACCGGGGGCGAGGACCGCGACCAGGCGCGCAAGCACCTGGTGGAGCTCTTCTCGGTCGTCGGCGACCAGGACCCGCGCGTCGCCGCGGCCCGCCGTCAGCTCACCGCCGCGCTGTTCTGAGCCGGCCCCGCTCCTCTTCCCGCGCGCATGCGAGCGGGGAGAGGAGCGGGCCTTCACCGGATGTCGCAGGCCTCGCCGCCGTCGAGGAAGCCGCTGCGGAAGGCGCCGACCAGCTCAAAGCCCGAGGCGTCGGTGTCGGGGAACACCTGCTCGTCGACGCCGTAGCGCAGCAGGAACTGCACGGCCTCGTCGAGGTCGCCCGGGCTGATCTCGGCCTCGACCACGTCGACGAACTCGGCGTTGTACCACTGCGCCTGATACCAGCCGGTAAGGCAGACCGCCGACCGGGTCGCCTCGCCGTCGTCCACCGACAGGCCGGCCTGGTCGCGCACCGCGAGCGCGTAGGGGAGGGCCATGGCCGTGGCCAGCGCGAAGTCGCCGATCTCGTCGTAGGCCGGTACCGCGAGGTCGGTCTCGTCGATGTAGACGGTCAGCTCGTCGGGGCAGTAGCCCAGATCCCGGCCGTCGAGCCCGTCGCAGGCCGGGGCGCTGCCGTCGAACCCGGCGATCTCGGGTTCCTCGAACCGACCGCCGAAGGCCGCGGGGAAGACGTCGCCCCAGAAGGCGGGCAGGGTGGCGCCCACCCAGTCGACGATGTCGGCGAAGTAGGCGTTCCCCTGGTTGAGGTCGGTCGGAGTGAACTCCGCGGCGGTGAACAGCCGGTCCTCGCCGAACGCGTCGCGGCAGGTGCCCAGACCGCTCTCGAAGCCGTCGTAGAAGGCCGAGACGCGGTCGAAGTAAGAGCCGTGCGCCTCGACGTCGTCCGGGTCGCTGCCTACGTCGTCACGGAGCAGGAGGAACCCCCGGACGACGTCGTCGAGCTCCGGCTCGCGCAGGGACACGTGCGCGGCCTCCCCGTCGGCGACCCAGCGGGTCCAGGCGCCGGCGAGGCAGTCGGCCTGGGTCTCGTCTTGGATGCTGCGCCCGGACTCGGCGAAGCCGAACCGGCCCTGCATGGCGTGCCCGAACTCGTGCGCCATGATCACCGGCACGAGGAAGCGTCCGTAGTCGTCGGAAAGCTCCTCCAGCAGCGCCCGGTCGTAGGCGATGACGTCGCAGGCCGGGTCGTAGAACGCGTTGCCGGCCACGTCCTCCGGCGCGGTGGGGGAGCCCGCGCAGCCGATCCCGGTCTCGGGGTAGGCGTTCCCGTCCAGGTCCTCGGAGTCCACGGAGAAGTAGCCCTCCAGCGGGGTGTACTCCTCCCCGAAGTACTCGGGGTAGGCCTGTGTCCAGAAGGTCTCGAGGTCGGCCAGGGCGTTGCGGGCGAACTGGTCGATCGGCTCGTCGCTCACGCCGGTGATCGGGAACTGCTCGGCCGGCACATCGGTCGGCGCCCCGTCGAGGGGAGTGGCCTCCCCGCGGACCGTGCCGGTGGCGCAGCCGGAGAGCACCAGTCCCGCGGCCACCAGGGGGGCCACCCGGCGCAGCAGCTCTCTCATCCGGTGGGGCTCCTCCAGGCGGTGCGGGGCGCGCGTCCGGGCGGTCGCGCGCCGCACAGCATGCCCGGTGGCGCAGGACCCGGCCACCACCCGGCAGCGCCGGAGCGGCGCGGCCGGGTGGTGGAACGCTGGATCAGCCCTCGTGCAGGAACCAGACGGTGCCCAGCGGCGGTGCCGAGATCGTCGCCGAGTACGGCTGGCCGTGCCAGGGCTCCGCCTCGGCCTCGATCCCGCCGTAGTTGCCGACGCCGGAGCCGCCGTAGCCCTCGGCGTCGGTGTTGAGCACCTCGCGCCAGTGCCCGGGGCGGGGCAGCCCGATGCGGTACTCGTGGTGCGGGGCGCCGGAGAAGTTGACGACGCAGGCCAGCGCGGAGCCCGCGACCGTCTCCTCGGCGGTGCCCTCTCCGGTGCCCTCTTCGCTGCCCTCCGCGGGGTCCGCCGCGGCTCCGGCTCCCTGCGGGGCGGCCCCGTAGCGCAGGAAGGACAGCACGTTGCCCGAGGCGTCGTTGGCGTCGATCCACTGGAAGCCGGCCGGGTCGACGTCCAGCGACCAGAGGGCGTCGAGCTCCTTGTACCGGCCGTTGAGGTCGGTGACCAGCTGGAGGATGCCGCGGTGCGCGGGGTCGTCGAGGTGCCACCAGTCCAGCGAGCGGCTCTCCGCCCACTCGGAGTCCTGGGCGAACTCCGATCCCATGAACAGCAGCTGCTTGCCGGGGTGGG
Organism: Blastococcus sp. SYSU DS0753; assembly: GCF_054051175.1. NCBI lineage: Bacteria > Bacillati > Actinomycetota > Actinomycetes > Geodermatophilales > Geodermatophilaceae > Blastococcus > Blastococcus sp. SYSU DS0753. The sequence goes on along the minus strand of NZ_JBJHAT010000022.1, from coordinate 61,389 downwards.
CCCACATGTAGGCCAGGTAGGCGCGCAGGTTGGCCAGCTGCTGCCACCGGTCCCCGGGCATCTTCCGCAGCATGGACCCCTTGCCGTACACGACCTCGTCGTGGCTGATCGGCAGCACGTAGTTCTCGCTGTACGCGTAGTGCATCGAGAACGTCAGCTGGCCGTGGTGGTAGCTGCGGTAGACCGGCTCCCGCTCGACGTAGGCGAGCGAGTCGTGCATCCAGCCCATGTTCCACTTGAAGCCGAAACCCAGCCCGCCCAGGTGGGTCGGCCGGGTGACGCCGGGCCAGGCGGTCGACTCCTCGGCGATCGTCATGACGCCGGGGACCTCGCGGTAGACGGTCGCGTTGAACTCCTGGAGGAAGGCCACCGCCTCCAGGTTCTCCCGGCCGCCGTACTTGTTGGGCTCCCACTCGCTGCGGGAGTAGTCCAGGTAGAGCATCGAGGCGACCGCATCGACGCGGATGCCGTCGATGTGGAACTCCTTGCACCAGTACAGCGCGTTCGCGACCAGGAAGTTGCGGACCTCCGACCGGCCGAAGTCGAAGACGTAGGTGCCCCAGTCCAACTGCTCGCCCCGGCGCGGGTCACCGTGCTCGTAGAGCGGCGTCCCGTCGAAGCGGGCCAGCGCCCACTCGTCCTTGGGGAAGTGGGCGGGCACCCAGTCGACGATGATCCCGATACCGGCCTGGTGTGCCCGGTCGATCAGGTACCGCAGGTCGTCCGGGGTGCCGAAACGGGAGGTGGGCGCGTAGTAGGAGGTGACCTGGTAGCCCCAGGAGCCGCCGAAGGGGTGCTCGGCCAGCGGCATGAACTCGATGTGGGTGAAGCCGGCCTCTCGGACGTAGTCGACCAGTTCGTCGGCCATCTCGCGGTAGGACAGCCCCTCGCGCCACGAGCCGGCGTGGACCTCGTAGACGCTCATCGGGCGCTGGTGCCACCCGGCCTCGGCGCGCTCGGTCAGCCAGGCGTCGTCGCGCCACTCGTAGGTGGACTCCGTCACCACGGACGCGTTCAGGGGCGGCACCTCGGTGGCGAACGCGAGCGGGTCGGACTTCTCGCGCCAGGTCCCGTCGGCACCCAGGACGTGGTAGCGGTAGCGGGTGCCGACCTGCACCCCGGGGATGAAGATCTCCCAGACACCGGAGGACCCGAGCACCCGCATCGGGTAGGCGCGGGCCTCCCAGTAGTCGAAGTCGCCGGTGACCTTCACGCCGCGCGCGCTGGGCGCCCAGACGGCGAAGGAGACGCCCTCGACCGTGCCGCGCGGCGTCTCGTACCGCCGGACGTGCGCGCCGAGCACCTCCCACAGCCGCTCGTGGCGCCCCTCGCGGATCAGGTGCTCGTCGACCGGTCCGAGCGTGGGCAGCCAGCGGAAGGGGTCGTCGACCGTGTGCGTGGTCGTGCCGCCCTGCCCGTCCCCGTAGACCACCTCGATCCGGTAGTCCCCGGGCTGGCGGGGGAGGCGCGCCTCGTGGATGCCCCCGTCGTGCAGGCGCTCGGCCTCGTACCGGCTGCCGTCCTCGTCGAGGACGGCGACGCTGACCGCATCGGGCCGCAACGTGCGCACCGCCCAGCCCTCGGCCGTGCGGTGCGCGCCGAGGATGCGGTGCGGGTCGTGCGACCAGCCTTCGACGATCGCCCGGAGGTCCTCCTCGCCGAACTCCTCGATCCCGCTGTCCTCGGCGGCGCCGGCGGTCGTACCGCCGGCGGGGGACGGAGCGCCGGCCGGCAGGACCGGCGCAGCCGGCTCCGCCGAGCCCCCGGTGGCCGCCCGGTCCTCGGTCGGCGCCTGCGGGGTGTCGGGCTGGGCCGGGTCGGGGTCGGGGGCTTCCGGCTGCCCGGCCGGGGCGCCGCTGGGGGAGCCGGGCTCGGCGACGGGGGCGGGGGCCACCACCGGGTTGGCGGTGATCTCGGTGTCCTCGCTGCCGGGCTCCGGCGTGGCCTCGGTGGCCGTGGTCGCGGCGGCGACCTTCTTCGCCGTCGCCCGCTTGGTTGCCGTCGCCCTCGTGGTGGGCGTCGCCGCGTCGGCGGCGGCCGCCTTCTTGGCCGGGGTCGCCTTCTTGGCCGGCGCCGCCTTCTTCGCGGCCGGGGCCTTCTTCGCGGGCGCCTTCTCGGCGGGGGTGGCCTTCTCGGCGGGCGCCTTCTTCGCCGCGGCGCGGCGGGTCGTCTTCTTCGCCGGTTCGGCGTTCACGACCGGGCCGCCGGCAGCTGCCTCGGCCTCGGCCACCTTCCGGTCCACGGCGCGCTGCAGATCGTCCTTGTCGGCCACGTGGCTCTCGCCTCGGTCGTCGGTCGTCATCGTCTCGCCGTCCTCGTCCGTTCTCGGTGCTCTGGTCCGTCGGTTCGGGAGCTCAGTCGCGGCCGGCGAGCCGGGCGATCGACTGGAGCGGGATCATCAGCCAGTGCGGACGGTTCCTCGCCTCGTAGACGCATTCGTAAACCGCCTTGTCGGCCTCGAACGCCCGAAGGAGTGGTGACTCCCCGCACGGGTCCAGGCCGCTGGCCTCGGAGTAGCCGGCGCAGAAGGCGGCCCGGTTCCGTGCCGCCCACTCCTGGGCGCGGTACTCGCGCTGCGGGTCCTCCGGCTGCTCGACGAGCAGGTGCCGGGCCGCGTAGTCGAAGCTGCGCAGCATGCCGGCGACGTCGCGCAGCGGGCTGTCGAGCTCCCGGCGGGACACGAGCGGGCGGGCCGGCTCACCCTCGAAGTCGAGGATGATCCAGCCGGTGGCGGTGCGCAGCACCTGGCCCAGGTGGAGGTCGCCGTGCACCCGCTGGCGGACGACCTGCTCGCCGCTCTCGGCGACGGCGGCGTAGACCTGGCGCAGCGCGTCCGCGTGCTCCTGCAGCTGCGGCACGATCTCGATCGCGGCGTCGAGCCGCTCGGACATCTGCCGGGCCACGGTCGGGTACCAGTCCGGCGCGGCCTCCTCCGTGGGGAGGACCGCAGCCATGTCGGCGTGCACCGAGGCGGTCGCCGCACCCAGCCGCTCGCTGTCGGCCGCGAAGTCCCCACCCACCTCGTCGGCGTGCAGGTCACCCTCGGCGTACAGGTCGCGGACGCTCGCGGTCGCCAGCCGCCAGCCGTCGCTGGCGTTGGGCACGAACGTCTGGAGCATGGCCACGGTGGCCGGTTCGCCGCCCGCCGGGTCGTCGATCTCCACGTGACCCAGCAGCGGGGCGATGTGCTCGTTGTCGGTCCGGCGCAGGGCGCCGTGGATCTCGACGTCGGGGTTGAGCCCGGGCTCCAGCCGCCGGAAGAGCTTGAGGATCGCCTCCTGGCCGTACACCAGCGAGGTGTTGCTCTGCTCGGTCGAGACGATGTCGCCCGGCAGGCCAGCGGGGATGTCGCCCTCGCCGGCGGGGGAGAAGTTCATCGGGCCCACCGAGGAGCCGTTGGCCAGGTGGATCAGCCACGGCGCGGTGGCCTCCCGATCGCGCATCGCGTCGTAGGCGTAGGTCTCCTGCCCCTCGCCCACGACCGCGCCGATGTAGGCCGCTCCCAGCTCCTCGGCCTGCTGGTCGCGCCAGGAGATCGGCACCAGGTAGGTGTCGCGGGCGCCGTCGGTGTACTCGATCCGCACCCGGTGCACCGACAGCACCGGGTTGCCGCGGTCGAGGAAGAAGCCGTCCTCGGTGACCCCGGCCCACTCGCGGCCCTTGCCGCCGAACCACCGCTGCTGCGGGATCCACTCGCGGAACAGGTCGATCAGTGCGCTCATCGGGCATCTCCGGACTCGTCGGACGGCTCGTCGGCGGCGCTCACCACGCCCGCGGCCAGCAGGGAGTCGGCCACGGCGCTGGAGGTGGCGCTGGCCCAGTCCTCGTGCTCGTCGGCGGCGGGCTCGGTCGGCTTGGAGAGCTCGAACCAGTAGAAGCCGTGGCCGGCGAGGGTGAGCATGTACGGCAGGACGCCGATCTGCGGGAACTCCACCCGCCCGGTGAGCTCGATCGGCGTGTAGCCCTCGAAGCGGCGCAGGTCCAGCTCGACCGGCTGCGGGAAGCGCGACAGGTTGTTGACGCAGAGCACGACGTCGTCGCCGAACTCGCGCACGAACGAGAGCACCGTGGGGTTGCGCGAGCCGATCTCGGCGTAGCTGCCCAGCCCGAAGGTGGGGTGCTGGCCGCGGACCTGGATCATCCGCCGGACCCACTGCAGCAGCGAGTTGGTGTTGCGCAGCTGGGCCTCGACGTTGGTGACCTGGTAGCCGTACACCGGGTCGGCGTTGAGCGGCAGGTACATGCGCTGGGGGTCGGCGGTGGAGAACCCGCCGTTGCGGTCCGGGGTCCACTGCATCGGCGTCCGGACGCCGTCGCGGTCACCGAGCCAGATGTTGTCGCCCATGCCGATCTCGTCCCCGTAGTAGAGGACCGGGGAGCCCGGCAGGCTCAGCAGGAGCGCGTTGAACAGCTCGAGGGTGTTGATGTCGTTGTCCAGCAGCGGGGCCAGCCGCCGGCGGATGCCGATGTTGGCCTTCATGCGGGGGTCCTTGGCGTACTCGTCCCACATGTAGTCGCGTTCCTCGTCGGTGACCATCTCGAGGGTCAGCTCGTCGTGGTTGCGGAGGAAGACGCCCCACTGGCAGTTGTCCGGGATGTCCGGCGTCTGCGCCATGATCTCCGAGATGGGGAAGCGCTGCTCCCGGCGCACCGCCATGAACAGGCGCGGCATGACGGGGAAGTGGAACGCCATCTGGCACTCGTCGCCGTTCTCGCCGAAGTACTCGACGACGTCAGCCGGCCACTGGTTGGCCTCGCACAGCAGCACCGTGTCCGGGTAGTTGGCGTCGACGACCTTGCGCACCTCCTTGAGGAACTCGTGGGTGCGCGGGAGGTTCTCGCAGTTGGTGCCCTCCTCTTCGAAGAGGTAGGGCACGGCGTCGAGCCGGAAGCCGTCGATGCCGAGGTCCAGCCAGAAGCGCAGGGCGTCGATGATCGCCTCCTGCACCTTCGGGTTCTCGAAGTTCAGGTCGGGCTGGTGGGAGAAGAACCGGTGCCAGAAGTACTGCTTGCGCACCGGGTCGAACGTCCAGTTGGAGCTCTCGGTGTCGACGAAGATGATCCGGGCGTCGGCGTAGCCGGTGTCGTCGTCGGCCCAGACGTAGAAGTCGCCGTACGGGCCGTCGGGGTCGCTGCGGCTGGCCTGGAACCACGGGTGCTGGTCCGAGGTGTGGTTCATGACGAAGTCGATGATCACGCGCATGCCCCGGGCGTGGGCCTCGTCGAGGAACTCCTTGAAGTCCTCGATGGTGCCGAACTCGGGCAGCACCGCCGTGTAGTCGCTGACGTCGTAGCCGCCGTCGCGCAGCGGGGAGGCGAAGAACGGTGGCAGCCACAGGCAGTCGACGCCGAGCCACTGCAGGTAGTCCAGCTTGTCCTTCATGCCGCGCAGGTCGCCGACGCCGTCGGCGTTGCTGTCGGCGAAGCCGCGGACGAGCACCTCGTAGAAGACCGCGCGCTTGTACCACTCGGGGTCGGTGCCCGGCGGCGGGAGCGCGGACCGGTGCGAGGGGGAGTCGGGGACGGGAACGTTCATCGGGAGCGGGTGCCCCTCTCCTGTCGTGCCTGGGGTGGAAGTGCGCGGCCCGCCTGCCGGGGCCCGCCGCGAGCGCGCGAGCGGTGGGGGTGGGGGGCAGGCGGGTCCTCTTTCAGTCGACCGGCGGGGGGAACTGCACGGGCCGCGGGAAGGTGACCGCGAAGACGTGGGCGGGCTCCCGGTAGGGGTCGAGCTCCACGTAGTTGAACTGGCCCCAGTCGTAGCGGGCGCCGGTCAGCTCGTCGGTGACCCCGAATCGCTCGTGCCAGTCCAGGCCCAGCGCCGGCAGGTCCAGCGCCGTCGTCCCGATCTGGGTGTCGCGGCTGGACAGGTTCACGACGACGATGACGGCGTCGTCCGAGCCCGGGTCGGTCTTGGAGAAGCAGAGCAGGCTGGGGTTGTCGACCTGGTGGAAGCGCAGCGTGCGCAGCTGCTGCAGCGCCGGGTGGGCGCGCCGGACCTCGTTGAGCCGTCGCAGGTACGGGGCGAGGCTCCGGCCGGACGCCTCCGCGCCGGCCCAGTCGCGCGGGCGCAGCCGGTACTTCTCGCTGTCCAGGTACTCCTCGCTGCCCGGCTTCACCGCCACGTGCTCGAAGAGCTCGAACCCGGAGTAGACGCCCCAGGTGGGGCTCATCATCGCCGCGAGCACGGCGCGGATCTTGAACATCGGCGGGCCACCGAACTGCAGCGACTCGTGGAGGATGTCCGGGGTGTTCACGAAGAAGTTGGGCCGCATGTAGTGGCTGTTCGCGGCCAGCTCCCGGCCGTACTCCTCCAGCTCCTCGCGCCCGGTGCGCCACGTGAAGTACGTGTAGGACTGCGTGAAGCCGATGCGCGCCAGCTGGTGCATCATCGCCGGCCGGGTGAACGCCTCGGCGAGGAAGAGCACGTCGGGGTGGCTCTGCTTGACGTCCCAGATCAGCCAGTGCCAGAAGTTCAGCGGCTTCGTGTGCGGGTTGTCGACGCGGAAGATCGTCACCCCGGCGTCGATCCACACCTGGATCACCCGGCGGCACTCCGCGTAGATGCCCTCGGGGTCGTTGTCGAAGTTGATCGGGTAGATGTCCTGGTACTTCTTCGGCGGGTTCTCCGCGTAGGCGATCGTGCCGTCGGGCTTGGTCGTGAACCACTCCGGATGGGTCTCGACCCACGGGTGGTCCGGCGCGGCCTGCAGCGCGAAGTCGAGCGCGACCTCCATGCCCAGCTCCCGGGTGCGGGCGACGAAGGCCTTGAAGTCGTCCATGGTGCCCAGCTGCGGGTGGACGGCGTCGTGCCCGCCCTCGTCGCTGCCGATGGCCCACGGGGAGCCCACGTCGTCGGGGCCCACGTCGTGCGGGTTGCCGCCGGGGAACTGGCTGGAGTTCGGGCCCTTGCGGTTGACCTTGCCGATCGGGTGGATCGGGGGCAGGTAGACGACGTCGAAGCCCATGTCCGCGATCGCCGGCAGCCGGTCGGCGGCGGTGGTGAAGGTGCCGTGCGTCGGGACGCCGCCGACGACGGGCCCCTCCGACCGCGGGAAGAACTCGTACCAGGAGCCGTAGAGGGCCTCGCGACGGTCGACCCACACCTCGTACCGGGGGGAGCGGGTGACCAGCTCGCGCACCGGGTGCTCGTAGAGGTAGCGCTGGAGCCCGGCGGCCAGCGCCGGGGCGATGCGCACGGTCAGCTCCTGCGAGGTGTCGCGGAGCGCGGCGGCGGCGGCCTCCACCCGGCCGCGCCAGTCCTCCTCGGCGTCCGCGGCCACCCGGTCGAGCAGCCGGGCGCCCTCCTCCAGGTCGTTGGCCAGCTCGTCGGCGCCCTGGCCGGCCTCGACCTTGACCTCGACGGCGTGCCGCCAGGTGGCCAGGGGGTCGCTCCAGGCCTCGATGCGGAAGGACCAGGAGCCCTCGCGGTCGGGGACCACGGTGGTGAGCCAGCGGTCGGGCTCCTGCCCGTGCTTCGCCAGGCGGCGCAGCGGGCCGGGGTCGTCCTCGGCGCCGGGTGGGATCCACACGACGTTGGCCGCGACGGCGTCGTGGCCCTCGCGGAAGACGGTGGCGGTGATCGGCAGGTGTTCACCGACCACCGCGCGGGCCGAGAAGGACCCGCAGGACACGACGGGGGCGACATCGGTGATGCCGAGGCGGAGATCAGCGCGGCCAGTCATCGGCGACCACGCTACTGAGCTGCCGCCTCACCAGCATCTCGGCCGCTCGTCCGCAGCTCCCACCTCACCCGTCCGGGGTCGGTGGCCTGCTCCGGCGGGCTCCACGGGGCACCGCGCGACGGACGCGACGGAGGGCCCGCGACTCGTTAGGCTCGCCGGGTGCGAGCTCTTCGTCGGTTCACCGTCCGCGCGGCTCTGCCGGAGCCGCTCCTGCCGCTCTCCCAGCTGGTGACGAACCTGCGCTGGTCCTGGCACGTCGAGACCCGCGATCTGTTCGAGGCCCTCGACCCCGATCTGTGGGGCCGCTGCGGCGGCGACCCGGTGCGCGTGCTGGGGGAGGTGTCGGCCGAACGCCTGGCCACCCTGGCCAAGGACCGGCGGTTCGTCCGCCGGCTGACCGACGCCGTCGACGACCTGGAGGAGTACCTCGCCACCCCGCGCTGGTACCAGTCGCTGGGCGACGAGGCGCCGCGGAGCATCGCCTACTTCTCCGCCGAGTTCGGCATCAGCGAGGTGCTCCCGCAGTACTCCGGCGGCCTGGGCATCCTCGCCGGCGACCACCTGAAGGCCGCCTCCGACCTCGGCGTACCGCTGATCGGCGTGGGCCTGCTGTACCGGGCCGGCTACTTCAGCCAGGGGCTGTCCGCCGACGGGTGGCAGCTCGAGCACTACCCCTCGCTGGACCCGCACGGCCTGCCGATCAAGCTGCTCCGCCAGGCCGACGGCTCGGCCGTGGTCATCACCGTGCCGCTGCCGGAGGGGCGGACCCTGCACGCGCACGTCTGGCGCGCGCAGGTCGGGCGGGTCTCGCTGCTGCTGCTGGACAGCGACATCGAGGAGAACGCCCCGGGCGAGCGGCTGGTCACCGACCGGCTCTACGGCGGCGACGAGGACCACCGCCTCCGGCAGGAGATGCTGCTGGGCATCGGCGGGGTGCGGGCGCTGCGCGCCTACTGCTCGCTGACCGGCACCCCGCAGCCGGAGGTGTTCCACGCCAACGAGGGCCACGCCGGCTTCCAGGGCGTCGAGCGCATCCGGGAGCTCACCGAGGCGCACGGTCTCACCTTCGCCGAGGCGCTCCAGGCCGTGCGCGCGGGCACCGTCTTCACCACCCACACCCCCGTGCCGGCCGGCATCGACCGGTTCCCGAAGGCGCTCATCGAGCGTTACTTCACCGGCTTCGGCGTGCCGATGGACCAGCTGCTCCCGCTGGGCGCCGAGGACGACCCGACGAAGTTCAACATGGCGCACATGGGCCTGCGCCTGGGCCAGCGGGCCAACGGGGTGAGCGCGCTGCACGGGCACGTCAGCCGGGGGATGTTCAACGACCTGTGGCCGGGCTTCGACGAGAGTGACGTGCCCATCAGCTCCATCACCAACGGCGTGCACGCCCCCACCTGGACCGCGCGCGAGCTGGTGGAGATGGGCACCCAGACCTCCAGCCAGGGCGATCCGGTCACGGTCGACGGGCCGGTGCACTTCGACGGCGTCGACAAGATCCCCGCCGACGTCCTGTGGGGCGTCCGCCGGGCGCTGCGGGGCCGCCTCGTCGAGGAGGTGCGCCGGCGGATCCGGGAGACCGCGCTGTCCCGCGGTGCCACCGAGACGGAGGTCGGGTGGACCGACACCGCCTTCGACCCCGACGTGCTCACCATCGGCTTCGCCCGCCGGGTGCCCTCGTACAAGCGGCTGACGCTGATGCTGCGCGACCCGGAGCGGCTCAAGGCCCTCCTCCTGGACCCCGAGCGACCCCTGCAGCTGGTCATCGCCGGGAAGAGCCACCCCGCGGACGACGGCGGCAAGCGGCTCATCCAGCAGATGGTGGAGTTCGCCGACGACCCGGAGATCCGCCACCGGATCGCGTTCCTGCCCGGCTACGACATCGGGATGGCGCGCTACCTCTACTGGGGCTGCGACGTCTGGCTGAACAACCCGCTGCGCCCGCTCGAGGCCTGTGGCACCTCGGGCATGAAGGCCGCGCTCAACGGCGGCCTGAACCTCTCCATCCGCGACGGCTGGTGGGACGAGTGGTTCGACGGGCAGAACGGCTGGGCGATCCCCACCGCCGACGGCGTCGCCGATTCCGACCGCCGCGACGAGGTGGAGGCCCGGGCGATCTACGACCTGCTGAGCACCCAGGTGCTGCCGCGCTTCTACGAGCGGGACAGCGACGGCGTGCCGGGCCGCTGGGTGGAGATGGTGCGGCACACCCTGCGCGAGACCGGCCCCAAGGTCCTGGCCACCCGGATGGTCCGCGACTACGTCCGCGGGCTGTACGTGCCGGCGGCCGGCTCGGCCCGTGCTATGGCCGCCGACGGCTACGCACCGGCGCGCACCGAGGCCTCGTGGCGGGCGCACCTGCTGTCCCAGTGGCACGACGTGCGCGTCGCCCACGTCGAGGCGACCGGCGCCGGCGACACCCCGGAGATCGGCTCGACCCTCGCGCTGCGGGCCGAGGTCGAGCTGCCGGGGCTGCAGCCCGGCGACGTCCAGGTGCAGGCCGCCTACGGCCGGGTCGACGACGCCGACGGGCTGCACGAGGTGACCACCGTGCCCATGGCCCACGAGCACGCGGACGGGACGCGCCACTGGTTCACCGCCACCGTGCCGCTGGAGCGGACGGGCGCCTTCGGCTACACGGTGCGCGTCCTCCCGCACTCGGAGCACCTCGCCGATCCGGCGGAGCTCGGCGTGGTGAGCACGGCGTAGCCGGGCTCAGCCGGCTCATCCACCACGTCGGCCCCAGCGACACCGTGTGACGTCGTGACGCCCCGGCGTGGCGTCGGCCCGCGCCCAGCCAGACCGCTCGCGGATCACTAGGCTGGACGCCATGCCCGACCGCTGTGAAGTCCTCCCCGGAGATGCCGTCGTCGCCCGCCGTGGCGGCGGCCTGCTGTGGGTCGACGCTCCCGGCTCGCCCGCCCTCGTGTCGGCCCTGCACGCCTGCTTGGGCGTGACGGGTCCCGGGGCCGACCGCGTCCTCGCCGCCGTCGCCGGTCAGCTGAGCTCCCTCGCCTCCGGCAGCGTGTCCTTCGCCCTCGTCGTCACCGCCGACGCCGGAACCGGTGTCGCGCTGTGGGCGGGCAAGGGGCAGCCGGCCGTCGACGGCGTCCCGGTCTCCGGGTCGTCGGTCGAGGGCGGCACGCTCGCGGCCGGCTTCTCGCTGGGGCAGTCGCTCTACGTGGGCCCGGGGCAGTCGGCGCCGCGCACCCCGCCGGGGGTGAGCTACGACCTGGTCGAGGGCACCGTGCCCGGCGGCAGCGCCACGCTGCACCTGGCCGGTGCGGCGCCGGTCGCCGCGGCACCGGTGGCGGCGGCGCAGTCGTCGTTCTCTGCGGGCACGGACGCGGGCTTCGGCGCCGGCCGGGGCTCCTCGGCGGCGTCGGCCCGCCCCGACTCGGGGGAGCAGACCGCCTTCTGGCGGCCGGACCCCGCCGAGGCCACCCCGATCCTGCGGTTCGACGACGGCATGGTGGTCACCATCGACGAGGACCTCGTGCTCGGCCGGCGTCCCGACAACCACGAGATGGTCTCCAGCGGCTCGGCGCGTGCGGTGCCGATAGCCGACACCCAGAACGTGCTCTCCTCCGCCCACGCCGCGCTGACCCGCAACGGCCGCGAGGTCTCGCTGGTCGACCTCGGCTCGCTCAACGGCACCCACGTCGCCGGCCCCGAGGCCACCGAGTGGACCCAGCTGGAGCCGGGTGTGGCCCACCCGCTCTCCGACGGCGACCGCCTGCTGCTGGGCTGGACCGTCATCACCTTCGAGCAGCCGCAGGAGTAACTGCAGGGCGAACCACCGAGAGCCCCCGGTCACCAGGACCGGGGGCTCTCGTGCGTCGTGGGGGCCGCCCGACTGCGCAGTTGATGCAGCTCAGGACGGCGTGCCGCCGCGTGTCGGCGGCAACAACTGCGCAGTCGACGTCTCAGGGGCGGCGTTCGACGCGGAGCAGCCAGACGCAGCGGCCGGGCATCACCAGCGGCCCCGGGGCCACGAAGGTCGGCTCCGGCGGGGTGCCGCGGGCGTACTCGGTGGAGAGCACCAGCTCGTAGCCGTCGGCCCACGGCGGGCCGGGGAGCTCGACGGTCACCGGGTCGGGCCCGGCGTGCACCTGCACCAGGTAGGAGTCGTCGACCACCGGGTGGCCGTGCTCGTCGCGGTGCCGGATGCCGCGGCCGTCGAGGTACATGCCTACCGTCTGCAGCCCGGTGTCGAACCAGTGCCCGGTGGTGAGCTGACCTCCACCCGGGGCGAACCACGCCAGGTCGCGGGTGCCGCCGGTGCCGGCCAGCTCGTGCCCCTCGAAGAACGCCTCCTGCCGCAGCACCGGGGCGCCGCGCCGGAGCCGGACCAGCCGGGTGACGAAGGCGAGCAGGTCCTCGTCGGCGTTGTCCCAGTCCAGCCAGGAGATCTCGTTGTCCTGGCAGTAGGCGTTGTTGTTGCCCCCCTGGGTGCGGCCCAGCTCGTCACCGGCGGTGAGCATCGGCACCCCGGTGGACAGCAGCAGCGTGGCCAGGAGGTTGCGCACCTGGCGCGCGCGCAGGGCGAGCACCTCCGGGTCGTCGGTGGGCCCCTCGACGCCGCAGTTCCAGTTCCGGTTGTGGCTCTCGCCGTCCCGGTTCTCCTCGCCGTTGGCCTCGTTGCGCTTGTGCTCGTAGCTCACCAGGTCGGCGAGGGGGAAGCCGTCGTGCGCGGTGACGAAGTTTATGCTGGCGAACGGACGGCGGCCGTCGGAGCGGTAGAGGTCCGAGGAGCCGGTCAGCCGGTAGGCGAGGTCCCGCACCCCGACGTGGGCGCCCGCCCACACGTCCCGCACGGTGTCGCGGTACTTGCCGTTCCACTCCGTCCACGGGGGCGGGAAGTTGCCGACCTGGTAGCCGCCGGGGCCGATGTCCCACGGCTCGGCGATCAGCTTGACCTGGCTGACCACGGGGTCCTGGTGCACGACGTCGAAGAACGCCGACAGCCGGTCGACGTCGTGCATGGAGCGCGCAAGCGCGGAGGCGAGGTCGAAGCGGAAGCCGTCGACGTGCATCTCGGTCACCCAGTAGCGCAGCGAGTCCATGAGCAGCCCCAGGACCGCCGGCCGGCGCACGTCGAGGGTGTTCCCGCAGCCGGTGTAGTCGGTGTAACGGGCCGGGTTGCCGCCGTCGAGCCGGTAGTAGCCGGGGTTGTCGATGCCCTTGAACGACAGGGTCGGCCCGGTGTGGTCACCCTCGGCGGTGTGGTTGTAGACCACGTCGAGGATCACCTCGATACCGGCGGCGTGGAGCTCCTTCACCATCGTCTTGAACTCGGTCACCTGCCCGCCGCCGCTGCCGGAGGAGCTGTAGGCGGCGTGCGGTGCGAAGTAGCCGAGGGTGTTGTAACCCCAGTAGTTGGTCAGCCCGCGGCGCAGCAGGTGCGGCTCGCTGACGAACTGGTGCACCGGCAGCAGCTCCACCGCCGTCACGCCGAGGGCCAGCAGGTGCTCGACGAACGCCGGGTGGGCGAGCCCGGCGTACGTGCCGCGCAGGTGCGGCGGGACCCCGGGATGACGGGCGGTCGCGCCCTTGAGGTGCACCTCGTAGATGACCGTGTCGGACCACGAGCGCCGCAGCGGGCGGTCCCCGTCCCAGGGGAACGGGTCGTGCACGACGACGCCGCGCGGCACGTACGGCGCGGAGTCCTGGTCGTCGGGGACGGCGGAGTCGGGGGCGCCGAACGGGTGGCCGAAGAGCGCGGTGTGCAGCCGGAGCTCGCCGTCGACGGCCCGCGCGTAGGGGTCGAGCAGCAGCTTGGCCGGGTTGAACCGCTGCCCCGAGAACGGGTCGTAGCCGCCGTGCACGCGGTAGCCGTAGCGCTGCCCGGGGCCGATGCCCGGGAGCCGGCCGTGCCAGACCTGGTGGGTGGTCTCCTCGAGGCGGTGCCGGTGCTCGGCGCCGTCGGGGTCGAACAGGCACAGGTCGACGGCGGAGGCGCCGGCCGACCACAGCGCGAAGTTCGTCCCGCGGCCGTCCCACACCGCGCCCAGGGGGGCGGGCGCGCCGGGCAGCACGTCGAGGAGCGGGTGGCCGGCGGCCGGGAGATCGGTCACCGGGCGATCGTGCCAAGTCCTCACCCGGAGCGGGCGCACCGACCGCCGCGCCGCTTGGTTGGATGGGGGCGTGGCGAACCCTGACGCCCCCGAGGGGGCGGTCGTACGGATGACCGGGGTCGACGTCGTCCGGGGCCAGAACCACCTGCTCCGCGGCATCGACTGGGTGGTGGAGGAGGACCAGCGCTGGGTGGTGCTCGGCCCCAACGGGGCGGGGAAGACGACGCTCCTGCAGCTGGCGGCCGCGCAGCTGCACCCGACCCGCGGAGAGGTGCGGCTGCTGGGCGAGACGCTCGGGGCCGTCGACGTGTTCGAGCTGCGGCCCCGCATCGGGCTGACCAGCGCCTCGCTCGCCCAGCGGATCGCCCCGTCGGAGAGGACCGGCGACATCGTCGTGTCGGCCGGCTACGCCGTCGTCGGCCGCTGGCGGGAGCGCTACGACGTCCACGACCTGACCCGGGCCGGGATCCTCATGCAGCAGTGGGGGGTGGCCCAGTACGCCCACCGGCCCTTCGGCACGCTCAGCGAAGGTGAGCGCAAGCGGACCCAGATCGCCCGCGCGCTGATGCCCGACCCCGAGCTGCTGCTGCTGGACGAGCCCGGCGCCGGCCTCGACCTCGGCGGGCGCGAGGACCTGGTGGCCCGGCTGACGGACCTCGCGAAGTACCACTACGCGCCCGCGCAGGTGCTGGTCACGCACCACGTCGAGGAGATCCCGCCGGGCTACACCCACGCGCTGCTGCTGCGGGAGGGCGAGGTGGTGGCCTCCGGTGCGGCCGACGACGTCCTCACCGCCGGGCACCTGTCGGACACCTTCGGGCTCCCGCTCGAGCTGACCCGCACCGACGGCCGCTTCACCGCCCGCCGGGCTCGCTAGCAGAAGGACCCCCTCCTTCCCACCCCTCGCACGCTCGGGGCGGTCCCCTGGAGGGGGCCACGGATAGGCTCCCCGCATGCCCGAATTCGTGACCCTGCAGGTGGCCGACGGTGTCGGCACGATTCGGCTCGACCGGCCGAAGATGAACGCGATCGACGAGCAGCTGCACCTGGAGGTGCGGGCCGCGGCGCTGGAGGCCGGGCAGCGCGACGACGTGCGTGCCGTGGTCATCTACGGCGGGGAGCGGGTCTTCGCCGCCGGCGCCGACATCAAGGCGATGTCGCAGCTCGACGCCACCGGCATGACCGCGTGGGGCAAGGAGCTGCAGGACTCGTTCCGCGCGGTGGCGCGGATCCCGCGCCCCGTCATCGCCGCCGTCACCGGCTACGCGCTCGGCGGCGGCTACGAGCTGGCGCTGTGCGCCGACTTCCGCGTGCTGGGGGCGGGGGCGAAGATCGGCCAGCCCGAGATCCTGCTCGGCGTCATCCCGGGCGCCGGCGGCACCCAGCGCCTGGCCCGGCTGGTCGGCCCGGCGCGGGCCAAGGACCTGGTGTTCACCGGCCGCCACGTCGGTGCGGAGGAGGCCCTGGAGATGGGGCTCGCCGACGCCGTCGTCCCCGACGCCGAGGTGTACGACACCGCACTCGCCATGGCCCGCAAGCTCGCCGCCGGCCCGCCGCTGGCCCTGGCGGCGGCCAAGCGGGCGATCGACGAGGGCCTCGAGCTGCCGATCGAGCAGGGGCTGGACCTGGAGAGCCGGCTGTTCGCCGAGCTGTTCGACACCGAGGACCAGAAGTCCGGGATGCGCTCCTTCCTGGAGAACGGTCCGGGCAAGGCCGAATTCACCGGCCGCTGACCCCCGTGGACGCCGTCGTCGACCGGTCCGACCCAGGCGGCCGGGCGTGGGTCGACCGCGCCGTCTCGGCCGTCGAGGCCGACGCGCGGCGCAGCGCGGACACCCACCTGCTGGTCTACCCGCTGCCGCCCGAGTGGGGGGTCGACCTCTACCTCAAGGACGAGTCCACCCACCCGACCGGCAGCCTCAAGCACCGGCTGGCCCGGTCGCTGTTCCTCTACGGGCTGTGCTCGGGGCAGATCACCGAGGGCAGCACGGTGGTGGAGGCCTCCAGCGGGTCGACGGCGGTGAGCGAGGCCTACTTCGCCCGGATGCTCGGCCTGCCCTTCATCGCGGTGATGCCGCGGTCCACCAGCCCGGAGAAGGTGGCGCTCATCGAGTTTCACGGAGGGCGGTGCCACTTCGTCGACCGGGCCCCGGAGATGTACGACGAGGCCCGCCGGCTCGCCGACGAGTGCGGGGGGCACTACCTCGACCAGTTCACCTACGCCGAACGCGCCACCGACTGGCGCGGCAACAACAACATCGCCGAGTCGATCTTCGAGCAGCTCGCCGCCGAGCGGCACCCGGTGCCGGAGTGGGTCGTGGTCGGGGCCGGCACCGGCGGGACCAGCGCCACCATCGGCCGGTACCTCCGGTTCCGGCGGCACCCGACCCGGCTGGCCGTGGTCGACCCGGAGAACTCCGCCTTCTTCCCCGGGTACGCGGCCGGCGAGCCGGGCTGGACGACGGGGACGCCGTCGCGCATCGAGGGCATCGGGCGGCCGCGCGTGGAGCCCTCGTTCGTGCCGACCATCGTCGACCGGATGATCGCGGTGCCCGACGCGGCGTCGCTGGCCGCGATGCGGCACCTGGAGCAGGTCACCGGACGCCGGGCGGGGGGTTCGACGGGCACCAACCTGTGGGGCGCCTTCGGGCTGGTCGCCGAGATGGTCGCCGCCGGGCGGCAGGGGAGCGTGGTGACCCTGCTGTGCGACGGCGGGGAGCGGTACGCGCGCACCTACTACTCCGACGACTGGGTCGCGGCGCAGGGGCTGGACCTCGCCCCGTACACCGAGATCCTCCGGCGGTTCGCCACGACGGGGGAGTGGCCACCGGCCTGAGCCGCTCGGTCGCGGAACGCTCGGGGCCCACGCACCGTTGGTCGGTCGCGGAGGCGTCGCCCGCCCCCACCGGCCCACGAAGAGAGACATGAGTACGAGTCACAGACGCCCGGCCGCGCCCCCCGGATCCGACGAGGGGGTTCGCGGCCGGTGACCGAGGTCCTCACCCTCCTGACCGGCGTGCTCGTCGTCTTCGGCATCACCGTCGTCACGGGGTACTTCGTGGCGCAGGAATTCGCCTACATGGCGGTCGACCGGTCGGAGCTCACCGCCCTGGCGGCGGACGGTGACTCCGCCGCCGAGCAGGCGCTGACCGTGACCCGTCGCACCTCCTTCATGCTCTCGGGCGCCCAGCTGGGCATCACCGTGACCGGGCTCCTCGTCGGCTACGTCGCCGAGCCCCTGATCGGGCGGTCCCTCGGCACGCTGCTCGGCGGCATCGGCATCCCCGCCGCGGTGTCGGTGGGCATCGGCGCGGTGCTCGCGCTGCTGTTCTCCACGGTCGTGCAGATGCTGTTCGGCGAGCTCTTCCCGAAGAACCTCGCCATCGCCCGGCCCCAGCCCGTCGCCCGGTGGCTGGCCCGGTCGACCGTCCTCTACCTGACCGCCTTCGGCTGGCTGATCCGGGTCTTCGACGCCGCATCGAACCTGCTGCTGAAGGCGCTGCGCATCGAGCCGGTGCACGACGTCGAGCAGGCCGCGACCGCGCGCGACCTCGAGCACATCGTGGAGGACTCACGGGAGAGCGGGGACCTGCCGGCGGAGCTGTCGATGATGCTCGACCGCATCCTCGACTTCCCCGGCCGGGACGCCGGGCACGCGATGACCCCCCGCCCGCGGGTGGACACGGTGACCGATGCCGACACCATCGGCCAGTTGCGCACGCTCATGGCGCAGGGGCATTCCCGGTACCCGGTGCTGGCGGGCGACACCTACGACGTCGTCGGCGTGGTGCACCTGGTCGACCTGCTGACCACCACGGCGTCCGACAGCGCGCCCGTCACCACGATCGCCCGGCCCCCGCTGACCGTCTCCACGTTCAGCCCGCTGCCCGACACGCTGCTCCTGCTCGGGCAGACCGACGACCGGCTGGCCTGCGTCATCGACGAGTACGGCGGCTTCGCCGGTGTCATCACCGTCGAGGACCTGGCCGAGGAGCTCGTCGGTGAGATCACCGACGAGCACGACGCCGAGCACTCGGGGTACGTCCCGGTCGAGGGCGACGGCGTGTGGGAGATGCCGGGCGACGTGCACGTCGACGAGGTGGAGCGGGCGCTGGGCGCCGACCTGCCGCGGGGCGACTTCGAGACGATCGCCGGCCTGGTCATCGCCGTCCACGGAGCCTTTCCCGAACCCGGCACCCGGCTGGAGGTCGAGCTGCCGCCCGACCTCGCCGATCTGGTCGCCGACGGCGCCCCCGCCCCCCGGCAGCTGCGCCTCGAGGTGCTGGCGGTCGAACGCCACGTCCCGTCGCGGGTACGCCTCGAGCTGCCCCGCCGGGTCGAGGCCCCCACCGCGACCGAGGAGGCCGGCCGGTGAGCGGCAGCCCCTGGGTCGTGCTGCCCGCGACGGTGGTCATCGTCGCGCTCAGCGCCTTCTTCGTGGCGGTCGAGTTCGCCGCCCTGGCGGCCAAGCGGCACCGCCTGGAGGACGCGGCCGCCGGCAGCCGCTCCGCCCGGGCCGCGCTGCGGAGCTCCTCGGAGCTGACGCTGCTGCTGGCCGGCTCGCAGCTGGGCATCACCGCCGCGACCCTCGCGCTCGGTGCGATCAGCAAGCCCGCCGTGCACCACTGGCTGACCCCGGTGTTCGAGGCCTGGGGACTGCCGCCTGTCGCCGCAGACGTCGTGGGCTTCGTCCTGGCGCTGGTCGTGGTCACGTTCGTGCACCTGGTGGTGGGGGAGATGGCCCCGAAGTCGTGGGCGATCGCCCACCCGGAGCGCTCCGCGACCATGCTCGCGCTGCCCATGCGGGCGTTCATGGCGGTGTTCCGTCCGCTGCTGCGCGTCCTCAACTCGGCGGCGAACGTCCTGGTGCGCAGCGTCGGCGTCGAACCGGCGAACGGGGTCGCAGCCGGTCACGGCTCCGCAGCGTTGCGGCACCTGGTGGAGCACTCGGTGGACGTCGGCGCCCTCGACGCACGGTTCTCGGGCCAGCTCTCCAGCGCCCTGGAGCTCGAGCGCCTCACCGTCGGCGAGCTCGTCCGTCCCGGCGCCCCGCTGGTGGCCGTGGGGGTGCACGGGACCGCCGGTGAGGTGCGCGAAGCCACCCGGACGACCGGGCACCTGCGGATCCTGCTCGACGACGGAGCGGGGATCGCCGGCGTCGTGCACGTCCGCGACACCCTCTCGGCACCGGACGACGCTCCCGCCGAGCAGTTCGCGCGCCCCGTCTTCCGCCTCGACGCGGACACCACCGTCCACGCGGCGTTGACCGCGATGCGGGAGACCAGGAACCACCTCGCGCTGGTGACTCACGCCGGCGCCGTGATCGGCGTCATCACGCTGGCCGACGTGCTGCGCCGGTTGCTGCCGGAGCCGTCGGGGGCGGCGACCTGACCTGACCTTGCCTGCGTCCTGCCGGCCCGCGGGACGCGGGGGAGGTCGGCGTGACGTGCCTCACCGGCCCCTCGTGCCGCAGCAGCGTTACTGCGCAGTAGCCTCCATGATCGGAGCCAGGCGGGTCACCGTGCCCGCGTCTTGAACGCGTCCTGAGGAAGGTTCAGCGCGATGAACATCGTCGTTCTTGTCAAGCAGGTCCCGGACTCGGGAAGTGAGCGGAAGCTGGACCCGGCCGACAACACCGTCGCCCGGGCGTCCGCGGACAACGTGATCAACGAGATGGACGAGTACGCCATCGAGGAGGCGCTCACCATCAAGGAGGCGCAGGGCGGGGAGGTCACCGTCCTCACCGTCGGCCCCGACGACGCCACGGACGCCATCCGCAAGGCGCTGTCCATGGGCGCCGACAAGGCCGTCCACGTCAGCGACGAGGCGATCCACGGCTCGGACGCCTCGCAGATCAGCGCCGTCCTGGCCGCCGCCCTGCAGCAGCTCGAGTACGACCTGGTGATGTGCGGGGCCGAGGCCACCGACAGCCAGATGAGCGTCATGCCCGCCCTGCTGGCCGAGCGCCTGGGCATCCCGCAGCTCTCCGGGGCCCGCAAGGTCACCATCGACGGCGGCACCGCCAAGGTCGAGCGGCAGACCGACGGCGGCTACTGGGCCCTCGAGGCTCCGCTGCCGGCGATCATCTCCACCTGGGACACCATCAACGAGCCTCGCTACCCCTCGTTCAAGGGGATCATGGCCGCGAAGAAGAAGCCGGTCGAGACCAGGACCCTGGCCGACCTCGGCGTCGACGCCTCCACGGTGGGCCTGGCCAACGCCACCACCCAGGTGCTCGACTTCGCCGGCCGCCCGCCCAAGGGCGAGGGCGTCAAGGTTCCCGACGAGGGCGACGGCGCGCAGAAGTTCGTCGACTTCCTCGCCAGCCAGAAGATCGTCTGAGCCCGGCCCGGATCGAAGGAAGAGGAGAAAATCATGGCAGAGGTCCTGGTCCTGGCCGAGCTGAACCCGGCCGGCGGCGGCGTCCGCAAGACCACCCTGGAGGCCCTCACCGCGGCCCGCGCGCTCGGTGAGCCCTCGGCCGTCGTCCTCGGCGCCCCCGGCACCGCGGCCGGCGTGCGCGACCAGCTCGCCGAGTACGGCGCGGCCACCGTCTACGTGGCCGAGTCGGCCGACATCGACGACTACCTCGTGGCCCCCAAGGCCGAGGTGCTGGCCCAGCTGGTGGGCGAGAAGTCGCCGGCCGCCGTCGTCATCCCGTCCTCCCCGGAGGGCAAGGAGATCGCCGCGCGCCTGGCCGTCAAGACCGGCAGCGGCTTCCTGACCGACGTCACCGAGATCGCCGCCGACGGCACCGCGGCCCAGGCCGCGTTCGCCGGGGCGACGATCGTCCACTCGAAGGTCACCACCGGCACCCCGATCTACACGCTGCGCGGCAACTCGGTCACCCCCGAGCCGGCTCCGGCCGCCGGCGCCGAGCAGCCCGTGTCGGTGTCGATCAGCGACGCGGCCAAGCAGGTCCGGGTCGTCGAGCGCGTCGTCGAGCAGAAGAGCAACCGCCCCGAGCTCACCGAGGCCTCGATCGTCGTCTCCGGTGGTCGCGGTGTGGCCAGCGCCGAGAACTTCTCGATCATCGAGGCCCTGGCCGACTCGCTGGGCGGCGCCGTCGGCGCCTCCCGCGCCGCGGTGGACTCCGGCTTCTACCCGCACAGCTTCCAGGTGGGGCAGACCGGCAAGACCGTCTCGCCGCAGCTGTACGTGGCCGTCGGCATCTCGGGTGCGATCCAGCACCGCGCCGGCATGCAGACCTCGAAGACCATCGTGGCCATCAACAAGGACCCCGAGGCCCCGATCTTCGAGCTGGCCGACTTCGGTGTCATCGGCGACCTGAACACGGTCGTGCCGCAGGCCACCGAGCAGATCAACGCCCGCAAGTGAAGGACCCCGTCCTCCTCATGCCTCGCTCCGCTCGGCGTGAGCCTCTGGACGGGGCCGGCCGCGCGGACTGAACCCGCAAGGCTTGAACAACCGGTCGAGCGCCGATCCCTCCGGGGGTCGGCGCTCGACTCGTGTCGGGGGACGGGAAGCAGCCGGGGGCGCGCGTGGTTGGCCACGGCGTGGAGACCGGAGCGCCCCCGACGCTGTTCGACCGGGTGCACCGGCTGACCACCGCCGGGCTGCTGATGCTGGTCACCTTCGTCGCCTTCGAGGCGATGGCGGTGGCGACCGCGATGCCGACCGCGGTGCGGGAGCTCGACGGGCTCGCCTGGTACGCGTGGCCGTTCAGCGCCTTCCTCGTCGCCTCCGTCGTCGGGATGGTGCTCGGCGGTG
The DNA here is from genome assembly GCF_054051175.1 of Blastococcus sp. SYSU DS0753. Taxonomy (NCBI): domain Bacteria; kingdom Bacillati; phylum Actinomycetota; class Actinomycetes; order Geodermatophilales; family Geodermatophilaceae; genus Blastococcus; species Blastococcus sp. SYSU DS0753. The sequence continues at coordinate 39,899 of NZ_JBJHAT010000022.1, read as the reverse complement.
ACCTGGGTGACCGCCGCGGGTCCCGGGTCGCGCTGCTGACCGGTGTGGCGGTCTTCGCGGCGGGGCTGCTCGCCGCCGGCGTCTCGGGGCACATGGCGGTGTTCGTCGCGGCGCGGGCGCTGCAGGGCGTCGGCGGGGGCGTCATCGCCGTCTCGCTGTACGTGGTGGCCGGTCAGGCGTTCGCCCCCGGCCTGCGGCCCCGGCTGTTCGGCGCGTTCGCCGCGGCCTGGGTGCTGCCGGCGCTGATCGGCCCGGTCGTCGCCGGGCTGCTCACCACCCACCTCACCTGGCGGCTGGTCTTCCTCGGGCTGCTGCCGCTCATCCTCCTCGGCCTCGGGCTGGTGCTGCCCGCAGTCCGCGCGCTGCCCCGGCCGGCCGCGGCCGCCGCCCCCGCGTCCGCCCGCCGCTGGTGGGCGCTGCTGGCCGGCGTGGGCATCGGGGCGCTGCAGTACGCCGGGCAGCGCCTGGACCTCCTGGCGGCCGGGCTGGCCGTCGCCGGGCTGCTGGCCCTGGTCGTCGGCCTCCGCCCGCTGCTGCCCGCGGGCACCGCCGTCGCCCGACCGGGGCTGCCCGCGGTGGTCGCCGGGCGCGGCCTGCTGGCCGGCGCCTTCTTCGGCATGGACGCCCTGCTCCCGCTGGCCCTCACCGAGCTGCACGGGTACTCCGCCACCGCCGCGGGGATCCCGCTCACCGCCGGCGCCCTGGGCTGGGCCACCGCCTCGCAGCTGCAGGGGCGCAACGCGCACTGGTCGCGGGTGCGCCTGCTGCGGCTCGGGTTCGTGGTCCTGACCGCAGGGCTGCTGGCCACCGCGGCCATCGCCGTCCCGGGTATCGGCGGCTGGCCGGCGTACGCGAGCTGGGCGGTGGCGGGGCTCGGCATGGGGCTGGGCATGCCCAGCCTCAGCGTCCTGCTGCTGGACCGCTCGTCCGACGCCACCCGCGGCGCGGACTCCGCGGCCTTCCAGATCGCCGACGTCACCGGAGCCGCGCTCTGCGTCGGCGTGGTCGGGATCCTCGTCGCCGTTGCGGTCACCGGGGCGCTGACGCTGCCGCTGGCGGTCGTGGCCGGGGTGGTCGTGCTGTCGGCCGTCGCGGTCACCGGCGCGGTGCTCGCCCCGCGTGCGGGTGGTTCCCCGACGGCGACAGCGGCTGCGGCCGTTCCCGCGACTACCCTGAGCGCGTCATGACGTACTCCGAGCCGGTCTACCTCGACCACGCGGCGACCACGCCGATGCTGCCCGAGGTGCTCGCCGCGATGACCGAGCAGCTCGGCCGCGTGGGCAACGCCTCGTCGCTGCACGCGAGCGGCAGGGCCGCGCGCCGCGCCGCCGAGCAGGCCCGCGAGCGGCTGGCCGAGGCGCTGGGTGCCCGGCCCTCGGAGGTGCTGTTCACCGGCGGTGGCACGGAGAGCGACAACCTCGCGATCAAGGGACTGTTCTGGGCCCGGCGCGAGGCCGACTCCCGCCGTCGCCGGATCGTGGTCAGCCCGGCCGAGCACCACGCCGTCCTGGACAGCGTCGAGTGGCTGGCCAAGCACGAGGGCGCCGAGGTCACCTGGCTGCCGGTCGAGCCGACGGGCCGGGTCACCCCGCAGGCGCTCGCCGAGGCGCTCGGTGATGGCAGCGACGTCGCGGTCGCCAGCGTCATGTGGGCCAACAACGAGATCGGCACCGTCAGCGACGTCGCCGCGCTCGCGGCCACCGCGCACGACGTCGGCGTCCCCTTCCACACCGACGCGGTGCAGGCCGTCGGGCAGGTGCTGGTCGACTTCGGCGCCAGCGGCGTCGACGCGCTCACGATGACCGGGCACAAGCTGGGCGGGCCCATGGGCGCCGGCGCCCTCCTGCTGCGCCGCGACGCCGAGTGCACGCCGCTGCTGCACGGAGGAGGCCAGGAGCGCGACGTCCGCTCCGGCACCCTCGACGTCGCCGCCATCGTCGGGCTGGCGGTGGCCGCGCACACGGCGGTGCAGGGCCGCGTCGAGCGGGCCGCGGACCTGGCCCGGCTGCGCGACCGGCTGGTGGCCGGCGTCGCCGCGCAGGTGCCCGACGCGCAGCTCAACGGTGCCCCGCTCGACGACGTGGTGCGCTCCGGCCCCGGCAGGTTGCCCGGCAACGCCCACCTGTCGTTCCCCGGCGCCGAGGGCGACGCGCTCCTCATGCTGCTGGACGCCCGCGGCATCGAGTGCTCGACCGGGTCGGCGTGCAGCGCCGGGGTGGCCCGTCCGAGCCACGTCCTGCTGGCCGTGGGCGCCGACCCCGACCGGGCGCGCAGCTCGCTGCGGTTCAGCCTCGGGCACACCAGCACCGACGACGACGTCGACGCCCTGCTCGAGGTGATCGCCCCGGTGGTCGAGCGCGCCCGGCGGGCCGGGACGGGGCGCCGGTGAGGGTGCTCGCCGCGATGAGCGGGGGAGTGGACTCCGCCGTCGCCGCGGCGCTCGCCGTCGATGCCGGCCACGACGTCACCGGGGTGCACCTCGCGCTCTCCCCGGACCGGCAGACGCTGCGCAGCGGGGCGCGGGGGTGCTGCAGCGTCGAGGACTCCCACGACGCGCGGCGGGTCGCCGACGAGCTCGGCATCCCGTTCTACGTCTGGGACATGGCCGAGCGGTTCACCGAGGACGTGGTCGAGGACTTCGTGGCCGAGTACGCCGCCGGTCGCACGCCGAACCCCTGCCTGCGCTGCAACGAGAAGATCAAGTTCTCCGCCGTCCTGGACCGGGCGCGGGCGCTCGGTTTCGACGCCGTCGTCACCGGCCACCACGCGCGGCTGGCCGACGGCGAGCTGCGGCGGTCGGTCGACGCCGCGAAGGACCAGTCCTACGTGCTCGGGGTGCTGACCGCGGAGCAGCTGGCCGCGGCGATGTTCCCGCTGGGGGGCATGACGAAGGACTGCGTGCGGGAGATCGCGGCGGAGCGGGGCTTCGCCGTCGCCACCAAGGCGGACTCGCACGACATCTGCTTCATCCCGGACGGCGACACCCGCGGCTTCCTCGCCCGCCGGCTGGGCAGCCGCCCCGGCCCCGTCGTCGACGCCGCCACCGGCGCGACCGTCGGCGAGCACGACGGCACCTACGGCTTCACCGTCGGCCAGCGGCGCGGCCTCGGGGTGAGCGCCGGTGACTCGCGCCCCCGCTACGTGCTCGGGATCGAGCCGGTCACCCGGACGGTGACCATCGGCACCGCCGACCTCGCCGGCGTGGAACTGGTCGTCACCGGCGCTCCGACGTGGACCGGGGAGCCGCCGGTGCCGCCGTTCCGGGCGGAGGTGCAGCTGCGCGCGCACGGCACGCCCGTGCCCTGCACGGTGACCGCCGACGAGACCGGCGGGCTGCGGATCCTGCTCGACGCCGAGCAGCGCGGGGTGGCCGCCGGGCAGTCGGCGGTGCTCTACGAACCCGACGCCGAACGTGGTGACCGGGTCCTGGGACAGGCCGCGATCCGAACCGCCGGTGAACGAGGAGGGACGGTTCGTCACGGGGCCTTGGCATGAGCCGGGCCGCCCGCTAGCTTTCACGCGAACCGTCTCCCCGAGCGCGAGCGCGCAGCTCGACTCCGTGCACCGAACCCGCAGGCCGTCCCTCCCGGCGGTCTGGTCCCGCACGCCCTTCTGGAGGACCTCCCGTGCGCAGAACGCGCCTCTCCCTGACCGCCACCCTGGCGGCGTCGGCCGTGGTGGTGGGCCTGCCGGCCGTGGCCTCGGCCGCCCCCGTTCCGGACCGCTACGCCGACGTCCCGGTCCAGCTCCTCGCGATCAACGACTTCCACGGCCGGATCTCCGAGACCACGGGCAGCGACGCGACGCTGGTCACCGGTGAGGGCCCCGGCCCCGACGGCGTCGCCGGCACCGCCGACGACGGCACCGTCCTGGTCGGCGGCGCCGCGAGCCTGGCGAGCACCGTCGAGGAGACCCGGGCCGCGTTCGTGCAGTCCGGCGGGAACGCCGACTCGTCGCTCTTCGTCAGCACCGGCGACCTGATCGGCGCCTCGCCGTTCGACTCCAGCGTCTTCCAGGACGAGCCGACGATCGAGGTCTTCAACGCACTGGGTCTGGACGTCTCGGTCGTGGGCAACCACGAGTTCGACCGCGGCACCGACGAGCTGCGCCGCATCTCGGCGGCCACCGACGGCACGTTCACCGACGACGTCGAGGCCTGCGAGGGCGTCGAGGTCGGGGTGACCGGTTGCTTCGAGGACAGCACTGGGAACGCGTTCCGCGGCGCCGACTTCCCCTACCTGGCGGCCAACGTCTACGCCAAGGGCACGGACCAGCCGATCCTGCCCCCGTACCAGGTCTTCGACGTGGCCGGCGGCAAGAAGATCGCCCTCATCGGTGTGGTCACCGACACCACCCCGACCATCGTCTCCCCGACCGGCATCGCCGACGTCGACTTCGGCGACGAGGCCGAGGCGGTCAACCGCTGGGTCCCCGAGCTGCGGGAGCAGGGCATCGAGGCCATCGGCGTGCTCCTGCACGAGGGCGGGGAGAACACCGGCGAGGACGCGGCCGACTTCAACGGCTGCGACGAGCTGACCGGCCCGGTCGTCGACATCAACGACCGGGTCTCCCCGGCCGTCGACCTGATCGTCAGCTCGCACAGCCACGCGAGCTACTCCTGCCTGGTGGCCGACCCCGCCGGCCAGCCGCGGCTGATCACCCAGGCCGGCTCCTACGGCCGCCTGGTCAGCGACATCCGGCTGACGCTGGACGGCCGCACCGGTGACGTGCAGCGAGGGTGCGACTACCGGGCGGCGAACGTCCCGGTGCTGCGCGACAACCCGGACGCCGAGATCGCGGGGATCGTGGAGTACTGGGACGAGCGGTCCGCCGAGGCGGGTGACCGCGTCGTCGGCACCGCCAGCGAGGACATCCGCCGCGCCGGCACCTGGACCACCGACCCGACGACGGGGCAGCCGGTGTTCCGCCCCGTCCGGGACGGCGAGTCCAGCCTGGGCAACCTGGTGGCGCAGATGCAGCTGGAGGCGCTGCAGGTCGACCCCGCCTACGGCGACCCCGTGCTGGCGTTCATGAACCCCGGTGGCCTCCGCGCCGACATCGAGGCCGGCGAGGTCACCTACGCCGAGCTGTTCACCGTGCAGCCGTTCGGGAACACGGTCAACGCGATCACCCTGACCGGCGCTGACATCCGCGCGGTGCTGGAGCAGCAGTTCCAGTCCGACCAGCCGCGTGCGAGCACCCTGCGGCTGGGCACCTCGGAGGGCTTCTCCTACCGCTTCGACACCGCCAACCCCTACGGGCAGCGGGTCGACCCGGCGTCGATCACCCTGGACCCCGACGGCTCGGGCCCGCTGCCGGCCGAGGTCGTCGACCCCGCGGCCAGCTACCGGGTGGCGGCGAACTCCTTCCTGATCGCCGGCGGCGACTCCTTCACCGCCTTCACCAACGGGACGGATCCCGCCACCGGTCCGGTCGACGTCGAGACCGCCGTCGCCTACTTCGAGGCGGCGTCCGGCCCGGTCGCCCCGCCGGCGGCCGACCACGGCCAGCCGGGCAGCTTCCCCCTCCCGCCGGTGGCCACCGGTCTCAGCGGCACCGACGCCCCGGCGCAGCCGCCGGCGGTCGCCGACGGCACCAGCGCCGTGGCCGGCCCGTGCGACGCCACGGCCACCCTCTCCACGGCCACCCCGGACCTCGGCGACGTGATCTCGGTGACCGTGGCGGACTTCGGCCCCCGCGAGAAGGTGACCGCGGTGCTGTCCGACGGGCGCCGCCTGGCCGAGGGCCGGACCGATGCGCAGGGCACCGCCACGATGCGCTTCCCGGTGCCCAAGCGGGCTCCGGCCGGCGAGTACACGGTGACGGTGACCGGCACCTCGGGTGAGTGGGCGACGACCACCTTCACGCTCGGCTGAGCCGCCGCGCCGACCGAGCACGCTGACCGGAGGCCGGTTCCCGCACCGCGGGGGCCGGCCTCCGGCGTCACCGACGGAGCCACCGGCGACCTGTGCGTTCCCGGGTGGCAGGTCCGCCGGGGGCGTGATCATCTTGGTGGTCCTGCCCGGCTCGACGAGGAGGTCCTGTGCTCCTGTCCCACCGCGTCGGAGCGCCGGCCGTCGCGCTCTCGCTGCTGCTCCTGACCGCCTGCCGGAGCACGGTCGCGCCGACGGCGGACGGCGAGCCCGCCGCGACGGAGAGGACCGCCACCCCGGTCACCGAGACCACGGTGCAGGTGCTCGCCCTCAACGACTTCCACGGCAGGCTGGACGTGCCGGCGGGCGTGGACGGTCTCCTCGACACCGGTGAGCCGGGGCCCGGGGCCGATGGGGTCCCGGACACGCCCGACGACGGCCCCTGGCCCGTCGGCGGGGCCGCGTACCTGGCCGCGACGCTCGCCGACCGGCGGGCGGACTTCGGCGGCGCCGAGCAGGACTCCCTCACCCTGGCCGCGGGTGACCTGGTGGGCGCTTCGACGCTCGCCTCCACGCTGTACCAGGACGAACCGGCCATCGAGGTCCTCGACGCCCTGGGTCTGGACTTCGCCGCGGTCGGCAACCACGAGTTCGACCGCGGCAAGGAGGAGCTGTTCCGGCTGTCCGGTGCGACCGACGGGCAGTTCTCCGACGACATCGGCGCCTGCGACGGCGTGGCGCGGCGGACGGAGGGCTGCTTCCGCGACAGCACCGGCGAGGAGTTCTCCGGCTCGGGGTTCGGCTACCTCGCCGCCAACGTCCGGGACACCGACACCGGCGAGCCGGCGCTCCCCCCGTACGCGGTGGTGCGCACCAGCGGAGGCACGCAGGTCGGGATCATCGGGGTCGTCACCCGCGAGACCCTCGACTACGTCCCCGGTTCGGCGCTCGCGGGGCTGACGATCGAGCCCCCGGCCGCAGGGGCGAACCGGTACGCCGCCGAGCTGCAGGAGCGCGGGGTGGAGGCGATCGTCCTGCTGGCGCACGAGGGTGGCGGCCAGCCGCCGGGCACGACGCCGGACACCTGCGTCGGGGAGCTCGCGGGCACCCCGGCGGGTGCGCTGAACGCCGAGGTGTCACCCGCTGTCGACGTGATCATCGGCGGGCACACGCACGCGCCGTACACCTGCTCGCTGGCCGACCCCGACGGCGCTCCGCGGCCGGTGACGCAGGCGGCCACCTACGGGCGGACGGTCACCGACCTGCGGCTGGTCGTCCGCGCCGACGGCGACGTGGACCGGGAGCGCACGACCGCCACGGCCGTGCCGGTCCTGCGCACCGCCGCGGACGCGGAGGTGGAGCGGATCGTCGGGCACTGGGTGGCCCGTGCCGAGCCCGAGGGCGACCGGGTGGTGGGCGAGGTGGCCGAGGACGTCCCGGCCGGGCCGGCGCCGGAGTCGCCCATGGGCGTGCTGGTGGCGGATGCGTTCCTCGCCGCCGTGCAGGACGAGCGGCACGGCCGTCCCGTCCTCGCCTTCACGACCGTGCCCATGCTGCGGGCCGGCCTGCTCCGGGACGACGGCGACCCGCCGGGCGCCGACGGCGTCGTGACCTACCGGGACGCATTCCGCGCCCTGCCGTTCGGGTTCCGCGTCGAGACCCTCACCGTCTCCGGTGCGGCGATCCGGGAGGCGCTGGAACACCAGTTCACCCACGCGGACGTCCTCGTGCTGAGCACCTCCAGCAGCCTGACCTACCGCTACGACCCGGCCCGGCCGCTGGGCGACCGCGTGGACCCCTGCTCCCTGGAGATCGACGGCGCGCGCGTCGAGCCGGAGGGGCGTTACCGGGTGGCTATGACGAGCTACCTGCGCGAGGGGGGCGAGGGGTACACCTCCTTCGCCGAGGGCGACGACGTCGTGCGCGGGCCCTCGGACCGCCGGGCCCTGGTGGCGTATCTCGGGTCGCGCTCCCCGGTGGGTCCGCCGGCGCTGGGGCTCGCCGTCCCGACCGACCAGCGGCTGGCCTGCTGAACCGGTGCTCCGGGCGACGGGCTACCGTCGCCGCCGTGGTCTCCCCGCTCGACCCCGCCCATCCCGCCCCGGGGGCTGCCGACGGCGCCCAGCCGGCCGGTCCGCCCTGGGGCCCCGCCACCGGTGTGGGATCCCTGCCGGGCAGCGACCCGGCCGAGGCGGCGCGCACGGTGGTGGGGGAGCTGCCGGGGTTCGCCCACCTCCCCGAGCTGCCCGGCCGGGGCCCCGGGGCCGACATGCTCGGGCGCACCGCGGCGCTGCTGGTCGGCCTCGCGGTCGACCTCACCCCCTCGGGCTGGCGGCTGGTGCCGCGGCCCGGGATGGACCAGCAGCGGGCCGAGGAGTTCCTCGCCCGGGACCTCGACGCGCTGCACGACGTGGCCGAGGACTGGACGGGGCCGTTCAAGGTGCAGGCCACCGGGCCGTGGACCCTCGCCGCGGGGCTGGAGCGCACTCGGGGGGACCGGGCGGTGGTCGATCCCGGGGCGCGGCGCGATCTGGGTCAGTCGCTGGCCGAGGGGCTCTCCGCGCACGTGGCGGCCGTGCAGAACCGGCTCCCCGGCGCGCGGATCGTGGTCCAGCTCGACGAGCCGTCGGTTCCCGCGGTGCTCCAGGGCGGGCTGCCGACGATCAGCGGTTTCGGGAAGCTGCCGGCGGTCGCCGCCGACGTCGTCGAGCAGGAGCTGGCCGCCGTCCTGCGGGCGCTGCCCGGCCCCGTGGTGGTGCACTGCTGCGCGCCGCGCATGCCGCTCACCCTGTTCCGTGCAGCCGGCGCGGCCGGACTCTCGTTCGACCTGGGCCTGGTCCAGGACCTCGACGCGGTGGGTGAGGCGGTCGACGCCGGGGTGCACCTGCTGCCGGGCGTCGTGCCGGGCACCGACACCGCACTGCCGGCTCCGAAGGCGACGGCGTCGCGGGTGCAGGCCTGGTGGAGCGAGCTGGGGTTCGCCGCCGAACGGCTGCCCGGGGCGGTGACGCTCACCCCCGCCTGTGGACTCGCGGGGGCGACGCCGTCCTACGCCCGCGCCGCGATGCGCCAGGTGCGCGAGGCCGCGAAGTACCTGCTGCCCGGGTAGCGCGAGGGACCTGCCGCCGGGAGCACCGCGCCACGAGCGGGTGAGCCCCGGTTGACCGTCGTACCCGCCGGATACCGTTCGCCCGTGAGCACCGACGCCGACCTCGTCGAACCGTCCGTCACCCCGGTGGCCGACCGGGAGGACCTCACCGAGGTCCCCGACGACGTCCGCACGCGCCACCGCGACCTCTCCGAGGAGCTGGACCGGTACGCCTTCGCGTACTACGTGCGCGACGAGCCGCTGATCAGCGACGGCCAGTACGACGAGCTGATGGCCGAGCTGAAGGCGATCGAGTCCGCGCACCCGGCCCTGGTCACCCCGGACTCGCCCAGCCAGAAGGTCAACGGTGGCTTCACCGCGACCTTCGCCCCCGTGCAGCACCTGGAGCGCATGCAGAGCCTGGACAACGCCTTCAGCAGCGACGAGCTGTCGGCCTGGGCGGCGCGCGCCGAGCGGGAGGGCGCGGCGGAGGCCAGCTACCTGTGCGAGCTGAAGGTCGACGGGGTGGCCGTCGACCTGGTCTACGAGCGGGGCCGCCTGGTCCGGGCCGCCACCCGGGGCGACGGGGTGACCGGCGAGGACGTCACCGCCAACGTGCGCACGATGGACGACGTCCCCCAGCAGCTCACCGGCGACGACGTCCCGGAGTTGCTGGAGGTCCGCGGCGAGATCTACTTCCCCGTCGCCGCGTTCGCCGACGTGAACGCCGCCATGGTGGAGCAGGGCAAGCCGCCGTTCGCCAACCCGCGCAACGCCGCGGCCGGCTCGCTGCGGCAGAAGGACCCGAAGGTCACCGCGTCCCGCCCGCTGCGGATGGTCGTCCACGGGCTGGGCGCCCGCACGGGCTTCGAGCCGGAGCGGCAGTCGGCGGCCTACGAGGGCCTGCGCGCGCTGGGGCTGCCGGTGAGCGACCGCTTCCAGGTCGTCCCCGATCTCGAGGGCGTGTGGGCCTACATCGAGCGCTACCGCGAGCAGCGCCACGCGGTGGAGCACGAGATCGACGGTGTCGTGGTGAAGGTGGACCAGGTCGCGCTGCAGCGTCGGCTGGGGTCGACCTCCCGGGCGCCGCGGTGGGCGATCGCGTTCAAGTACCCGCCGGAGGAGGCGACGACGAAGCTCCTGGACATCCGGGTCAACGTCGGGCGCACCGGCCGGGTGACGCCGTTCGCCTTCATGGAGCCGGTGAAGGTGGCCGGGTCGACGGTGCAGCTGGCCACCCTGCACAACGCCAGCGAGGTGAAGCGCAAGGGCGTGCTGATCGGCGACACGGTCGTCATCCGCAAGGCCGGTGACGTGATCCCCGAGGTGCTGGGCCCGGTCGTCGCGGCCCGGACCGGCGACGAGCGCGAGTTCGTCATGCCGACCCACTGCCCCGAGTGCGGCACGGAGCTGCGGCCGGAGAAGGAGGGGGACGCCGACATCCGCTGCCCCAACGCCCGGTCCTGCCCGGCGCAGCTGCGGGAACGGGTCTTCCACGTGGCGGGGCGTGGCGCCTTCGACATCGAGAACCTCGGCTACGAGGCGGCGGTCGCACTGCTGCAGAGCCGGCTGCTCACCGACGAGGGCGATCTGTTCTTCCTCGACGAGGAGCAGCTGCAGCGCTCGCCGTTCTTCACGCGGAAGAACGGCACCCTGTCGGCCAACGGCGCCAAGCTGCTGACCAACCTGCAGGTCCGCAAGGACGTGCCGCTGTGGCGGGTGCTCGTCGCGCTGTCGATCCGGCACGTGGGGCCCACCGCCGCGCAGGCGCTGGCCCGCGACTTCCGGTCGATGGACCGGATCATCGCCGCCACGGAGGATGAGCTGGCCGCCGCGGACGGCGTAGGTCCGACGATCGCGAGGTCGGTGCGCGACTGGTTCGCCGTCGACTGGCACCGCGACGTCGTGGAGAAGTGGCGGCAGGCCGGGGTGCGCATGGCCGACGCGGCCGAGGACGCACCCCCGGGACCGCTGACCGGCGTCACCGTGGTCGTCACCGGGTCGCTGCGCGACTTCAGCCGCGACCAGGCGATCGCGGCGATCCAGGAGCGGGGCGGCAAGGTGACCGGTTCGGTGTCGAAGAAGACCGGCTTCGTCGTCGTGGGCGCCGACCCGGGCAGCAAGTACGACAAGGCGGTGCAGGTGAAGGCACCGATCCTGGACGACGACGGCTTCCGGGTGCTGCTGGAGCAGGGGCCGGACGCCGCCCGCGAGGTCGCGTCGATCGGCGACGGCAGCGAGTAGCCCCGCGGCCGGGTGCGCCAACGATCACCTGGGTCAGTAGGGCGGGGGAGTCGTGCTCGCCACCATGCCGGTCGGTGTGGTGACGGTGAGCGTGCCGTCGGGCGCGAGGTCGTAGGCCCAGCCGGGCGCCTGGTGCTTGCCCCGGTGGTGGCGGGTGCAGAAGCCGGTGAGGTTCTCCGCACTCGTCGGCCCCTCGGGGTAGGGGCGGTCGTGGTCGAGCTCCCCGCCCAGCGGGACGCGCCGGCGGCAGCTCGGGAAGCGGCAGCGGCGGTCGCGGGCGCGGATGTACCGGTCGAGCGCGGCCCCGGGTCGATACCCGTCGGTCGGGCCGGGCGGGTCGAGCCCCGGACGGCCGGTGAGGTCGTGCGTGCACCGGGTCGGCGCGCGGCGGCAGGCGGCGTCGCCGCAGTGGGCCAGGCGGCGGAGTTCGCGGCTGTCGGTGAGCGCGAGCAGCGCGCCGGTGAGTTCGTCGACCACCGCGATCCGCGGTCGGTCGACCAGCGTCCCGCCGCTGCTCGCATCGAGCAGCGCGGCGAGGGCTGCCCGGCGGGACTCCCCGGCGTCGGCGCAGGCGTCGAGATCGCTCGGCGCACGAGTGACCCGGCCGGCGGCGCTGCGCAGCCACGCGCTCTCGTCCTGGCGGTCGGCGCGCTGGGCGTCGGCCACCATCCTCCGGGCGCGACCGATCGCCCGGTCCAGGCCGAGCAGGGCGTCTGCGGCGGCCTGCAGCGACCCGTGCGCGTTGGCCCAGTGAGAGGAGCTGTCGCCGTCGTCTGTCCCTGGTTCCACCTCGGTGCCGGGCCCGGGGTCGGGTTCCGGGTCAGGGCCGGGGCCGTGTTGCGGTTCCAGCCCGGGATCGGGGGATCCTTCCGCTTCGGGGTCCGGCGCCGGCTCGGAGAACGCCCCGGCTGCTTCGAGCCAGGCCTCGAAGCGGGCCTCCTCGGCCCACCGCCGGAGGAGCTCGTCCTCCGGGGTGTAGTCCGCGCCGCCCCATTCGCCCCGGAGAGCGCGGGCCTCGACCTCCGCCCACCACCGCTCGTCGGCCTCCCGCCACTCCGTGGCCCGGGTGTGCAGCGGCCAGGCATCGGTGGGGCAGACGTCGTCGGGCGAGGAGTCGGTGCCGTGGGCGTCCTCCGGCCGGCTGTCGGCCCGGCCATCTCCTGTCGGCGAGTGGCCGTCCGCGGCCGTCGTGGCGCCCTCCTCGCAGGGATCCGGCGCCGGCCCGGGCAGCAGGCCCAGGGCGCGGGCGAGCGCGCGGACGACCTCGGCCGGTACGGGTTCACCGCCGATCTCACCCGGCTGGTCGCCGCCGAGCAGGGTTCGCACCCCCGCGACCACGGTCAGCTGCGCCTGCACGGCGGGCAGTTCGTTCTGCTCCGGCCGGAGCACCAGGTCGAGCAGGCAGTCGGCCATCTTCTGGCCGCGCGTCCTGCGGTCGTCCGGGTCGTCCAGATTGTCGGCGTAGCGCCCCAGCGCATCCAGCAGCGCCTGCGCTTCGGGCACCGTGAGCAGCGCGCCGAGGACCGCCATGCCCTCGCGGCGATCGGGCCGGACGGAGACGCCTCGCTCGCGGAGGGCCGCAGCCAGCCGGGCGGCTTCGTCGCGTGCGTCACGGGCCAGGCCGAGCCGGCGCGCCTTGGCGCCGAGCTGCGCAGGTGTGGTCACCCGGCCGGACATCCACCGGAGCAGCTCCCGTTCGACGGCGGCCCGCTTCGCCGCGTCGGCGATCGGCGCCACCCGCTCGAGCATCGGCCAGAGGTGTCCCGGGTGGAGATCTCCGCGTTCCAGTGCGGCCAGCGTTCCCGGGAGACGGTGCACCAGCGTCAGCGATCGCGTCAGCAGCTGCTCGGCCGCCTGGGTGGAGATCGACAGGGCCACCACCAGCTCCTGCGCTGCCCACTCGCTGACGTCGGCCAGCACCTCCGGCCGGGCGGCGCGGCGCTCCTCGCTCATGGCCCCCGGCTGGCCCGCCGGGCGATCGGCCGAGGCGGGACGGGTGGCGGCGAACTCGGCGACCGCCCGGGCGCGCAGCGCGGTCTGCCGGGCGATCTCCCGGTCCGCCGCCTGCACAGCACCCAGCGGACCGGTGGCCCAGCCGGCGGCGGGCGCCGAGGCAGCGGAGGCGCCCGATGCCGGACGACCCGACGCGGACGGAGGGAGCGTCGTCCCTGACGTCGTCCCGGTCATGCCTTCGATCATGTGTTCGAAGGAACGTCGGTGCAAGCGAAGCACGAAGAAGGCGCAGGTCAGGGGCTCAGCGACCAGGCCTCGAGGCGTCCGGAAGGGGGTTGACCGACCTGCTGCGGCTGCCTAGGTTCCTGCTCGGCTGATGCGGCCGGCCGCTCGCGCCCCCGGGGGTGTGGTGAACGCATCGTGACTTCACTGACCTGTCCACCGGTCCACCACGGCGAACCAGTCAGCAACGCGAGCACTGGCGTGCATCGACGGGTTCGCCGATCGGAGGATCCATGTCGGACGCCGAGTCGAGGCGCGATCCGGACAGCCGGTCCGCCAAGCAGATGGCCAGGCGGCTCCGCGCCGCGCTGCGCGAGCGGCAGGGGCTCGAGCTGACGCACGGCCAGTGCCTGGAGCTGGTGGCGCGCCAGTTGGGCGCGGCGGACTGGAACACCCTCAACGCCAGGCTCGCGCCGTCCCCGGTGCGGGTGCCGTGGGGTGGGTCGGGCACCACCATCCCGGTGTTGCGAATCTTCTCCGTCGACGTCGCGTTGCAGTTCTACGTCGACTTCCTCGGGTTCCGCCTGGATTTCGGGGGCCCGTCGGGCGGAGAGGGGACGCCCTTCTACGGGCAGGTCACCCAGGCGTCCACCACGTTGCACCTGACCGAGGTCGCCTACACGCCCGGCGCCGGAGCCACGGTGCTGGTCTGGATCGCGGGGTTGGACTCCCTCCGGGAGGAGCTGAACGCCCGCCGGGCGGAGGTGCCGGTATGGGGCCCGGCGGTCTGGGTGCCCGAGATCGAGGAGGCGCCGTGGGGAGCTCGCGTGCTGACCCTTGCCGACCCGTTCGGCAACCATCTCCACCTCAACGAGCCCACCGATGCGGAGGCCCGGCGCTTGCTGCCCGCGTGGGGAGCCGTGGGTTCCTCCGGTTGAGCGGCGAGCGGTCCTGGTGGCGCCCGAGCGGGGTGCCGGCCGCTGGTGGCGGTCGCCGAATGCCGGTCAGGGCGGCGGCAGGTGGGCGACCGTCGTCGCGATCCCGGTGAAGTGGGCCAGGCGGAGGAGCTCCGACCGGCGGAATGCCGGGCCGCCGGAGCGGCCGAGCACGATGGCCCGGCCGGCGCCGTAGGGCACGGCCATCATCTCGATGGCCATCTCCTGCCACCGCTCCGGCAGCCAGGGGTCGTCGCTGGGCAGCAGCCGCGGGCCGCTCAGCGGCAGCCACGGCAAGGTGAGGCCGGGAAAGGCCGGCGCCGCGTCCGAGGCCGCGAGCACCGCGCCCTCGGTCAGCGGGGCCGGTTGCCCCGAGTCGTCGAGGATCACCGCCCAGCCGCTGTGGAAGACCCGCGGCAACGACGCGGTCAGCAGCTCGGTCGGCGGGCGATCGCCGCGGGCGAGCGCATCCAGCAGGTCCAGTTCGCGGTGGGTGTCCAGCGGGCCGGCGAAGGGGCGCAGCGACTCCACCCGCACGCCGTCGACCGCCTGCGCCACCGTGATGAGGCTGTCGGGCAGCCGGTCGCCCGGCAGGTCCACGACGACGTCGTCGACCGCGATCCCGTTGCCCCGCTCGAGCACGTCCACCGAGACGATGTCGATGCCTGCGGTGCCCAGTGCGGTCGCCACCGCACCGAGGATGCCCGGGCGGTCGGGCAGCACCAGGCGCAGGAGATAGGACACGGTTCCTCCGGGTCATGGGCCCCATGGCCCCCTTCCGGGGCCCGCCGCGAGCCTGCGAGCGGTGGGGAGGAGGGGGGCCTCGTTCGATCTCCGTCGATCGCGATCGGGAGGAGCCTCTCACGCTGACCGGCGTCCGGAGGGCCCCACGTAGAGTGGCCCGGTCACGCCCCGGGCCGAGAGCGGGCCGCCGGGCACCGCCGAAGTGGAGTTCCGCCGCAGCATGAGCACCCCCTCCCCGAAGGGTCGACTGACCCGTGACGAGGTGGCCCACCTGGCACACCTGTCCCGGCTCGCCGTGAGCGACGAAGAGCTGGATCTCTTCGCCGGCCAGCTCGCCGCCGTGCTGGACGCCGTGGCGCAGGTCGGCAAGGCCGACGTCGCCGAGGTCGCCCCGACCACGCACGCCGTGCCCATGACCAACGTCATGCGCCCCGACGCCGCCCGCCCGAGCCTGCCCCGCGACGTCGTCCTCGCCGGCGCCCCGGCCGCGGAGGACGACCGCTTCCGGGTCCCGCGAATCCTCGGGGAGGAGGCGTGACCATCCCGACCACGAGCGCCGCCGCGCTCAGCGAGGCGCTGCAGGCCGGCGAGGTGAGCGCGGTCGAGGTGACGCGCGCGTACCTCGACCGGATCAGCGACCAGGACGCCGTCATCGGCGCCTACCTGCACGTCGACGCCGAGGCCGCGCTCCAGGCCGCCGGCGAGGTCGACGCCGCCCGCGCCGCCGGGGCCGAGCTCGGCCCGCTGGCCGGCGTTCCTCTCGCCCTCAAGGACGTCGTCGTCACCGAGGGCGTGCCCACCACCAGCGGCTCCAGGATCCTCGAGGGCTGGCGGCCGCCCTACGACGCGACCGTCGCCGCACGGCTGAAGGCCGCCGGCACGGTGCTGCTCGGCAAGACCAACATGGACGAGTTCGCGATGGGCTCGTCCACCGAGAACTCCGCCTACCAGGTCACCCGCAACCCCTGGGACACCGACCGCATCCCGGGTGGCTCCTCGGGTGGCTCCTCGGCCGCGGTCGCCGCGGGGCTGGCCCCGTGGGCCATCGGCACCGACACCGGCGGGTCCATCCGCCAGCCGGCCGCCGTCACCGGGCTGGTCGGCCACAAGCCCACCTACGGCTCGGTCTCCCGCTACGGGCTGATCGCCTTCTCCTCGAGCCTCGACCAGGCCGGCCCCATGACGCGGACGGTGCTGGACGCCGCACTGCTGCACGAGGCCATCGCCGGGCACGACCCGCTGGACTCCACGAGCATCGACGCGCCGGTGCCCGTGCTGGCCGAGGCCGCGCGCCGCGGCGCCCAGGGGGAGCTGGCCGGGCTGAAGGTCGGCGTCGTCCGCGAGCTGGGCGGGGAGGGGCACACCGACGGCTACGAGGACGGCGTCCTCGCTCGCTTCCGCGAGACGGTGGCCCTGCTGGAGAGCATGGGCGCGGAGGTCCGCGAGGTCTCCTGCCCGGCGTTCGACCTCGCCCTGCCGGCGTACTACCTGATCGCGCCCAGCGAGGCGTCGTCCAACCTGGCCCGCTTCGACGGCGTCCGGTACGGCCTGCGGGTCGGTGACGACGGCAGCCGCGACCTCGACGAGGTCATGGCGCTGACCCGCGAGCAGGGCTTCGGCCCGGAGGTGAAGCGCCGGATCATCCTCGGCACCTACGCGCTGTCGGCCGGCTACTACGACGCCTACTACGGGCAGGCGCAGAAGGTGCGCACCCTGATCACGCGGGACTTCACCACCGCGTGGGACGACGTCGACGTGCTGGTCAGCCCGACCAGCCCCACCGTCGCGTGGTCACTGGGTGACCGCGTCGACGACCCGATCGCCATGTACGCCGCCGACCTGTGCACGCTGCCGGCCAGCCTCGCGGGCATCCCGGCCATCTCGGTGCCGTGCGGGCTCTCCGAGGGCCTGCCGGTCGGCTTCCAGGTCATGGCGCCTGCCCTGGCCGACGACCGCTGCTACCGCGTGGCGGCCGCGCTGGAGGCGGCGCAGGACGCGGCCCGCGGCCACGCGCTGCTGGACGCGATCGGCGGCGCGGCGTGAACGGCCCGCTCAAGGCCGCCTGGGCCCTCACCGCCTTCGTCGTCCTCGCCGGGATCGTCGGCTGGGCCGTCACCGGCCGGGCCGTCTTCGCCGTCTTCCTGGTCCTCGGCGTGCTGACCGCCGTCGGCGCCGTGGTGACCGGCCGCCAGCAGCAGGGCCCTGCCGCCCCGAAGGAGAACGACCCCTCATGAGCGACACCCTGGTCGGCCTCGACGAGGTCCTGACCCGCTACGAGCCGGTCATCGGTCTGGAGACGCACGTCGAGCTGGGCACCGCGTCGAAGATGTTCTGCGGCTGCTCCACCACGTTCGGCGCCGAGCCCAACACGCAGACCTGCCCGGTCTGCCTGGGGCTGCCCGGCTCCCTGCCGGTGGTGAACGCTGCCGCCATCGAGTCGACGATCCGCATCGGCCTGGCGCTGGGCTGCCGGATCGCGGGCTGGTCGCGCTTCGCCCGGAAGAACTACTTCTACCCGGACATCCCCAAGGGCTTCCAGACCAGCCAGTACGACGAGCCGCTGTGCACCGCCGGGCACCTGGACGTCGAGGTCGACGGCGAGACCTACCGCGTCGAGATCGAGCGGGTGCACATCGAGGAGGACACCGGCAAGAACCTGCACGTCGGTGGCGCCACCGGGCGCATCCACGGCGCCGACCACTCGCTGGTCGACTACAACCGCGCCGGCATCCCGCTGGTCGAGATCGTCACCCGACCGATCCCGGGGACCGGCGCCAAGGCGCCCGAGGTGGCCCGGGCCTACGTCACCGAACTGCGCGAGATCCTGCTGACCCTCGGCGTCTCCGAGGTGCGCATGGAGCAGGGCAACCTGCGCTGCGACGTCAACACCTCGCTGGCGCCGATCGGTAGCCTCGAGTGGGGCACGCGCACCGAGACCAAGAACGTGAACTCGCTGCGCTCGGTCGAGCGGGCCGTCCGCTACGAGATGCGCCGCCAGGCCGCCGTCCTCGACGCCGGCGGGCGCATCGTGCAGGAGACCCGGCACTTCCACGAGGACACCGGGAGCACCTCGGAGGGCCGCAGCAAGGAGGAGGCCACCGACTACCGGTACTTCCCCGAGCCCGACCTCGTCCCGCTCGCCCCGGACGAGGAGTGGATCGAGGGCCTGCGTGCCGCGCTGCCCGAGCTCCCCGCCGCCCGCCGGACCCGGCTGCAGCAGGAGTGGGGCCTGTCGGCCACCGAGATGGCGTGGATCGCCAACGCGGGGGCCGTCGACCTGGTCGCCGAGACCGTCGCGGCCGGTGCCTCGCCCGCCGACGCCCGCAAGTGGTGGCTGGGCGAGCTGGCCCGCCGCGCCAACGACGCCGGCGTCGAGCTCACCGAGCTGCCGGTCACGCCGCGACAGGTCGCGGAGCTGGCGGGCCTGGTGCAGGCCGGGACGGTCAACGACCAGCTCGCCCGCCAGGCGCTCGACGGCGTGCTCGCCGGCGAGGGCGACCCGGCGGCGGTCGTGGAGTCCCGCGGCCTCGCGGTGCTGGGTGAGTCCGACGAGCTGGTCGCCGCGGTGGAGGCCGCCATCGAGGGCAACCCCGACGTCGCCGAGAAGGTGCGCGGCGGCAAGGTGCAGGCGATCGGGGCGCTGGTGGGTGCGGTCATGAAGACCACCCGCGGCAAGGCCGACGCCGCCACCGTCAAGCGGATGCTCGAGGAGCGGCTCGTCTCGTCCTAGCCTCTGCGGCGTGGAGCTGCCCGAGGTGGTGCTGCGGCCGCTGCGGCGGTCGGACCTCCCACTGCTGGCCCGATGGCTCGCCGAGCCTCTCGTGGCGCGGTGGTGGGACGACGACCCCGCAGCGGTGGAGGCGCAGTACGGGCCCAGCATCGACGGCACCGACGCCACCTCGGTGTACCTCGGCGTGCACGACGGCGAGCCGTTCGGGCTGGTGCAGGTCTACCGCTTCGACGACGAGCCGGAGTCCCTCGCCGAGCTCAGCGCGGTGTGCCCCGTGCCGCCGGGGGCGCTGAGCATCGACTACCTGGTGGGGGAGCCGTCGGCCCGCGGCCGGGGGCTCGGTGCCGCGCTGATCGCGGCGGCCGTGGCGCGCGGCTTCGCCGACCACCCCGACGCACACGACGTCCTGGTGCCGGTGGTGGCGGCCAACGAGGCCTCCTGGCGGGCACTGCGGCGGGCGGGCGCGACCTGGTACGCGGAGGGGGAGCTGACCCCGGACAACCCGATCGACTCCCGGCTGCACGTCGTCCACCGGTTCGTGCGCTGATCCCTACAGCGGCGAATTCGGCTGGCCGCCGGGGGGACGGATCCGCAGCACCTTGTCGTCGTCGTCGGCGGGGGCGCCGAGGCCGTCGCGGTTGGACGTCGTCACCCAGAGCGCGCCCTCGGGGTCGAGGACGACGGTGCGCAGCCGGCCGTAGCTGCCGACGAGCACCTCGTCGGCGGCCCCCTCGACCGGGACGCCGTTCTCGTCGAGCGTGATCACGTGCACCCGCTGCCCGTCGAGCGCGCCCAGGAACACCGTGCCGTTCGCCGCCGCGCAGCCGCCGAGACCGCCCTCCTCGGCCGGGATCGGCAGCAGGAGCGTGCCGACGCCCCCCTCCTGGACGACGTCGACCTCGTCGGGGCCCTGCCGTGACTCGTCGGTGGCGTAGAGCCGCTCGCCGTCCTGGCAGAGTGCCGTCACGTCGCGGTACCCCCGGCTGTGCACCGGGCTGCTCCCACCGACCGCGCGCCCGAAGACGTCGATGCGCAGCACCTTGCCGGCCAGCGAGTCCGGGTCGGCGGCGAGCGCCGGGTCCCCGGCGTCCCCGGTGCCGACGTAGAGGTGGCCGTCGGCTCCGGTGAGCAGGCCGCCGCCGTTGCCCGTCTCACCGCGCGGGATGCCGGTCAGCACCGGGTTCGGCGTCCCGCCGACGGGGAACCGCACGACGCGGTTGTCGGTCGCGGTGGTGACGTAGGCGAACAGCAGCCCGTCCTCCGCGAAGGTGGGGGAGAGGGCGAGGCCCAGGAGCCCGCCGTCACCACTGGTGTCCAGCTCCGGAACGGTCATGAGCTCCCGCGCCGGCGACCGGTCGGGGAAGACCTGCAGCAGGCGGCCGGTGTCCCGCTCGCCCACGATCGCCGACCCGTCGGGCAGCACGACCAGTCCCGTGGGCACGCTGAGCCCGGTGGCGACGACGTTGGGGTCGCCGACCTCCTCGCCCGAGCCCGGCTGGGCGGGGTCCGCCGGCGGCGGCAGGGTTGCCGGGGGCGGACCCACCTGGGGCGGGGGGGCTTCCGGCAGCGGCCGGAACGGGCCGGCGGGCTCGTAGCCGCCCCCGCCGCAGCCGGCCAGCAGCACTCCGGCGAGGAGTGCGGTGACCACCCGCGGCGCGCTCCGCGCCCTCCTCGGTCTCACCGGGCCCAGGGTACGTGCGGCGGATGCGCTGTCGGCGTGCGCGCGTGCGACCGGGGCTGGCTAGCGTGAGGCGGTGACGACGCTCGAGCTGACGGCCGACGAGACGCTGCACGTGCTGGTGCCCTCCCGGCGCCTGGCGGAGGTGGTGGAGGCGCTGTCGCCGCGGGTGCGGGCGCACCGGGTGGCGCCGGCGGACGGCCCGCCCCGCGGCGAGCCCGCGCAGGCCCAGGTCTGGGTGGCCGGCGGTGGCTCCGCGCCGCCGCCGGACGGCTTCCTCGACGCGTTGCCGCGGCTGCGGCTGGTGCAGCTGACCAGCGCCGGGGCGGAGGGGTTCGCCGGGCGCATGCCCGAGGGCGTCGTGCTCTGCAACGCCCGGGGCGCGCACACCCCGGCGACCGCCGAATGGGTCGTGGCGGCGACTCTCGCTGCCCAGCGCGGGCTGCCGTTCTTCGTCCGTGAGCAGGAGGCCGGACGGTGGTCGTTCGCCACGCACCGGTCACTGGTCGGCGCGCGGGTGCTGGTCGTCGGCGCCGGCGACATCGCGATCACGGTGGGCCGGATGCTCGCCGGCTTCGACGTGCGGCTGACCTACGTGGCCCGCCGCCCGCGCGAGGGCGTGCGCACGGTGGCCGAGCTGCCGGAGCTGCTGCCCGCAGCCGACGTCGTCGTGCTGCTCGTCCCCCTGACCCCGGAGACCACCGGGCTGGTCGACGCGCGCTTCCTGGCCGCCATGCCCGACGGTGCCCTGCTGGTGAACGCGGCGCGCGGGCCGGTCGTGGACACGGGGGCCCTGCTGGCCGAGCTCTCGTCCGGGCGACTGCGCGCGGCCCTCGACGTCACCGATCCCGAGCCGCTCCCGGAGGGCCACCCGCTGTGGGATGCGGCGAACCTGCTGCTCACCCCGCACGTCGGCGGGGAGGTGCCGGCGACCCGTGAGCGGGCCACGGCGGCGGTCACCGAGCAGATCGGCCGGATCCTCGCGGGTCGGCCGCTGGCCAACGTCGTCGGCGACTACTGACCCACGGGGCGGGCGGAAGGATCGTCGAGGCGCCCGCCCGAGGCAGCGGCCAGGCGGGGCAGGTCACGCACCCGCAGCACCGGCAGCCGCACCTCGGTCGACCTCGTCGTCACCAGCCACAGCTCCCCCCGCCGGCCGAGACGGATGCCCGCCAGCTCGGGCCAGGGCACGGTCCGGGATCCCACGAGCGAGCGTGCGGTGATGCCGCGGTCGTCGACGTCGACGCCGGTCCGCAGGACCCAGGCGGCCACGGCCACCGGGACCAGCAGCAGCAGGAGGGTCCACGGGCTCACGAGGGCGGTGGGGAGGATGCCGAGGGCCAGCAGGATCACGGGCAGCAGCGCGCTCCGGTTCATCCGGAAGCGGGCAGGAGGGGTCACGGAGGGCGATCCTCCCACCCGCGCCCCCCGGTCGGTCCGGCGACGGGCCTACCATCGCCGCTCGTGACGATCGGCGAGGACCTCATCCCCGGAAACGAGCCAGCGAGCGCGACGCACAGCCCGCTCAAGCCCCGCAGCTACGAGGTGACCGACGGGCTGGCGAAGGCCCCGGCGCGGGCGATGCTGCGTGCGGTCGGGATGGGGGACGACGACTTCGCCAAGCCGCAGATCGGCGTCGCGTCCTCCTGGAACGAGATCACCCCGTGCAACCTGTCGCTGGACCGGCTGGCCAAGCGGGCCAAGGAGGGGGTGCACGCCGCCGGCGGCTTCCCGCTGGAGTTCGGCACCATCTCGGTCTCCGACGGCATCTCCATGGGCCACGAGGGCATGCGCGCCTCGCTGGTGTCCCGCGAGGTCATCGCCGACTCGGTCGAGACCGTCATGTTCGCCGAGCGGCTGGACGGCTCGGTGCTGCTGGCCGGCTGCGACAAGTCCCTGCCGGGCATGCTCATGGCCGCCGCGCGCCTGGACCTGGCCAGCGTCTTCCTCTACTCGGGCTCCACGATGCCGGGCAAGCTCGGTGACCGGGACCTGACGATCATCGACGTCTTCGAGGGCGTCGGGGCCTGCGCCCGCGGGCTGATCACCCAGGACGAGCTCGACGCGATCGAGCGCGCCGCCTGCCCCGGCCAGGGCTCGTGCGGGGGCATGTACACCGCCAACACGATGGCCAGCGTCGCCGAGGCCCTGGGCATGGCGCTGCCCGGCAGCGCCGCCCCGCCGGCCCCCGACAACCGGCGCGACGCGTACGCGGTCGCCTCCGGTGAGGCGGTGGTCAACCTGCTGCGCAAGGGCATCACCGCGCGCCAGATCATGACGAAGAAGGCGTTCGAGAACGCGATCACCGTGGTCATGGCGCTCGGCGGCTCGACCAACGCCGTCCTGCACCTCATGGCGATCGCGCACGAGGCGCAGGTGGACCTCGAGCTCGAGGACTTCAACCGGATCGGCGACCGCACCCCGCTCCTGGCCGACGTCAAGCCCTTCGGCCGGTTCGTCATGACCGACGTCGACCGCGTCGGCGGGGTCCCGGTGGTCCTGCGCGCCCTCCTGGACGCCGGTCTGCTGCACGGCGACGTGCTCACCGTCACCGGGAAGACGATGGCCGAGAACCTGGCCGACATCGCCCCGCCGGACCCCGACGGCGCGATCATCCACGCGATGAACGACCCGATCCACGCGACCGGTGGGCTCTCGGTGCTCCGCGGTTCGCTGGCCCCCGAGGGCGCGGTCGTGAAGTCGGCCGGCTTCGACGCCGACGTGTTCGAGGGCACCGCCCGCGTGTTCGACGGCGAGCAGGGGGCCATGGACGCCGTCACCGAGGGCACGCTGCAGGCCGGCGACGTCGTCGTCATCCGCTACGAGGGCCCCCGGGGCGGCCCGGGCATGCGCGAGATGCTCGCGGTCACCGGCGCGATCAAGGGCGCCGGACTCGGCAAGGACGTCCTGCTGCTCACCGACGGCCGGTTCTCCGGCGGCACCACCGGCCTGTGCATCGGCCACGTCGCCCCGGAGGCGACCGACGGGGGCCCGATCGCCTTCGTGCGCGACGGCGACCGCATCCGGCTGGACCTGACGACCCGCACGCTGGACCTGCTGGTCGACGCCGACGAGCTGGCCCGCCGGGCCGAGGGCTGGGAGCCGCTGCCGCCGCGCTACACCACCGGCGTGCTCGGCAAGTACGCCAAGCTCGTCGGTTCGGCCGCCCAGGGCGCCATCTGCGGCTGACCCCCCTTGGGGTGACCCCGGGACGGTGGCGGCTCCACCGCCCCGGGGTCCTTGCCGACCAGAGGGTCGTGGACTCCGACGCGCGGCGACGGGACGGCGGTGCGCCGTCGGTGCCCGAGCCGTTCGCGGCGCTCCCGTTCGCCGCGCCGCTGCGCACCTGCCCGATCGGCCTGCTGCCGTCGGCCGCGTCCGCGCGGGAGCGGCGGGAGTCGGTGTTCCTCTACGTCGCGCTCGCCGTGCTGGCGCTGTGCGGCGGTATCGCCCGGCCCGGCCTGGGTGCGGGCGCCGAACGCCTGCTGACCGTCCTCCTCGCGGGCGCAGCACTCGCCACCGCCCTCGTCGTCCGCAGGCACGCGGCCCGGCTGGACCCCGCCGCCCGCCGGCCGTGGCAGGCGGTGGCGGCGGCCGGCGTGCTGCTGGCCGCCGGCCGCCTCCTCGGCGCCGTGGACGGCGCGCTGGTCCACGTCCCGCAGGTGCTCGCGCTGCCGCTCGGCCTCGCGGCCTGCTTCCTGCTGCTGCCGCGCCGGAGCGGGCGGGCCGGCGTGCGGGAGCTGCTCGACGGCGCCATCGTGCTGGTCGCGGTCGTGCTCCTCACCGGGCTCGTGCTCTCCCGGTCGGGCGTCCGCGGCGGCGGCGTCACCGGCGTGCTGCAGAACATGGGGTACCCCGCCGCGGGTGCGCTGCTGTGCGCGGTGGCGCTCGTGGTCGTCACCCGGGCGCCCGCGTCCCGCCGGCGCCCGGCGGTGTGGCTGCTGGTCGCGGCGGTGGGGACGGCGGTCCTCGGGGTCGCGCCCGCCTTGGCCCATGTGCTGGGGGAGCGGCCCGCGGACCTGCTGGTCAGCATCGCCTGGTCGGGGATGCTCGCCGCCGGCGTCCGCGCCGTGGACACCGACCCCGGGCGGCTCCCCGCGCAGGGCAGGGATGCCGACGGCCTGCCGCTGTTCGGCCTGGCCGTCAGCCACGCGTCGGCCTACGGGGTCGCCGGCGTGGTCATCGTGGTGCTGAGCGCCGGGCACGTGTTCACCCGGCTCGAGCAGGTGGCGATCGGGTTGCTCATGGTCTGCACCTCGATCCGCAGCCTGCTGTGGGTGGTCGACGGTGGGCGGCTCACCCGCCGGCTGCTGCAGACCGAGGCCTACTTCCGCGCGCTGGCCGCCAGCGCCGAGGACGTCACCGTGGTGCTGGACGGCGGCGGCCGGGTCCGCTGGGTCTCCGGCGCGGCCGACGGTCAGCTCGGGTGGCCCGAGCGGGAGCTCACCGGTCGCCTGCTGGCCGACCTGGTCGACCCCGACGACCACGTGGTGCTCGAGGACGTGCTCGGCGGACGGGTGCCGGCGGACCCCGCCGCACTGCCGCCGACCGTGCGGCTGCGCACCCGCGGCGGGGACCGGCGCGACGTCGAGCTCGCCGGTGCCGCGCGGGCCGGGGTGCCGGGGACCGGGCTGCGGGAGGGCCTGGTCCTCCACCTGCGCGACGTCACCGCTCGCCGGACCACCCAGCGGGAGCTGGAGCGCATGGCCTACACCGACTACCTGACCGGGCTGCCCAACCGCGCCCGGTTCCTCGCCGCCCTGGAGGACGCGCGGCTACGCGCCGCCGAGGGGCACGCGGGCTGCGTGCTGCTGGTCGACCTCGACGGCTTCAAGGCCGTCAACGACGTCGCCGGACACGAGGCCGGCGACCAGCTGCTCGTCCAGGTGGCCGACCAGCTGCGCGACGGCGCCCGCGCGCAGGACCTCGTCGCCCGCCTCGGCGGGGACGAGTTCGCGCTGCTGGTGCCCGGGGGGCTCGGAGAGGCGACCGGGCTCGCCGAGCGGCTGGTCGTGGCGCTGGACCGACCGTTCCGTGCGCCGTCGGCCGACGGGCAGGGCAGCGGCCCGCGGTTCGCCGTCTCGGGGAGCATCGGCCTGGCCGAGCTCGATCCCGTCGCCGACGCGTCGGACACCGTCCGACAGGCCGATCTCGCCCTGCGGGCGGCCAAGGCCGCGGGCAAGCGCTGCGTGCGCTCCTCGGGCGAGGCGATCGACGCGGCGCTGGTCCGCCGCACCCGGCTGGCCCGGGACCTGCCCACGGCGCTCGCCGAGGGCCAGCTGCGCGTGCTGTACCAGCCCGTCGTCGGGGTGCACGACCGCCGGGTGCTCGGGCTGGAGGCGCTCGTGCGCTGGGAGCACCCGCTCCTGGGCACCGTGCCGCCGGACGAGTTCATCCCGCTGGCGGAGGAGGACGGGCTGATCGTGCCGCTCCAGCGCTGGGTGCTCGGGGTGGCGACGGAGCACGCGGCCGTGCTCCTGGCCGACGGCTGGGACGTGCAGATGGGCGTGAACGTCTCGGTGCGCCACCTGCAGGCCGGCTGCCTGGCACCGGACGTGGCCGCCGCGCTCACCGCCGCCCAGCTGCCCGCCGGCAAGCTGGTCCTGGAGATCACCGAGTCCGTGCTGCTGGACGTGCACGAAGGGGTGCTCGGCGACCTCGAGACGCTCCGCGGCATGGGCGTCGTCCTCTCCCTGGACGACTTCGGGCGGGGGTGGTCCTCGCTGGCCTACCTGGCGCGGTTGCCGGTGCAGATCCTGAAGATGGACCGCGAGTTCGTGGCCGGCATCGAGACCGGTCCCCGGGGGCGCGTGCTCGTGGCCGCCGTCGTGGAGCTCGGCCGCACGCTCGGCATGGACGTCGTCGCGGAGGGCGTGGAGACCGAGGCGCAGATGGCCCACCTGCAGGCCATGGACTGCCGCTACCTGCAGGGCTACCTCTTCGGGCGGCCGATGCCGTTCGCGGAACTGCGGGCGCTGCTCGCCTCGTTCGACGACTCCATACTCGACGCGGCCGAGCCGGGACCGCCGAATCTGGACGCCGGTGTCCACCTGGTGGGACGCGGCGGTTGACGCAGGGGCGTCGGCAGGCGCACAGTGTCCCCGTGCCTCGCACCCTCATGCTCGCCGACGCCCGCACCCTCGGCGTCCTCGTACTCGCCTAGCGCGTCCGGTCACCGACCGACGCGCTGACCCTTCGTGCCCGGGGCACGAGGGGTTTTTTGTTGGCCGTGATCCGCCGCACAGCGAGCACGCCGCCCGTCGCACCAGCCCGCACCACGCCGCAAGGCACAGGAGATCCGCGCGATGACCAGCACCCCGAACGAGGCCCCCCACTCCGAGGCCGCCACCCGCGAGGCCGCCGCCGCGCTGACCGGCGTCGAGACCACGGCCCGCTCCGTGGCCGAGGCCGCCGCCCAGCCGGCCACCGGCATCACCGGCGCGCAGAGCCTCGTCCGGTCCCTCGAGGCGGTCGGCGTCGACGTCGTCTTCGGCATCCCCGGCGGGGCGATCCTCCCGGCGTACGACCCGCTGTTCGACTCGCACGTCCACCACGTCCTCGTCCGGCACGAGCAGGGCGCCGGGCACGCGGCCACCGGGTACGCCCAGGCCACCGGCCGGGTCGGCGTCTGCATGGCCACCTCCGGCCCCGGCGCCACCAACCTGGTGACCCCGCTCGCCGACGCCTACATGGACTCGGTCCCGATCGTGGCGATCACCGGCCAGGTCCCGAGCGCGGCCATCGGCACCGACGCCTTCCAGGAGGCGGACATCCGCGGCATCACGATGCCGGTGACCAAGCACAACTTCCTGGTGACGACGGCGGAGGAGATCCCGCAGCGCATCGCCGAGGCGTTCCACCTCGCCTCCACCGGCCGCCCCGGCCCCGTCCTGGTCGACATCCCCAAGGACGTCCTGCAGGCGACCACCGACTTCACCTGGCCGCCCCGGCTCGACCTCCCGGGCTACAAGCCGACGACGCGCCCGCACGGCAAGCAGGTCCGCGAGGCGGCCGGCCTGATCGCCGGCGCCCGTCGCCCGGTCCTCTACGTCGGCGGCGGGGTGCTCAAGGCGCAGGCGACCGCGGAGCTGGCCGAGCTCGCCGAGCTGACCGGCGCCCCCGTCGTCACCACCCTGATGGCCCGGGGGGCGTTCCCCGACAGCAGCCCCCAGCACCTGGGCATGCCGGGCATGCACGGCACGGTCGCGGCGGTGACCGCCCTGCAGAAGTCCGACGTGATCGTGGCGCTCGGGGCTCGGTTCGACGACCGGGTGACCGGCGAGCTCTCCAGCTTCGCGCCCGGCGCCCTGGTCGTCCACGCAGACATCGACCCCGCCGAGATCGGCAAGAACCGCAAGGCCGACGTGCCGATCGTGGGCGACGCCAAGGAGACCATCGCGCAGCTGGTCGAGGCCCTGCGCGCCGAGCACGCGGCCGGCCGCACGCCGGACCTGGCGGCGTGGTGGGCGCAGCTCGACGACTGGCGCGAGCGCTAC
This sequence comes from Blastococcus sp. SYSU DS0753, assembly GCF_054051175.1. Lineage (NCBI taxonomy): Bacteria > Bacillati > Actinomycetota > Actinomycetes > Geodermatophilales > Geodermatophilaceae > Blastococcus > Blastococcus sp. SYSU DS0753. The sequence goes on along the minus strand of NZ_JBJHAT010000022.1, from coordinate 11,936 downwards.
CCGCTCGGCTACGACTGGCCCGAGGACGGCGCGCTGTCGCCGCAGTACGTCATCGAGCGGCTGGGCGCGATCGCCGGTCCGGAGGCGATCTACACCTCCGGCGTCGGTCAGCACCAGATGTGGGCGGCCCAGTTCATCAGGTACGAGAAGCCGGGCACCTGGCTCAACAGCGGCGGCCTCGGGACCATGGGCTACGCCGTCCCGGCGGCGATGGGCGCCAAGTACGGCTGCCCCGACACCACCGTGTGGGCCATCGACGGCGACGGCTGCTTCCAGATGACCAACCAGGAGCTCGCCACCTGCGCCATCGAGGGCATCCCGGTGAAGGTCGCCGTCATCAACAACGGCAACCTCGGCATGGTCCGGCAGTGGCAGACCCTCTTCTACGAGGGCCGCTACTCCAACACCAAGCTGCACGCGCGCAACCCCGACGGCTCGCCCAAGCCGGTGCGCATCCCCGACTTCGTCGCCCTGGCGGAGGCGCTGGGCTGCGTCGGGCTGCGGTGCGAGAGCAAGGACGACGTCGACGCCGTCATCGAGAAGGCCATGGCCATCAACGACGCGCCAGTGGTCATCGACTTCGTCGTCGGGGCCGACGCCCAGGTGTGGCCGATGGTCGCCGCCGGCGCCAGCAACGACGCGATCCTGGCCGCGCGCGACCTGCGCCCGGTCTTCGGCGACGGCCAGGTCTGAGGAGCGCACCCATGTCCCGTCACACACTGTCGGTCCTCGTCGAGAACAAGTCGGGTGTGCTGGCCCGCGTCTCGGCGCTGTTCAGCCGTCGCGGCTTCAACATCGAGTCCCTCGCCGTCGGGCCGACCGAGAACCCCGACCTCTCCCGCATGACGATCGTCGTGGACGCGGAGAGCCAGCCGCTCGAGCAGATCACCAAGCAGCTCAACAAGCTGATCGAGATCATCAAGATCGTCGAGCTGGACGGCGAGGCCGCCGTGCAGCGCGAGCTGCTGCTCGTGAAGGTGCGCGCGCCGATGGCCGAGCGCACCCAGGTGCTGCAGACCGCCGAGCTGTTCCGCGCCCGCGTCGTCGACGTCAACCCCGACACGGTGACCCTCGAGGCCACCGGGACGCCCGACAAGCTCCAGGCCCTGCTGGCCGTGCTCGCCCCCCTCGGGATCAAGGAGATGGCCCAGTCGGGGACCGTCGCCCTGGGCCGGGGGCCGCGGGCGATGTCCGGCGCCGGTACCTTGCGCCCGGTCGAGCGCACCGCCTGAGCAAGGACCCCGTCGCCCCCCACGACGCGCTCCGCACGCCGCGGGCCCCTGCGACGGGGCCGTTCCAGCACGTCACCTACCGAAGGGAACAACCACCAGCATGGCCGCCGAGATCTTCTACGACGACGACGCCGACCTCTCGATCATCCAGGGGCGGACCGTCGCCGTCCTGGGCTACGGCAGCCAGGGGCACGCCCACGCGCTGTCGCTGCGCGACTCCGGCGTCGACGTCCGCGTCGGCCTGCCCGAGGGGTCCAAGAGCCGGGCGAAGGCCGAGGCCGAGGGGCTGCGGGTGGTCACGCCCGCCGAGGCGGCCGCCGAGGCCGACCTGATCATGATCCTGGCGCCGGACCACGTGCAGCGGCACCTCTACGCCGAGTCGGTGGAGCCCAACCTGCAGGACGGCGACGCGCTGTTCTTCGGCCACGGCTTCAACATCCGGTTCGGGTACATCAAGCCCCCGGCCGGTGTCGACGTCGCGATGGTCGCCCCGAAGGGCCCCGGCCACCTGGTGCGCCGCGAGTTCGAGAACGGCAAGGGCGTGCCCTGCCTGATCGCCGTGGAACAGGACGCCAGCGGCAGCGCGCAGGCGCTCGCGCTCTCGTACGCGAAGGGGATCGGGGGCACCCGCGCCGGCGTCATCAAGACCACCTTCGCCGAGGAGACCGAGACCGACCTGTTCGGTGAGCAGGCCGTCCTGTGCGGTGGCGCCAGCGCGCTGATCACCGCCGGGTTCGAGACGCTGACCGAGGCCGGCTACCAGCCGGAGGTCGCCTACTTCGAGTGCCTGCACGAGCTGAAGCTGATCGTCGACCTCATGTACGAGGGCGGCATCGCCAAGCAGCGCTGGTCGGTGTCCGACACCGCCGAGTACGGCGACTACACCTCCGGGCCCAAGGTCATCGACGCCCGGGTCAAGGAGTCGATGAAGGAGGTCCTCGGCGCGATCAAGGACGGCTCCTGGGCCGCGGCCTTCATCGCCGACCAGGACGCCGGCGCGCCCGACTTCAAGGCCAAGCGGGCCGCCGCCGAGGCGCACCCGATCGAGGAGACCGGGCGCAAGCTGCGTGGGCTGATGAGCTGGGTCTCGGCGTCCGACGACTACACCGGTACGGCCGCCCGCAACTGATCCGGGCCGCACGACGACCACGGCCCCCGCTGCGCACGCAGCGGGGGCCGTCTCGCGTGGGGTGGGGACTCAGACGGACTGGCCCCGGGCCGCGAAGTACTGCTGGGACTGGCCGCTGCGCAGCAGCACGACGATGAGGACCGGCAGCACGAAGCCGAGCAGCCCGGTGAAGATGAAGCCCTCCTCCTGCACCAGGCTCCAGAGCAGGTACAGCAGCTGCAGGCCGATCGACGCGTAGCTGCCGAGGAGGAGCAGCTTCGGGTCCTGGCCACGCAGCACCTGGATGCCGCCGATCAGCAGGACGACGGCGGCCGCGAACGACAGCAGCGCCAGGATGCCCAGCAGGGCGTCGACCTCGAAGACCGCACCGATCGCGAAGAGGGTCAGCAGTCCGCCGAGGGTCCCGAGCCCGCCGATGACCACCCCGATGACGGCGGCCGCCGTCACCTGACCCGGGCGCTGGCCGGCGGGCGCCTGCCCGTAGCCGGCCGGGGCGGCGGGGTAGCCACCGGGCTGCTGGCCGTACCCCTGGCCGTACCCCTGGCCGTACCCCTGGCCGTAGCCCTGGCCCTGGCCGTATCCCTGGCCGGGCTGCTGGCCGGGCGGCGGGCCCCAGCCGGGCTGCCCCTGCGGCGACCCTCCCTGCGGGTGGTCGGGATCGGAACCGGGCGTGGGGCCGGACATCGCAGCTACCTCCTGCTCGAGGGATCCGTCGGGGCCGACGGACGCGGGTTGTAGCAATCCTCACACCTGCAGGGGGGCCCGGCAGGCCGGAACGGGCCGTTCCGGCCGGAAGCACCCGGTTCAGTGACCGGTACGCCGGTAGCGGTGCGCGGCGAAGAACTGCGTGGCCGGCTTCATGGCCAGCAGGACGACGATCGCCAGGGCAGCCAGGAAGAAGATCAGGTTCACCACGACATCGCCGGCGGTGCCGTCGGCCAGGGTGCCGAGCAGGCCGATGGTGGTGAAGGCCAGGGCGATCGAACCGCCGACCAGCAGCGGCACCCGGCTGCGGCCGGTGAGGGCCCAGACCGCCCCCCAGATCATGACGACGGTCCAGGCCAGGGCCAGCACACCGAAGCCGATCAGCACGCCCCCGACGGCACCGGTCACCGCCCCGAAGCCGGGGATCTCCTCGTCCAGCCCGCCGCCGGCGCCGCTGGCGGCCGCGCCCACGACGAAGAGGAAGAAGGTGACCAGCAGCCCGATGGCGCCGTAGACGAAACCGAGCACGGCCGCGGTGATCACGCCGGCCGGCTTGGCGGGGACGCCGGGAGCGCCGTACGGGCCGTACGGCTGCGGGTACTGCTGACCGTAGGGGGCCGGCGTGCCGTACCCCGGCTGGCCGTAGGGGCTCTGCCCGAACTGCTGCTCCCCGTACTGCTGCTCCCCGTACTGGGGCTGCCCGTACTGGGGCTGGCCGTAGGGGCTCTGCCCGTACTGGTGCTGCCCGTACTGGGGTTGCCCGTACTGCTGCTGCCCGTACTGGCCCTGCCCGTGTTGCTGCTGACCGTGCTGGGGCTGCCCGTGCTGCTGCTGCCCGTACGGGGGCTGGCCGTGGTCCTGCCCGTTCCCAGGAGCGGAGGACTGGGGATCGTTTCGACCCTGGTCGTCGGACTGGCTCACTGTTCTCCTCCGTCGGGGCCGGCCCGTGCCGGCTTCGGTGCCCAGGATGTCGGTGCGCCCACACGGGGGCAAGGACCCGGCGGGGTGGGGCCACGCGCGGCCCGGCCCGCCGAACACCCCACCCCCTGACCTAGGGTCCCTTCCCATGCGCCTGGCAGTGATCCCCGGAGACGGCATCGGACCCGAGGTCGTGGCGGAGGGACTCAAGGTCCTCCGCGCGGTCGCCCCCGACCTGGAGACGACCCCCTACGACCTGGGTGCCGCGCGGTGGCAGCGGACGGGGGAGCTGCTGCCCGACACGGTGCTCGACGAGCTGCGCCGGCACGACGCGATCCTGCTCGGTGCCATCGGTGACCCGAGCGTGCCCCCGGGCATCCTCGAGCGCGGGCTCCTGCTGCGGCTGCGCTTCGAGCTGGACCACCACGTCAACCTGCGCCCGGCGAAGCTGTTCGACGGTGTGCGCAGCCCGCTGGTCGAGCCCGGCCCGATCGACATGCTGTGCGTCCGCGAGGGGACCGAGGGTCCCTACGTCGGCAACGGCGGTGTGCTGCGCAAGGACACCGCGCAGGAGATCGCCACCGAGGTCAGCCTCAACACCGCCTTCGGGGTGGAGCGGGTCGTCCGCTACGCGTTCGAGCGGGCCGTGGCGCGCCCGCGCAAGCACCTGACGCTGATCCACAAGACCAACGTGCTGACCCACGCCGGCGGGCTCTGGTCGCGGATCGTGGAGGAGGTGTCGGTCGAGTTCCCTGAGGTCACCGTCGCCTACCAGCACGTCGACGCCGCGTCGATGTTCTTCATCACCGACCCGGGCCGCTACGACGTCATCGTCACCGACAACCTCTTCGGCGACATCGTCACCGACGTCGCAGCCGCCGTGACCGGGGGCATCGGCCTGGCGGCCAGCGGCAACCTCGACGCCTCGGGGGCCAACCCGAGCATGTTCGAGCCGGTGCACGGCTCCGCCCCCGACATCGCCGGTCAGGGCATCGCGGACCCGACCGCGACCGTGCTCTCGGTCGGGCTGCTGCTGGAGCACCTGGGCCGTACCGAGCAGGCGCGCAAGGTGGACGCCGCCGTCGCCTTCGACCTGTCCACCCGCGACCCGCGGGCGACGATCCGCACGTCCGACGTCGGCGACAGGCTCGCCGCCCTCGCCGGCGGCTGACCTTCCGGCCGGCGCTACGGTCGGGTCGTGGGGACGCCGGTGGTCGGGCTGGGCGCATGGTGCGACCTGGTGACCGAGGAGGAAGCCCGCCGACGGCTGCTCGCCGGCGCCGAGGGCGACGACGCGCGGGCGGGCGAGCGCGCCACCTCGCGGTGGGGGTACGCGCCGTACGTGCCGGCCCCCGACGAGCCGGTCCTCGATCCGGGCGGCATCTCGTTCCGCGTCGAGGAGTTCGCCGTCCTGGCGGACGGGCGCCGCATCCGGCTGCACGACGAGCGGGGGTTCACGCTCGGCGGCGGTGCGGACCCGTGGCAGGGCCTGACCCTCGCGCACCTGGCCGACGACGTGCGCACGACCGTGCTCCCGGACGATGCGGAGGACACCGGCGAGGACCACCCCTGGGAATGGCTCGCCGAGCTGCTGCGCGCCGCGGGTGTCGAGGTCGTCGCGGAGGACCTCCGGGGTCTGCCCTACGACGTCGAGTTCAGCGACCGGCTGCGCGCCCGGGTCCCCGACCGGGGGTGACGTCTCAGCCCTCCGGAGGCTGCTCGCGCAGCAGGTCGCCGACCGGCACCGGGAGGACGGCGCGCCCGGTCCCGCCCGGGGCGGGCCACTCCGGGCGCACCGTGCAGCCGGCGGGGGAGGACTCCACCAGCACGACCGGCTGCCAGGTCCAGTCCTCGCCCGGCTCCCCGGCCGCGACGGTGCCGGCGGGGAACGGCTCGGGCAGCCGGGCCCACCACCGCCGGTCCAGTGCGCGCAGCCCCTCGGTGCGCAGCAGCGCCGCGGCGTCGCCGGGGGACCGGGGGCCGGCCAGGGGAGCGCCGGTGAGCAGCACCGGGCGCACCTGGCCGGCGGCGCCGTCGGGTGCCAGCCAGCCCACCAGCTCGCCGTCGACGGGGCGGTGCACGGGGGTCCACTCGGTCGGGATCACCAGGAGTGGGTACCAGCGCAGGCGGTGGCCCGTCGCCCGGTTTCCGGGACGGGGGTGCCGCGCACCGCGCCTCCCGTGCTTTCATGGTCGGCGATGCACACCAGCGGCACGATCATCATCGCCTAGCGCGCAGTCACCTCCCCGACTGCGCGCAGACCTCCCGTACCCGGGGGGTCTTTTTCGTGTTCGGCCCTTGCCATCCCCGGGAGACACCGTGACCACCGAGACCGACTTCCACGTCTTCGACACCACGCTGCGCGACGGCGCCCAGCGGGAGGGGGTCAGCTACTCGGTCGCCGACAAGCTGGCGGTGGCCCGGCTGCTCGACGAGATCGGGGTCGGGTACATCGAGGGTGGCTGGCCGGGTGCCCTCCCCAAGGACACCGAGTTCTTCGCCCGGGCGCGGACCGAGCTGAAGCTCGAGCACGCCCAGCTGGTGGCGTTCGGGTCCACCCGCAAGGCCGGCGTCGCGGTGGCCGACGACCCGCAGGTCCGCGCCCTGCTCGACGCGGAGACGCCGGTGGTCTGCCTGGTGGCGAAGTCCGACGTGCGGCACGTGCGGGAGGCGCTGCGCACCACCCTGGAGGAGAACCTGGCGATGGTGGCCGACACCGTCGCCTTCTTCGTCGCCGCCGGCCGGCGGGTGTTCCTCGACTGCGAGCACTTCTTCGACGGCTACGCCGCCGACCCGGACTACGGGGTGCGCGTGCTGCAGGCGGCGTTCGACGCCGGGGCGGAGGTGGGCGTCCTGTGCGACACGAACGGCGGCATGCTGCCCATGGGGGTGGGGCGTGTGGTCGCCGACGTGGCATCCCGCGTGGACGGCAAGCTGGGCATCCACTGCCAGGACGACACCGGGTGCGCCGTGGCCAACACCCTGGCCGCGGTCGAGGCCGGCGTCACCCACGTGCAGGGGACGGCGAACGGCTACGGGGAGCGGGCCGGCAACGCCGACACGTTCGCGCTGATCGCCAACCTGGTCACCAAGATGGGCATCCCCGCGGTGCCCGCCGAGTGCCTCCCGGAGCTGCAGCGGGTCAGCCACGCGATCGCCGAACTGGCCAACATCGCCCCCGACGACCACCAGCCCTACGTGGGCGCCTCGGCGTTCGCGCACAAGGCGGGGCTGCACGCCAGCGCGATCAAGGTCAGCCCGGAGCTGTACAACCACCTCGACCCCGCGGTGGTCGGCAACGACATGCGCATCCTGGTCACGGAGATGGCCGGCCGGGCGTCGGTCGAGCTGAAGGGGCGCGAGCTGGGCGTGGACCTCTCCGGCCAGTCCGACGCCATCGGCCGGGTCGTGGACCAGGTCAAGGTGCTGGAGGCCGACGGCTGGTCCTTCGAGGCCGCCGACGCCTCCTTCGAGCTGCTGCTGCGCGCCCAGCTGCCGGAGGCGCCGCCGCCCCTGTTCGAGCTGGAGAGCTACCGCACCTCCGTCGAGCACTGGGGCAACGGCGTCGTCGTCAGCGAGGCGACGGTCAAGGTGCACGTCGACGGCGAGCGGATCATCAGCACCGGCGAGGGCAACGGCCCGGTGAACGCCCTGGACAACGCGCTCCGCCAGGCGCTGGTGCACCGCTACCCGCAGCTGGCCGACGTCTCCCTGGCCGACTACAAGGTCCGCATCCTGGGGTGGAAGGGCGGCACGAGCGCCACCACCCGCGTGCTCATCGACACCACCGACGGGGTGGGGGAGTGGACCACCGTCGGCGTCCACGCCAACATCGTGGAGGCGTCGTGGCACGCGCTCGTCGACGCGCTCACCTACGCGGTGATCCGCCGGCCTCAGCCGTAGCGGGCGACGAAGTTCGCCAGCAGCCGGCCGGGCGCGGTCACCACCGCGGGGGTCAGCCGTTCGACGACCGCCTCCACCTCGCTCGGCGCGAAGTAGCCGGCGTGCTGGTAGATGCGCACCCGCTGGACGATCCCCGCCACGTCGAGCTCCGGGTGGAACTGCGTGGCGTAGACGTTCTCCTTCACCTTGAACATCTGCACCGGGCAGGTCTCGGACGAGGCCAGCAGCACCGCGGTCGGTGGGAGGACGCGGCATGCCTCCTTGTGGCCGACGAAGGCCGCGAACCGGTCGGGCACCCCGGCCAGCAGCGGGTCCTCCCGCCCCTCCGGGGTCACCGTCACCTCCACCGCCGACACCGGCTCGCCGAACGCGCGGTCCACGACCCCGCCCTGGTGGGTGCCGAGGGTGCCGATCCCGTAGCAGGCGCCGAAGAACGGCAGGTCCCGGTCGACGATCTCGTCGAGCAGGCCGCCGACCTCGCGCTCCACCCGCACCTGGACGGCCGACTTCTCCTCGTCGGAGGAGTTGAACGGTCCGCCGCCGAGGAAGACGCCCGCGTAGTCGTCGAGATCGATCGCAGGCAGCGGCCCCGTCTCCAAGCGGATCCGGTGCAGGCGCCGAGCAGGCAGCGCGGTGCACCGCAGGAACGAGGCGTACTCCTCGTCGGCTGCCTCGTCCTCCGGGCGGGAGGACAGCAGCAGGAAGGGCCGCACCTGAGGTGTCAGCGCGGCTGGATCTCACCCATCGGGCCCCACCCGGCGACCTCGGGCGCGTCCACGTAGATGATCTGCGGCTGCGCCGACACCAGGTCCGGCGCCTGCTCGACGAAGCGCTTGAAGGCGTCGGTGGCCACGTGGGCGGCGCCCGCGTCTGCGTCGCGGAAGCCCTCGACGCAGACGTAGGTGTCGGGCTCCTCCAGGCTCCGCGACCACTCGAAGAACAGCGAGCCCTCCTCGGCATTCACCGCGCGGGCGTAGTCGGCGGCCAGCCCGGTCCACTCGTCGGCGCGCTCGGGACGGACGGGGAACTTCACGACGATCAGGATCACGGTCACATTGTCGGCCTCCGGCCGACACCGCGGCCAGTTGCCGTCCCCCTGACGGGCGGAGCGGCTCCGTCGCGGCTGCCCGGGACCCTCCGGGCCCCACTCGCCGCGATACCGCGGCCAGTTGCCGTCCCCCTGACGGGCGGAGCGGCTCCGTCGCGGCTGCCCGGGACCCTCCGGGCCCCACTCGCCGCGATACCGCGGCCAGTTGCCGTCCCCCTGACGGGCGGAGCCGCGCTACCTACAGCGGCTCCAGCCGCGTCCTCAGCAGGCAGAACTCGTTGCCCTCCGGGTCGGCCAGCACGTGGAAGCTCTCGTCGCCGGACTGCCCGACGTCGGCGGGTGTCGCGCCCAGGTCGAGCAGCCGTTGCAGCTCGGCGGCCTGGTCGCGGTCGGTCGGGTTGACGTCGATGTGCAGCCGCACCTTGCCCGGGGTGGGCTCGGCCACCGGCTGGAAGATGAGCGTGGGCGCCGGCCCGCCGAACCCCGCCTCGGGCCCGATCTCGACCTCGCCGTTCTCCTCCCGTCCCAGCACCCGGTAGCCCAGCACCGCCGCCCAGAAGGCGGCGAGGGACTCGGGGTCCCGGCTGTCGACGACGAGTTCGCTGAACCGGCAGGCCATGGGCGGACGATAGGCAGAACGGCGCGCGACTAACCTCGGCTCGTGCGCATCGTCCGTTTCGCCTCTCCTCAGGGCATGTCCTTCGGCGTCCTCGACGGGGACGGCCAGGTCGCCCAGATCGAGGGCCACCCCTTCGGCCAGATCTCCTTCACCGGTACCCGCTACGCGCAGGCCGACATCCGGCTGCTCTCGCCGATCCTGCCGAGCAAGGTCGTGTGCGTCGGGAAGAACTACGCCGAGCACGTCAAGGAGATGAACACCGGGGAGGCCCCGAAGGAACCGCTGCTGTTCCTCAAGCCCTCGACGTCGGTCATCGGCCCCGGCGACGCCATCCGCATCCCGCCCGGCAGCACGAACGTGCACCACGAGGTGGAGCTCGCTGTGGTGATCGGCGCCCGCGGGGCCCGCAACGTCACGCCGGAGCAGGCGCTGGGCAGCGTGTTCGGCTACACGATCGGCAACGACGTCACCGAGCGGGACATGCAGCGGAGCGACGGGCAGTGGACCCGCGCCAAGGGCTTCGACTCCTTCTGCCCGCTCGGGCCGTGGATCGAGACCGATCTGGCCGGCATCGGCCTCGACGCCGGCGACCTGGAGGTGACCTGCGACGTCGACGGCGAGCGCCGCCAGTCCGGGCGCACCAGCCAGCTGCTCTTCGCCGTCCCCACGCTCATCTCCTACATCTCGCAGGTGATGACGCTGCTGCCCGGCGACGTGGTGCTCACCGGCACCCCCTCGGGCGTGGGCCCGATCCGCCCCGGCCAGACCGTGGCGTGCAGCATCCAGGGCCTCGGCACGCTGACCAACACCGTGACGGCGGCCGACGCCGTCTCGACGGCCGGTGGCGCCCGATGACCGTGCGCACCCGCTTCTGCCCGTCGCCAACCGGGCTGGTCCACGTCGGGCTGATCCGCACGGCCCTCTTCAACTGGGCGCACGCCCGCCACCACGGCGGCACGTTCGTCTTCCGCATCGAGGACACCGACGCCGCCCGTGACTCCGAGGAGTCCTACCGGCACCTGCTCGACAGCCTGCGCTGGCTCGGGCTGGACTGGGACGAGGGGCCGGAGGTCGGGGGCCCGAACGGCCCGTACCGGCAGTCCGAGCGGCACGACGTCTACCGGGAGGTGGCCGCGAAGCTGCTCGAGGCCGGCCACGCCTACGAGTCGTTCTCGACCAACGAGGAGGTCGACGCCCGGCGCCGCGCCGCCGGCGAGGACCCCAAGCTCGGCTACGACAACCACGACCGGTTCCTCACCGACGCCCAGAAGCAGGCCTTCCGCGACGAGGGCCGGTCCCCGGTACTGCGGCTGAAGATGCCCGACAAGGACCTCAGCTGGACCGACCTGGTCCGCGGGGAGGTGCGCTTCGCCGCGGGTGCGGTGCCCGACTTCGTGCTCGTGCGCGGCAACGGCGCCCCGCTCTACCCCTTCGTGAACCCGGTCGACGACGCCCTGATGGGCATCACCGACGTCCTCCGCGGCGAGGACCTGCTGCCCTCGACCCCGCGGCAGCTGGCCCTGTACGCGGCGCTCACCGACATCGGCGTTGCGCAGGGCACCCCCCGGTTCGGCCACCTCCCGCTGGTCACCGGCGAGGGCACCAAGAAGCTGTCCAAGCGCGACCCCACGTCCAACCTCGACGTCTACCGGGAGCGCGGCTTCCTCCCCGAGGGGCTGGTCAACTACCTCGCGCTGCTGGGCTGGTCGATCGCCGACGACCGCGACATCTTCTCGGTCGTTGAGATGGTGGAGGCGTTCGACGTCACGAAGGTGAACGCGAACGCGGCGCGGTTCGACCTGAAGAAGGCCGAGGCGATCAACGCCACCCACCTGCGTTCCCTGCCGGTCGAGGAGTTCACCGCCCGGGTGGTGCCGTACCTGGCGGGCGCCGGGCTGGTCGCCGAGCCGCCCACCGCCGAGCAGGAGTCGGTGCTGCGGGCGATCGCGCCGCTGGCCCAGGAGCGCATGGTGGTGCTCTCCGAGGCCGTCGGGCTGCTGGGCTTCCTGTTCGTCGACGAGGTCACCATCGACCCACAGGCGGCGGAGAAGCAGCTCGCGGGGGACAGCGCGGTCGAGGTGCTGGACGCGGCAGAGGCGGCGCTGCGCGAGCTGCCGGAGTGGACCACCCCGGCCATCGAGCAGGCGCTCAAGGACGCGCTGGTCGAGGGCCTGGGGCGCAAGCCGCGGCAGGCCTTCGGGCCGGTGCGGGTCGCCGTCAGCGGGCGCACGGTGTCCCCGCCGCTGTACGAGTCGATGGAACTGCTCGGGCGCGAGCGGACGATGGCCCGGCTCGCGGCGGCCCGCACGGTGGCGACGGCGGGATGACCTTCCCGGGGACCGGTGGCGGTCCGGCCGACGAGCCGTACGCCGGACCGCCACC
>NZ_JBJHAT010000021.1:0-77417 GCF_054051175.1 Blastococcus sp. SYSU DS0753 | reverse complement strand
GGTCCTGGCTCACTGTCGACGGTGAGCCAGGACCCCGGCAGGTGAGCCAGGACGTCGCTCAGAGCCCGAGTTCGGCGCGGATCTCGTCGCCGTGCTGGCCGGGCCGCGGAACGCTGCCGACGGCGCCCGGCGTGCGGGAGAACCGGGGGGCCACCTCGGGCTGCCGCACCCCGTCGACCTCGACGAACACCCCCCGCTCGCGGTTGTGCCGGTCCTCGGTCGCCTCCAGCAGCGACCAGACCGGCGCGACGCAGGCATCCGTGCCCTCGAACACCGACCACCACTCGGCGCGGGTGCGGGAGGCGAAGACCCCGGCGAACCGCTCCCGCAGCGCCGGCCACTGCCGGGGATCCTCGCGGCGCGGCAGCGTCTCGTCCCCGGCGAGCCCGAGGCCCTCGAGCAGCGCGGCGTAGAACTGCTCCTCCAGCGCGCCGACGGCGAGGAACTGGCCGTCGGCGCAGCGGTAGACGTCGTAGAAGGGCGCCCCGGTGTCCAGGAGGTTGCGGCCGCGGCGGTCGGTCCACACCCCGGCGTCCAGCATCCCGTGGATCATCGTGGTCAGGACGGCGGTGCCGTCGACGATCGCCGCGTCGACCACCTGCCCCTCCCCCGTGGCCCGGGCGTGCAGCAGCGCGGCGAGCGCACCGAGCGCCAGGAACACTCCCCCGCCCCCGAAGTCGCCGAGCAGGTTCAGCGGTGGGGCCGGGCGCTCGTCCGGGCGCCCGCTGGCGCCCAGCGCGCCGGTCAGCGCGATGTAGCCGATGTCGTGGCCGGCGCTGTGCGCGAGCGGCCCGGTCTGCCCCCAGCCGGTCATCCGGCCGTAGACGAGCGCGGGGTGCTCCCCCAGCAGCTCGTCCGGTCCCAGCCCCAGACGCTCCATCACGCCCGGGCGGAACCCCTCCAGCAGGACGTCGGCCCGCCGCACGAGGGCGCGCACCACGCCGACGTCGTCCGGGTCCTTGAGGTCGAGGGCGATCGAGCGCTTGCCGCGGTCGAGCAGCGAGGTCGCGCCCAGCGAGCCCAGCAGTCCCCCGCGGTCGCCCTTGCGGTCGATGCGGACGACGTCGGCACCGAGGTCGGCCAGCAGCATCCCGCAGAACGGACCGGGCCCGAGCCCGGCGAACTCGACGACCCGCACACCTTCCAGCGGTCCCACGGCGTCCTCCCCTGCTCCGGGCCGCGCTCGTGCGACCCTCCCGGAGGCATGCTGCCCGACGCCGCACCCGGGAGGAGAGCCTGGTCACATGGCCTACCTGCTCGCTGCCCTGGGCGGCGCGCTGGGTGCCCTCGCCCGCTGGGCGGTGGCGGAGGCGCTCCCGCCGTCCCCCGCCGGCCTGCCCTGGGCCACCCTCGGCGTGAACGTGACCGGCTGTCTGCTCCTCGGCGCGCTGGCGGCCGTCCTGGTGGCGCGGGCCCCGGGCTCCCCCTGGGCCCGCCCGTTCCTGGGCGTGGGCGTGCTCGGCGGCTTCACCACGTACTCGACTTTCGCGGTGGAGGTGGTGCGGCTGGTGGAGTCCGGCGCGGTCGGCACCGCGCTGTCCTACGTCGCCCTCTCGGTGCTCGGCGGCGTCATCGCCGCGGCCGCTGGGACGCTGGCCGGCCGCACCCTCGCCGGAGGGCCCCGGTGACGCCGTGGCTGGTGGTCGCGGGCGCCCTGGTCGGCGCGCCGCTGCGCCTGCTGGCCGAGCGGGTCGCCGTGGCCCGCCGCGGAACCGGCAGCGTGCTGGGCACCTTCACCGTGAACGTGGCGGGCAGCGCACTGCTCGGCGTGCTCCTCGGGACCGCCACCGCCCCGGCGTGGGTCGTCGCGCTGGTGGGCGTCGGCCTGTGCGGCACCCTCACCACGTTCTCGACGTTCGGCACCGAGGTGGTCCGGCTCGCGGAGGCCCGCGCCCCCCTCCGCGCCGTGGGCTACGTCGCCGCGACCGTGCTGGTGGGACTGGCGGCCGCGGCGGGCGGGTACGTGCTCGGCCGGGTGATCTGAGCGGCCCCGCGCAGCGGGACGGGCCGGTGCTGGATAGGGTCAGGGCGGTATGGCGGAGAACACGGAGCAGAGGGTCGGGGCCGACAGCCCCGTCGTCGTGGTCGCCAACCGGCTGCCGGTCGACCAGGTCACCGATCCCGACGGCAGCACCCGGTGGCAGCGGAGCCCCGGCGGGCTGGTCACGGCGCTCGAGCCGTTCGTCGCCGGGCGCGGTGGCGCGTGGGTCGGCTGGTCCGGGTCCGCCGGCGAGGCGCCCGAGCCCTTCGAGTCCGGTGGCATGTCGCTGATCCCCGTCGAGCTCAGCGAGGAGGAGGTCGACCGCTACTACGAGGGCATGTCGAACGCCTCGCTGTGGCCGCTGTACCACGACGTGGTCGAGAAGCCCGAGTACCACCGCGCCTGGTGGGACACCTACGTGCAGGTCAACAAGCGGTTCGCCGAGCGCACCGCGGCGGTGGCGGCCGAGGGCGCCATCGTCTGGGTGCACGACTACCAGCTGCAGCTGGTGCCGGCGATGCTGCGCCAGGTCCGGCCGGACCTGACCATCGGCTTCTTCCTGCACATCCCGTTCCCGCCCTACGAGCTGTTCACCCAGCTCCCCTGGCGGTCGGCCATCGTGGAGGGCCTGCTCGGCGCGGATCTGGTCGGTTTCCAGCGCCCGTCGGCGGCCGTGAACTTCGTGCAGCTCGCCCGGCGGCTGCACGACCTGAGCTGCAAGCGCGATCAGATCGAGTACGACGGCCGCACGGTGGTGGCCAAGGCCTTCCCGATCTCCATCGACGTCCGGGGCTTCGACGAGCTCGCCTCCTCGCCGGAGGTGCTCGCCCGGGCGAAGGAGATCCGCGCCGAGCTCGGCAACCCGGACAAGATCATCCTGGGTGTCGACCGGCTGGACTACACCAAGGGCATCAGCGTCCGGCTCAACGCGTTCCAGGAGCTCCTCGAGGACGGTGCGATCGAGGCGCCGGACACGGTGCTGGTGCAGGTCGCGACGCCGAGTCGGGAGCGCGTCGAGCACTACGTGCACATGCGGGAGACGATCGAGCAGCAGGTCGGCCACATCAACGGCGTCTTCGGGTCCATCGCCGGCCCGGCCGTCCACTACTTCAACCAGTCGATGCCGCGCGAGGAGCTCGCCGCGCTCTACCGGGCCGCCGACGTCATGCTCGTGACCCCCTACCGCGACGGCATGAACCTGGTGGCCAAGGAGTACGTCGCGGCGCGCGGTGATCTCCGTGGCGCGCTGGTGCTGTCGGAGTTCGCCGGGGCGGCGGCGGAGCTGCGGCAGGCCTTCCTGGTCAACCCGCACGACATCGCCAGCGTCAAGACGCAGCTGGTCCGGGCGCTGCGCATCGAGCCGGCCGAGGCGGCCAAGCGGATGCGGACCATGCGCCGGCACCTGTTCCGCAACGACCTGGACCACTGGGCCAGTTCGTTCTTCGAGGCGCTGCGGGGCCAGGCGTGACCTCCCCCGGCCTCGACGAGGCGCTGACGGCGCTCGCCGCACGCCGACCGCTGCTGGTGGCCAGCGACTACGACGGCGTCCTCGCCCGACTGCGCGACGACCCGGCGGCGGCCGTCCCGGAGCCCGGCGTGGCCGAGGCGCTGGCGCGGCTGGCGGCGGCCGACGGCGTCACGGTGGCCCTGGTCAGCGGTCGCGGGGTGGAGGACCTGCGCCGGACCAGCGGCCTGTCCGGTCCCTTCCGCTGGATCGGCAGCCACGGGGCGGAGTTCGACGGCCCCCTCGCCGGCGCGGACGCCGGTCGGCGGGACGAGCTCGCCGGGGTGCTGCGGCCGCTGGTCGAGAGCACGCCCGGCGCCCGGCTGGAGATCAAGCCGGCCAGCGTCGCCGTCCACGTGCGGCAGGTGGCCGATCGCACCCGAGCGGCCGAGCTGCTGGAACAGGCCCGCCGGGCGGTGGATCCGTCACTGACGCTCAAGCCGGGCAAGGACGTCCTCGAGGTCGCCGTCACCGACGCGCACAAGGGCGCCGCGCTGCAGCGGCTCGTCGGCGAGCTGGGTGCCCGGGCGGCGCTGTACCTGGGCGACGACGTCACCGACGAGGACGCGTTCCGGGCGCTGCGGCCGGATGACCTGACGGTCAAGGTCGGCGACGGCGAGACAGCCGCCCGCCACCGCGTGACCGGGCCCGAGGACGTGGTGGGCCTCCTCGGGGCGCTCGCCGACCGCCTGGGCTGAGCCCGCTCCGTCTCCGTGTCGCACCGCGCGGCGCGCGGCCGGACCGCTGCCCGGCGGTCACCGGGCCCTGGGGTGTCGACATGCCCGCAATACCCTTCCTCGAAATGCGGGAATGGACCTGGCACGCGACGACGAGCGTCTCGGGATTGTCGATGAATCGCGTGCCGGAGTCGCTGACCCGGCGATGGCATAACGATGTGCAATCCGCTGCGGAACGGTGCTCTGCGACCTGGGTGGAGTCACCACAATGAGCGAGCCGCCACACCGGCGGGCACCTCTCCCCCAGGACGGTCCAGCGTGCACGCACCACTCCCCTCCCCCGGTACCCGGCGGCGTGCCGGGTGGTTCGCCGACCGCCCCCTGGCGGTGAAGTTCGGCATCCTGATCGGTGTCGTCGTGACCGCCTTCGCGGGGCTGCTGTCCGCGGTCCTGGTCGGCAATGCGACGGTGCACGACGCGAACGCCGAGCTGCAGCGCCTCAACGAGGCCGAGGAGCTGGTGCTCCAGCTCGACACCCGGGCCAGCGAGCTGAAGGTGGACGGCTTCAAGACGCTCGTCCGGGAGGACCCCCAGGCCCAGCGCGCGGAGCTCGCCGAGGACATCGCCACGCCCGAGGGCATGCTGGCCGAGCTCGCCACGATCCGCCTCAGCGGCCGGGCGGCCGACTCGGTGGCCGGCCTGTCCGAGAGCTTCGAGGCCTACACCGATGCCATCTCCGCGTGGGTGGACCTGGCCGTCGCCGACCCCGCCGCGATGCGGCCGCGCTGGGAGGAGATCCAGCAGGCGAACGACCTGACCGACGGCGCCGTCAGCGAGGCCAAGGACGTCCTGGGGACCGAGAGCGACGCCGCGCAGGTCCGGCTCGACGAGGCGCTGGCGCGGGCGGCGGTCGTGGCGGAGATCGCGGCCGCCGTCGGCGTCCTGGTGATCATCGGGATCAGCGTGCTGACGCTGCGCTCGGTCACCCGGCCGGTCCAGCGGGTCAAGCAGTCCCTGGACGCCCTCGCGACGGGCGACATGACCGTGGACACCGGGGTCTCCTCCCGGGACGAGGTCGGCCAGATGGCGGCCGCGCTCGACACCGCCCGGGCCAGCCTGCGGGGTGTGCTCACCTCGGTCGCCGACTCGGCGAACGCCGTCGCGGCGTCGTCGGAGGAGCTGTCGGCCTCCTCGGCGCAGATCGCGGCGGGTGCGGAGGAGACCTCGACGCAGTCCGGGGTGGTGGCCTCGGCGGCCGAGGAGGTCTCCCGCAGCGTGCAGACGGTCGCCGCGGGTGCGGAGCAGATGGGCGCCTCGATCCGGGAGATCGCGACCAACGCGGCGGAGGCCAGCGAGGTGGCGGCGCGTGCGGTGACGGCGGCGGAGACCACCACCGCCACCGTGGCCAAGCTGGGCGAGTCCTCGGCGGAGATCGGCAACGTCGTCAAGGTGATCACGAGCATCGCCGAGCAGACCAACCTGCTGGCGCTCAACGCCACCATCGAGGCCGCGCGGGCCGGTGAGGCCGGCAAGGGCTTCGCGGTGGTGGCCAACGAGGTGAAGGAGCTGGCGCAGGAGACGGCGAAGGCGACCGAGGACATCGCCCGCCGGGTGCTGGCGATCCAGGGCGACACGACGGCTGCGGTGACCGCGATCGAGGAGATCAGCACGATCGTCGCGCAGATCTCCGACCGGCAGACCACCATCGCGTCCGCGGTGGAGGAGCAGACGGCGACGACGAACGAGATGTCACGATCGGTGCAGGAGGCCGCCGGCGGCACCGGCGAGATCGCGGCCAACATCACCGGGGTCTCCACCGCGGCCGACTCGACCACCCAGGCGCTGACCCAGACGCGGGTCGCCGTGGACGAGCTGTCCCGGATGGCGGCGGACCTGCGGACCACCGTGGGGCGCTTCGTCTACTGACGCACCGCCGGCGACTCCCCGAGGCGGGGGGCTTCCGACCATTCCGGTCGGGCGCCCCCCGCCTCTCATCGTGCTCGGGTCGACAAATCTGCCGGCCTGAGAATGGTCACCCGGGCATTTTCCGCGGCACGCGCGACACGGACTTCTTCAACGTTGAGAAACCGATCGGTCGGGTGACGATCTGCTCGCACCGAACGCACTCCGAACCCCCGGGGCAGGGCAGTCGGCCCGCCCGCTCGAGAACGAGGAAGCCTCGCCATGTCCGCACCACGGCCCGACGCAACAGGTCGGCACTGGTACCGCGACCGCGGTATCGGGACACGGATCTTCGCGGTCTGCGCCGCCCTCCTGCTGGGCATGCTGGCCGCCACGGTCACCGGCATCACCGGCACCCAGCGCGTCGCCGATCTGCACGCCGAGGCGCGCGACGCGGTCGCTGCGCAGCGCGTCGTGGAGGGGGCGCGCTACGACCTGCTCTGGGCCGCCAACTGGCAGAACATCACCGCCTGGAAGGCGCGGGTCGAGGGCGGCGCCGTGGCCGCGGCTGCCGATGGCGACAACGTCGCCGCCTACCGCGACGGCGCGACCGGCTTCGAGGCCCTCTTCGACCTGGACCGCGACCAGCTGGACGCCGACGCCGAGGCCAGCCTCGAGGTGATCGAGCGGAACTGGGCGCTGATGAGCGACTACAACGAGCAGATCTTCCTGCTGTGGCAGCAGGGGCGCCTCGACGAGGGCGACGCCCTCTCGCAGGGCGAGAAGTGGGACGTCTTCTACGTCCTCGACCAGGCGATGGTGGAGCTGGTCGCGTCGGTCGACGCCCGGGTCGCGGAGTCCGAGGCCGCGGTCGCCGACGCACGCAGCGAGACGCTGACGGTCTCCCTGGTCGTCTCCGGCCTGGCGTTCGTGCTCGGTGGCGCCCTGGCGCTGCTCGTCTCCCGCAGCATCACCGGCGGGGTCCAGGAGGTCAAGGCCGGGCTCGAGCGGCTGGCCGCACGCGACCTGACCACCCGGCTGGCGGTGCGCGGCCGTGACGAGATCGGTCAGATGGCCACGGCGCTCAACACCGCCGCCGACGCGATGGCGACCACCATCGCCGACATCGTCTCCTCGGCGGACGCGGTCGCGGCCAGCTCGGAGGAGCTGAGCGCCTCCTCGGCGCAGATCGCGGCCTCGGCCGAGGAGACCAGCGCCCAGTCGGGTGTGGTGTCCGGTGCGGCGGAGGAGGTGTCGCGCAGCGTGGAGACGGTGGCCGCGGGCGCGGAGCAGATGGGTGCCTCGATCCGGGAGATCGCCAGCAACGCGGCGGAGGCCAGCGAGGTGGCGGCGCGTGCGGTGACGGCGGCGGAGACGACGACGGCGACGGTGGCGAAGCTGGGGGAGTCCTCGGCGGAGATCGGCAACGTGGTGAAGGTGATCACGAGCATCGCGGAGCAGACGAACCTGCTCGCCCTGAACGCGACCATCGAGGCCGCGCGGGCCGGGGAGGCCGGCAAGGGCTTCGCGGTGGTCGCGAACGAGGTGAAGGAGCTGGCGCAGGAGACGGCGAAGGCGACCGAGGACATCGCCCGCCGGGTGCAGGCGATCCAGGGCGACACCACGGCCGCGGTCGCCGCGATCGGGGAGATCTCCTCGATCGTCGCGCAGATCTCCGACCGGCAGACCACCATCGCCAGTGCGGTGGAGGAGCAGACGGCGACGACCAGCGAGATGTCGCGGTCGGTGCAGGAGGCCGCCGGCGGCACCGGGCAGATCGCGGAGAACATCACAAGTGTCTCCACGGCCGCGGACGCCACGACCCAGGCGCTGACCCAGACCCGCACCGCTGTGGACGAGCTGTCCCGGATGGCCGCCGACCTGCGCAGCACCGTCGGGACGTTCAGCTACTAGCAGGACCCCCGTCCCGCCTCATCTATCGCACGCCCGGGGTGAGGCGGGACGGAGGCCGCCGAGGGGCGCTCGACCAACGGTCGGGCGCCCCTCGGCGCGTGTCCGGAAAATGGCGCCCCTTGCGGGACGTCGCACAGGTGAGCGCCCGCTGTCGACAATGGTGGAATGTCGCCATCGCGACCGAGTCGACTCGTTGACTCCGTTTCCAAATCGTTGTGTCCGCCATTTCCCAACACGCACAAAAAGGCTCGACATCTGACAGTTCGTGGCCTTAGCTTCTCCGCAGCAACCGAAAGCGGTGGCGGATTCGTCCGTCGTCCGTCGTCCGTCTCCGGATCGGGTTGCACTCGGATCCCTCTCCAGAACGGACTTCTCCCATGGCACATGTCGCGCGCCGCGCGCTCGGCCGGATGTCGGTATCCGCCAAGATCCTCAGCTCCGTCTCGGTCGCGGTCGTCGCCGGCATCGCCGTCGGCACCGTGGGTTGGAGCTCCCTCGGCGATGCCGCCGACAAGGCCGACGCCACCTACCGGGAGAGCACCCAGGCGCTCGTGCAGGTCGAGGAGATGCGCTCGCAGCTGCTGACCCTCCAGCTCAACCAGACGGCCCTGCTGCTGCCGAACGTCAGCCAGGAGAACGCCACGACGTGGGCCGCGGGCGCCACGGCGGCCGCCGAGGCGTTCGGCGCGGCCGGTTCCGCCTACCTCGGCACGGCGCCCGCCGCCGAGCAGCGGGCCCTGGCCGAGCAGTCCCTGGACACCTACGGCACCTGGGGCGAGGTCTACGCCCAGACGCGGCAGGCCTACAGCGCCGGCGACGCCGCCGCGGCCGGCACGCTGTACGCGCAGTCCTCGAAGCTCATGGACCAGCTGACCGGGGAGATCGACCAGCTCCTGGCCTCCGAGATCTCCGAGGCGAGCTCCTCCGCCGCCGCAGTCGCCGACACCAGCGAGCGGGCGCGGACGCTCGTCATCGCCCTGCTGGCCATCGGCTCGGCCATCGCCCTCGCGGTGGGCTTCTTCGTCGCGCGCGGCATCCGCCGGAACCTGGAGAAGGTGCAGCACGTGATCCAGGGCCTGGCCGAGGGGGACCTCACCCGGCAGACCGGTGTCCAGCAGTCCGACGAGATCGGGCGGATGGCCACCGCTCTCGACGAGGCCCAGGAGTCCCTGCGCGCCGTGATGGCCTCCGTCGTCGCCTCGGCGGACGCGGTCGCGGCCAGCTCGGAGGAGCTGAGCGCGTCGTCGGCGGAGATCTCGACGTCGGCGCAGGAGACCTCCGCCCAGTCGGGTGTGGTGGCCTCGGCGGCCGACGAGGTGTCGCGGAACGTGCAGACCGTCGCCGCGGGCGCGGAGCAGATGGGCGCCTCGATCCGGGAGATCGCCAGCAACGCGGCGGAGGCCAGCGAGGTGGCGGCGCGTGCGGTGACGGCGGCGGAGACGACGACGGCGACGGTGGCGAAGCTGGGGGAGTCCTCGGCGGAGATCGGCAACGTGGTGAAGGTGATCACGAGCATCGCCGAGCAGACCAACCTGCTGGCGCTGAACGCCACCATCGAGGCGGCGCGGGCCGGTGAGGCCGGCAAGGGCTTCGCGGTGGTGGCCAACGAGGTGAAGGAGCTGGCCCAGGAGACGGCCAAGGCGACCGAGGACATCGCCCGCCGGGTGCTGGCCATCCAGGGCGACACGACGGCTGCGGTGACCGCGATCGAGGAGATCAGCACGATCGTCGCGCAGATCTCCGACCGGCAGACCACCATCGCGTCCGCGGTGGAGGAGCAGACGGCGACGACGAACGAGATGAGCCGGTCGGTGCAGGAGGCCGCCGACGGCACCGGTCAGATCGCGGCCAACATCTCCAACGTCTCGGGTGCGGCGGACTCCACCACGCAGTCGCTGACCCAGACCCGCACCGCTGTCGACGAGCTGTCCCGGATGGCCGCCGACCTGCGTAGCACCGTCGGGAAGTTCAGCTACTGATCCCCGGCGGCCGCACCGGCCGCACCCTGATCCGAGAGCGCACGGCCGGCCGGCCGTGCGCTCTCGGCGTTCTGCGCGCACCCATGCCACCGGTCGGTGGACCTGCGCAGCCGGGTGGGCGAAAGTGCCATGTCGACACGAGAAATGCGATGGGCGGACGTTCTCGTCCGGTGCCGAGACACGCGCCATCAAACGCTCAACCGGTGTTTCTGGACCGTTTACATTCTTGTCCTCGTCACAGCGCGGACCGACCGCGGTGGCGCGCATTCAGCAATCCATCTCCTTTCCGTTCGGAGCACCATGTCCGCTCTTCCTGCATCCCACCGCCGGAGCCCCTCCGGCTGGTTCACCAGCCGGCCGCTGGCGGTGAAGATCGGCGCCGCCCTAGGCGTCCTCGCCGTGGTCGCTATCGCCCTGACCGGGCTCGCCGTGCAGCGGCTGGGCAGCCTGGCGGAGTCCGGGGACCATCTGTACGGCGACTCGATCGTCCCGCTGAACAAGCTGGCCGAGGTGCAGCGCACGTTCCAGGGGGACCGTGCGCGCAACAACATCTACGGCTTCGTCGCCCCGGCCGCCCGGGCGGAGCTCGACGCCACGCTGCTCGAGCGCCGCGAGCAGCTCGAGCGGGAGCAGGAGGCCTACGTCGAGACCCTCAACGACCCCGCGGACTTCGCCGCGGTGGCCGAAAGCATCGATGCGTACTACGCCGTCGTCGACGAGCAGCTGTACCCGGCTGCGCGGGCTGGTGACGTCGCGACCGTCCAGCGGTTGGTGTCGGGTGAGCTGGCGCAGGCGGGCCGGGCGCTGTCCGACGCCTTCGGTGCCGAGCAGGAGCGCCAGGCCGCCGACGCGCAGCGTGACGCCGCAGCCGGTGACGACCTCGCGGCCTCGGCGACCGTCTTCCTGTGGACCGCGCTGGCCGTCGGCATCGCCGTCGCGTCCGCCCTGGCCGCGTGGGTGGTCCGGCAGATCGTCCGGACCGTGCGCTCGGTGCAGGCCTCGGTGGAGGCCCTCGCCAAGGGCGACCTGACCGTCCGCCCCGAGGTCACCTCGGGTGACGAGCTCGGCCGCATGGCGCAGGCGCTCGCCGCCGCCCAGGACAGCCTGCGTGAGGTCCTGGCGGGCGTGGCGGGGTCGGCGGACGCGGTGGCGGCATCGTCGGAGGAGCTGTCGGCGTCGTCGGCGCAGATCTCCGCGGGTGCGGAGGAGACCGCGGCGCAGTCGGGTGTGGTGTCCGGTGCCGCGGAGGAGGTGTCCCGCAGCGTGCAGACGGTGGCCGCGGGCGCGGAGCAGATGGGTGCCTCGATCCGGGAGATCGCGCAGAACGCGAACGAGGCGGCACGGGTGGCCGCGGCGGCGGTGAGCGAGGCCGAGACGACGACGACGACGATCACCAGGCTGGGGGAGTCCAGCAAGGAGATCGGCGACGTGGTGAAGGTGATCACGAGCATCGCGGAGCAGACGAACCTGCTGGCGCTGAACGCCACGATCGAGGCGGCGCGGGCGGGTGAGGCCGGCAAGGGCTTCGCGGTGGTGGCCAACGAGGTGAAGGAGCTGGCGCAGGAGACGGCGAAGGCGACCGAGGACATCGCCCGCCGCGTGGAGGCGATCCAGGGCGACACCGGGGGCGCGGTCGCGGCGATCGGGCGGATCAGCGAGGTGATCGCCCAGATCAACGACTACCAGACGACGATCGCCTCGGCGGTGGAGGAGCAGACGGCGACGACCAGCGAGATGTCGCGGTCGGTGCAGGAGGCCGCCGGTGGCACGACGCAGATCGCGGAGAACATCTCCGGGGTCTCGACGGCCGCGGACTCCACGACGCAGGCGCTGACCCAGACCCGCACCGCCGTCGACGAGCTGTCACGGATGGCCGCCGACCTGCGCACCACCGTCGGGAGGTTCACCTACTGACCTGACGCGAGCTTCCCCCGGCCGGGCCGGGTGGTGACCCCTTCCCCGGTCGCCACCCGGCCCGCGTCGTTCCTGGACGGGTGCCCGGGTGGGCGAGGGCTCGGCGGTGCCGCCGTCCGCGCCGGGGCGGCTCGGCAAATTCTCGTCAAGTCGACACGGGAAATGCGATTGCCGGCCATTCTCGGCGATGCCGTGCGACACGTCGATGATTGGTGCAACGTCAATCTTGGAAGTGTCCTAACATTTTGCTCGTCGCCTCGGCCCTACGTGTCGGCCGCGCCTCCACCGAGGTGTTTCGTTCGCTTCCCGACGAAGTCCTCGGCCCACCCCGCTGCCCTATTCCTGGAGAACCGTCATGTCCGCCGCCGCTCGTTCCACTCACGCCACGGAGCCCTCCCGCTCACCGCTCTCCTGGTGGGGCGACCGATCGGTGAAGACCAAGGTCCTCACGACCGTCTCGGCCGCGGGCGTCGTCGCCGGCGCCATCGGGGTGCTGGGGCTCCAGGCCCTCAGCGCGTCGGCCACGTCGGCGGATCAGCTGTACGACGACAACCTGCTGGGCGTCGCGGCCGCCGCCGACATGGACGAGTTGCTCGGTGACATGCGGGTCAACCTGCGCGACACGGTCCTCGGCACGGACCCGGCGGCCAGGATCGCCGACATCGACAACCTCAGCGCCGAGCTCCAGGCCGCTCTCGACGA
Organism: Blastococcus sp. SYSU DS0753; assembly: GCF_054051175.1. Lineage (NCBI taxonomy): Bacteria > Bacillati > Actinomycetota > Actinomycetes > Geodermatophilales > Geodermatophilaceae > Blastococcus > Blastococcus sp. SYSU DS0753. The sequence goes on along the minus strand of NZ_JBJHAT010000021.1, from coordinate 64,844 downwards.
GTACCGCGCCGGGACCAGCGCACCCGAGAAGCTCGACATGCTCGACGGGATCCACGCCGACGTCGACACCTTTGTCGCGTTCCAGAAGGACGTCCTCGTCCCCTATGCGCAGAAGCAGGACTTCGCCAGCTGGATGAGTGCCAACGCGGAGCAGGGGACGCCGCTCGCCGAGAAGATGCGTGGGGGGATCAGGGCGCTGCGGGACATGGAGGCCGAGGAGGCGAGCGAGGCGGCCGCCGCGATCCGCAGCGAGTACGACAGCCAGCGCGTCCTGTCGATCGTCATCATGGTCGTCGGGATCGCCCTGGCGCTGGCGGGCGGCCTCTACGTGGCCACGGGCATCGCCCGCTCCGCCCGCAAGGTGCAGGACGTCGCGACGGGCCTGGCCGCCGGTGACCTGACCCGCACCAGCGGGCTGACCTCCCAGGACGAGCTCGGCCGGATGGGCAGCGCCCTGGACGACGCGGTGGCGAACCTCCGCACGGTGCTCGGGACGGTGGCGTCCTCGGCGGATGCGGTGGCGGCGAGCAGCGAGGAGCTGTCGGCGTCGTCGGCGCAGATCTCGGCGGGTGCGGAGGAGACCGCGGCGCAGTCGGGTGTGGTGTCCGGTGCCGCGGAGGAGGTGTCCCGCAGCGTGCAGACGGTGGCCGCGGGCGCGGAGCAGATGGGTGCCTCGATCCGGGAGATCGCGACCAACGCGGCGGAGGCCAGCGAGGTGGCGGCGCGTGCGGTGACGGCGGCAGAGACGACGACGGCGACCGTGGCGAAGCTGGGGGAGTCCTCGGCCGAGATCGGCAACGTCGTCAAGGTCATCACGAGCATCGCGGAGCAGACGAACCTGCTCGCCCTGAACGCCACCATCGAGGCCGCGCGGGCGGGTGAGGCCGGCAAGGGCTTCGCCGTGGTGGCCAACGAGGTGAAGGAGCTGGCGCAGGAGACGGCGAAGGCGACCGAGGACATCGCCCGTCGGGTGCAGGCGATCCAGGGCGACACCACCGCGGCGGTGACCGCGATCGGGGAGATCTCCCAGATCGTCGCGCAGATCTCCGACCGGCAGACGACCATCGCGTCCGCGGTGGAGGAGCAGACGGCGACGACGAACGAGATGTCGCGGTCGGTGCAGGAGGCCGCCGGTGGCACGACGCAGATCGCGGAGAACATCTCCGGGGTGTCGACCGCCGCGGACTCGACCACCCAGGCGCTGACCCAGACCCGCACCGCCGTCGACGAGCTGTCCCGGATGGCCGCCGACCTGCGCACCACCGTCGGCCGCTTCACCTACTGAGGCCGGCCCCGGGGAGATCCCGTCCCGCCAGCCCCTCACGGGCTCGGGGGCGGGGTCTTCCCCCGGCCGGGGGGTCGGTGGCGGGCGATGAACTGCCGATAACACGGCTGACCGGTGCGGTGCGGGTTCACCTTGAATCCGCGGCCGATCCGCCGATGACCCAACGGGGCCGACTGTGCTCCGCCGCGATGAGAGAGAAGGCAGCAGTGGACGGTCTGGACGACATCGTCGAGGAGTTCCTCGTCGAGAGCCACGAGAACCTCGACCAGCTCGACACCGACCTGGTCGCGCTCGAGCAGGAACCGAACTCCCGTGAGCGGCTGTCCAGCATCTTCCGGACCATCCACACCATCAAGGGCACCAGCGGCTTCCTGGCGTTCAACCGCCTGGAGGAGGTCACGCACGTCGGCGAGAACATGCTGTCCCGCCTGCGCGACGGTGAGCTCGCCCTGACGCCCCAGCGCACCAGCGTGCTGCTGCAGATGGTGGACACGGTCCGGTCGCTGCTGACCTCGATCGAGGCTTCCGGCGGCGAGGGCTCGGTCGACGTCTCCGCCGTCGTCGCCGCCATCAGCGCCGCCATGGAGGACGGCCCGGCCGCCACGGTCGAGGCCCCCGCTGCCGAGGCCCCCGTGGCCGCGGGGCCCGCTGCGGCGGCCCCGGCGAAGAAGGCGCCCGCGAAGAAGACGCCCACCAGGGCGCCGGCCAAGGCGGCCGCGAAGGTCCCTGCGAAGGCCCCCGCCAAGCCCGCCGCCGCCAAGGCGCCGGCCAAGCGCGCCCCACGGGCCAAGCCCGTCCTCGCTCCCGTCGTCGAGGAGCTGCCCGAGGGCCCGCAGGATGACCTGCGGGCCGACCTGCCCGAGGAGCCGTTCACCCCGGCCCCCGTCACCGAGGAGCACCCGGTGTCCGAGTCCGTCGCCGTCGACCACCCCGAGGGGGAGGCCGTCCCCGCCGACGCCGCCGCCGGCGGTCAGGTCCGCCGTGCCGTCGCCGACAGCACGATCCGCGTGGACGTCGACCTGCTCGACGAGCTCATGCTGCTCGTCGGCGAGCTGGTCCTCACCCGCAACCAGATCGTGCAGAACGTCGCGCGGCAGACCGACACCGACCTAATCCGCGCCTCCCAGCGGCTGAACCTGATCGCCAGCGAGCTGCAGGAGGGCGTCATGAAGACGCGCATGCAGCCCATCGACCACATCTGGTCCAAGCTGCCGCGCGTCGTCCGCGACCTCGGCCTCCAGCTGAAGAAGTCGATCCGCCTGGAGATGGAGGGACGGGACACCGAGCTCGACAAGACCCTCCTCGAGGCCGTCAAGGACCCGCTGACCCACCTCGTCCGGAACTCCGTCGACCACGGCATCGAGGCACCCGAGGACCGCAAGAAGGCCGGCAAGCCCGCCGAGGGCGTCCTCACCCTCCGCGCGCGGCACGAGAGCGGCCAGGTCGTGGTCGAGGTGGCCGACGACGGTGCCGGCATCGACCCGGTCAAGCTCGGCGCCAAGGCCGTCCAGCGCGGCCTGCTCACCGCCGACGCACTGTCCCGGATGAGCCCGGCGGACATCCTGCAGCTGATCTTCCTGCCCGGCTTCTCCACCGCCGCGGCGGTCACGAACGTCTCCGGCCGCGGCGTCGGCATGGATGTCGTCAAGACCAACATCGAGTCCATCGGCGGCACGATCGAGGTCGAGTCCGACGCGGGGGTGGGCACCGTCTGCCGGCTGCGCATCCCGCTGACGCTGGCGATCGTGCCGGCGCTGACCGTGGAGTGCGCGACCGACCGCTACGCGATCCCGCAGATCAGCCTGCAGGAGCTCGTGTCGCTGGATGCCGAGAAGGCCGTCAACGCCGTCGAGGAGGTCGGTGGGGCGCAGGTGTACCGCCTCCGCGGCGAGCTGCTCCCGCTGGTCCGGCTCACCGATGTCCTGGGTCTGACCTCCGAGCGGCACGACGGGCACGTCGTCATCGCGGTCCTGCGCTCCGAGGGCCGGCGCTTCGGCCTGGTCGTGGACCGGGTCATCAACACCGAGGAGATCGTCGTCAAGGCGGTCGGCGGCCAGCTGAAGGCGATCGGCCTGTACTCCGGGGCGACCGTCCTCGGTGACGGCACCGTGGCGCTGATCCTCGACGTGCAGGCGCTCGCCCGCCGTGCCCTGCGCACCGAGACCACCGACCGGCAGGAGGCGCGGGCCGGTTCGCTCCAGGTCGCCTCCGCCGAGACCGACCGGCAGCGGATGCTGCTGGCGGCCATCGGGGGAGGTCGCCGGGTGGCCATCCCGCTCGACACGGTCACCCGCCTCGAGCAGGTCCGCACCGAGGCGGTGGAGAAGGTCGGCAACCGGGAGGTCGTCCAGTACCGCGGCGCCATCCTGCCGATGGTCCGGCTGGACCGGCACCTGGGCGCCTACGGGGAGAGCGACCGGGAGGTGCTCGAGGTCATCGTCTACGCCGACCACGGCCGCAGCGTCGCCATCGTCGTGGAGGAGATCCTCGACATCGTCGACGGCGAGGCCGCTGTGCGCAGCGACATCGACGACATGGGTCTGCTCGGCTCGGCCGTCCTCGGGGACAAGGTGACCGAGCTGCTCGACGTCCGGGCCGCGATCCTCGCCGCCGACCCGGCGTTCTACTCCGCTCCTCCCACGACGACGCCCGACGGCGTCCCCACCGCTCTGCTGGAGGTCTGACGTGACCGCTTCGACCCACACCCTCGCGCCGGCGACCAGCGGTCAGCTGGCCACCTTCCGGCTGGACGGCGACCTGTACGGCATCGAGGTCGAGCACGTGCAGGAGGTGCTGCGCAGCCAGCAGCTCACCCGCGTGCCGCTCGCGCCGACGGCGGTCGCCGGCCTGATCAACCTGCGTGGCCAGGTGGTCACCGCGATCGAGCTGCGTGAGCGGCTCGGCCGGCCGCCGCGTCCGGAGGGCACCGACCCCGTCGTCATCGTCGTCCGGCTGCACGGCGAGGCGGTCAGCATGCTGGTCGACTCCATCGCCGACGTGGTCGACGTCGACGCCAGCGACTTCGAGGCGCCGCCGGACACCCTGGAGGGTCAGGCCCGTGACCTCATCCGCGGCGCCTACAAGCTCGACGGGAAGCTGCTGCTGGCGCTGGACGTCCAGAAGGCCGTCAGCGCGTAGCGGTTCGTCCTCCTCCGGAGGACGCCACGACCAGGCGCGACACCGCAGCACCGGGCGGCGGGGAGGACCACCTCCCCGCCGCTCGTGCGTTCGGCGGCGGGCGGCCGGGGACGAGACGACGGGGACGGCCACGCCAGCACCTCGGGTAGCGATCGATGACGCTCAGTGATCAATCGCTGACCGCACACGGTGCGACACGCGCTGTAGGTGTACAGGCGCTCCTGCGATGGGGTGACGGGCGCATGGTGCTGCCCTGCCCGGGCAGCCAGCATGGGTCCGTCCCGTTGTCGGAGCCGTGGAGGCGTCGTGCCCTACTCGCTGGTCAGTGCCGCCACCCTCGGCTTCGACCTCGTCCGTCTTCCGGGCGGCCGGGCCGTCGCCGAGGTGCTGCTCGCCGGACTGGGGGCCGACGAGCCGGCGATCAGCCGCCTCGCCGGCGTCCACCCCGCCCGCGGCCTGGACCGTGAGCAGCGCGGCGTACGGGCGGTCCGGTCGCGCCGGGCGCGGGAGATGGCCGCCGCGGTGCCCCACGTGCGCACCGCCGCCGACGCCGCCCAGGGCGCCGGGGACCGCACCGCCCTGCTCGTCCGCCAACTGGAGATGGGCACCATCGGCGACGCCCCCACGCTGGAGCGGCTGCTCCGCGAGGACGTCCTGGGCCCCGAGCACGCCCTCTCCGGCCGGCTGGACGCCGACACCTGGGAGCAGGCCGCCGACGTCCTGGCCGACGCCGCCGTCGGCTTCTGGGCCGCCGGGGTGCTGCCGCCCCTCGTGCGCCGCGAGCTGACCGCCGCCTTCGACCGCGCCCTCGACACCGGCCCGCTGGCCGGCCCCGCCGGGTGGGGGCTGGAGCACGCCGCGGAACTGAACGGTTTCCTCGCCGCCGTGCGCGACCTGGACGACGCGGGGCGGTCGCGCTGGCGTGCGGCCGTGGACGAAGGGCGCGCCGCCCACCGTCCCTGGGCCACCGCGATGCACGAGGCCTCGTGGGGAGCGCACGTCTCCGGGCGCACCCGGGCGCTGGCCGCCGCGCAGCTGCTCGCCGTCCAGGCGTTCCTCGACGGCGGCTTCGACCTGCACGACGGCGCCGCCGGTGCCTGGAACGCCGTGGCCGGGTGCGTCCAGGCACTGGTCCTCGACGATCTGCTCGGCAGTGAGAGCGCCGCGGTGCTCCGCGCCCCCGGGCGTCGGGTCGGCATCCTGTCCTGACCGGCCGCTGCGGTCCGCATCGGTCCGCGATCCCCCGGTGGCCGACCATTTCCGGGGCACATGTCGACCACGACCGTCACGGTCGTCGAGTGGGCATTGTCGACACCCCATTGACGGCCAAAAAATAGCGTCAGACCTTTTCGCGTGTCGGCTGTAGCCCGGCCCTCTCCCGCCGAGACTCTGAGGCAGCACCAGCCCGCCCTGGTCGGGATCCACCACGACCAGGACGGGCTGCGGCGTTCCAGAGGATCCGGCGTTCTCGTTCTCCTGTCCGCGCACCGTCCACGGCCATTCCCCGGAATGCCGAGAACGGTCGCCGGTCGGCAGCTCCGTCTTTCTCTGGCGCCGTGCTGCAGCATTCCTGGCGTCCGTTCCCGAACGAATCGGCGGACGTCGGGGGCCGTACCGCCGAAGGGCTCAAGCCCGACGCGGAGATGCCGATACAGACAACGAGCCCGCCGGTCGGCGCGGGCAGGGGCCAGGAGGACGTGTGAACCCGATCCGGGTGATGGTGGTCGACGACTCGGTCGTCGTCCGCAAGATCGTCACCGACGTGCTCTCCGCGGACCCGGGGATCGAGGTCGTGGGCACCGCCGTCAACGGCAAGGTGGCCCTCGGCAAGCTCGAGCAGCTCAAGCCCGACCTCATCACGATGGACATCGAGATGCCGGAGATGAACGGCATCGAGGCGGTGCGGGCCATCCGCGGCGCGCGCAACCGCGTGCCGATCGTCATGTTCAGCACGCTCACCGAGCGCGGCGCCACCGCGACGCTCGACGCCCTCTCCGCAGGCGCCAACGACTACGTGACCAAGCCGGCCAACGTCGGCAGCGTGGCGCAGTCCATGGAGAGCGTCCGCGAGCAGCTGATCCCCAGGATCAAGGCCCTCACCGGCCGGCCGATGACGCCGTCGCGGGCCACCACCCAGGCGCCCCCGCCCCCGCCGCCGCGCCCGGCCGTGCCACGAACCGGGCCGGGCAAGAAGCCGGCGGTCCTGGTCATCGGGTCCTCGACCGGTGGACCCGAGGCTCTCGCCCGGGTCCTCCCCGCGCTGCCGGCCACCCTGCCCGTGCCGGTGCTGCTGGCCCAGCACATGCCGCCGGTGTTCACCCGGCAGTTCGCCCAGCGGCTCGACCGGCTGAGCCCGCTGCGCGTGGTGGAGGCCGTCGACGGCACCCCGCTGGTGCCCGGCACCGTGCACCTCGCCCCCGGTGACCACCACCTCGTCGTCCGCGCCAACGGCCGCGCAGGCTTCTCCACCTCGCTGAACCAGGGCCCTCCGGAGAACTTCTGCCGCCCGGCGGTCGACCCGCTCTTCCGCTCGGCGGTGGCCGCCTTCGACGGTGCCGTGCTCGGCGTCGTGCTGACCGGCATGGGCGCCGACGGGCGCAACGGCTGCGGCGAGATCCGCAACGCAGGCGGCACGGTCGTCGTGCAGGACCAGGCGACGTCGGTGGTCTGGGGCATGCCCGGCGCCGTCGCCCAGGCCGGCTACGCCGACGAGGTGCTGCCGCTCGACCGCATCGCCGAAGCCATCCAGCGGCACCTCGCCGGTACCGCACCCCTGAACAACGCAACAGCTATGGCCGTGGGAGGTCGTCGATGAGCCTGACCGCGACCAGTTTCGACTGGGTCCGAGAACTCGTCCGCAAGGAGAGCGCCATCGTCCTCCAGCCGGGCAAGGAGTACCTGGTGGAGGCGCGTCTCCTCCCGATCGCCCGGCAGATGGGCCTCGCCGACGTCACCAAGCTGGTCGAGTCGGTGCGGACCCGGCCGAGCGCCGACGAGACCCGCAAGATCGTCGAGGCGCTCACCACCAACGAGACGTCCTGGTTCCGCGATGGTGACCCGTTCACCGCGCTGACCTCGACCGTGCTCCCGGCGCTGCTGCAGGCCCGCGGCCCGAGCGAGCGCCTGCAGATCTGGTCGGCCGCCTGCTCCAGCGGGCAGGAGCCGTACACGATCGCCATGCTTCTGGACGACGCGCTGCCGAACGCCGCCTCGCGCGTCTCGATCACCGCGACCGACCTCTCCCGCGAGATGGTGCAGCGCACGCGCGCCGGCCGGTTCAGCCAGCTCGAGGTCAACCGGGGCCTGCCGGCCCCCATGCTGGTCCGGCACTTCACCCGGGCCGGCACGGAGTGGGAGGTGTCGGCCAACCTCCGGCGGATGGTCAACGCCAGCGAGTGCAACCTGGCGGCGCCGCTGCCGCGGATGGGCCCGTTCGACGTGGTCTACCTGCGCAACGTCCTCATCTACTTCGACCTGCCCACCAAGCAGTCGATCCTCCGCCGCGTGCGGGACCTCATGCGACCCGACGGATGGCTGTTCCTCGGCGCCGCCGAGACCACCCTCGGCGTCGACGACTCCTGGGAGCGGGTCGTCATCGGCCGCAGCTCCGCCTACCGCCCACTGAAGGGGGCCTGACATGCGTGCCTTGGTGATCGACGACTCGCGCGCGATGCGCCGGATCGTCACCGGGATCCTCACCGGGTTCGGCTACGAGGTCCGGGATGCCGAGCACGGCCGCGCCGCCCTCGACGTGCTGGACGAGGGCTGGGTCCCCGACCTGGCGACCATCGACTGGAACATGCCGGTGATGGACGGGCTGCAGTTCGTCTCCGCCGTGCGCGCCAACCCGGCCTGGCGCCGGATGACCATGATGATGGTCACCTCGGAGAGCGAGCACACCCAGATCGTCCGCGCCCTGGCCGCCGGCGCCCACGAGTACATGATCAAGCCGTTCACCGCCGACGCCTTCCGCGACAAGCTCGCGCTGCTCGGCCTGCTCCCGCAGGAGGTCTCCCTGTGACCGCCATGGACACGGGCGAGCGTCGTCGCGCCGGCGACGCCCGCCCCGTCATCGCCGACCTGATCGATGGGGACACCGTCCTGTCGATCGCGCAGGAGGCCTGGATCTCGCTCGTCGGCGAGGACGAGGTGCTCGTCCCGGTGCCCGGTGACCTGCCCGCCGACATCCTGTCCAGCTGGGTCGACATCGTCGGCCCGTGGACCGGCAGCGTCGTGCTGACCACCGCCCGCGCCACCGCCGAGGAGCTCTCGCGTGCCCTGCTGCGCGAGCACGCTCCGGCTGTGCTCGACGGCGAGGACGTCGCGGATGCGTTCGGCGAGATCGCCAACGTGGTCGGCGGCAGCGTCAAGGCCGCGCTGCCCGGCCACTCGGCCCTGAGCCTGCCCCAGGTCGGCAACGCACCGCTGGTGCGCAACCCGGCCGACGTCTGCCGCATCGACGTCGTCTGGCGCGGCGAGCCGATCGCCATCTCCGTGCAGGGCGCCCTCCCGCCACTGCCTGTCCCCACCCCCACCCGCGAGAACGAGGTGTCCTTGTGAAGATCCTGATCGCCGACGACAGCCGCGTCATGCGGCAGATCGTCATCCGCACGCTGCGCCAGGCCGGCTACGACGACCACGACATCGTCGAGGCCGAGGACGGCGCCGACGCGCTGGCCAAGGTCTCGGCGGAGAAGCCGGACCTGGTCCTGTCCGACTGGAACATGCCCAACATGACCGGTATCGAGTGCCTGCAGGCGCTGCGGGCCTCCGGCTCGGCGGTCCCCTTCGGCTTCGTCACCTCCGAGGGTTCCCCGGAGATGCGGGAGAAGGCCGCGAACGCCGGCGCGCTGTTCCTCATCGCCAAGCCGTTCAACGAGGACACCTTCAAGGAGCACCTGGACGGGGTGATCGCATGACCGCCCCCGCCGGCACCGTGCAGCTGCCCGCCGCCAAGGACATCCGCGACATGCTCACCGGCCTGGTCGGCCGGCCGGTCACCGTCTCCCCCGGGGCGCCGGTGACGCCGACGCCGGAGAAGCCGGTGGCGGTCGCCGTCTACGTCGACCCCCAGATGGGCGTGAACGCGCTCTGCCTCATGGACCTGGGTGCGGCCGCCTACACCGGCTCCGCCCTCGCCCTGCTGCCCCCCGGGGGCGCGCAGGACGCGGTCGAGGAGGACGGCGAGCTCACTGGCATGCAGGTCGAGGCGCTGCACGAGGTGGTGAACGTGCTCTCCGCGCTGTTCAACACCGCGGGCGCCCCGCACTCGAAGCTGCACAAGCTGTACGCCCCGGGCGAGGAGCTGCCCGGTGACCTCGCCGGGATGCTCTCCGCCTTCAACCGGGTGGACCTCGCCATCGAGGTGCCCACCTACGGCAAGGGAGCGATCTCCTTCGTCGTGCCGTGAGGCGATGACATGGCGGTCCTCCGGACCGCACCGCGGTCAGGTGCCGTCCCCGGGCGGCGCTGAGCCGCTCCGTCATGGCATCCCGGACCCCTCCGGGGCCCACTCGCCGTGACGCACCGCGGCCGACGGTCGTGCACGGCGAGACCCCCGCCGCCTCCGGGCGACGGGGGTCTCGCCGTGTTGCACGTGGAACAGGTGGTCAGGTGAGAGCGGGCGCCCGGTTCTCGCTCTCGGTCGGCAGGCAGGCCCAGACGTGCTTGCACTCCTCGTCGACGTACCAGCCGTGAGCCACCGACAGGCGGGCCACCAGCTGCAGGCCCATGCCGCCCCGGGCCGGGTCGCGGTCGGCCGTGGGTGCGGGCATCGCCTCCGGCGCACGATCGCTCACGTCGAGCAGCCAGCCGCCGCTGCCGGCCACCACGGTGGCCACCACGGGGTGCTCCCCGTGGCGCAGGGCGTTGGAGGCCAGCTCGTCGAAGGCGAGCACAAGCTGCTCGCCGCACTCGTCGTCGGCGGGCGGGTGCCCCACGTCCCGGAGCCGGGAGCGGAGGGCCGCCCGGGCCGCAGGGAGCTCGGCAAGGGCGCCGAGCCGCCAGCGCCACACCTCGCCGCGTCCGTCCGGTAACGGTCGCACCGGCCACGCGAGTCGCCCCATGCCTCCCCCTCGACTCGGCTGCACGACCGTCTCGTGGTGCCCCGCCCGGGTGACTGTCAACCCCCTCGGGCGCGGTGGCGACGTGCTGTGTGCGGCATCACCCGCTCCCTCCCGGCAGGTGGGATCCCGTTCCCGGACCGTGCGCGCCCTCGTGCGGCCGGGCCCGGTTCCCGGTGCGGTGCGGTGCGGGTGCAGGACTCCGTCAGTCCGGGTGGCGCAGCAGGTACCGGCCGAAGTGCGGCACGGTGAAGGCGATCTGGCCCCGCTCGGCGGAGTAGACCAGCCCCTTCTTGATCAGCGAGTCGCGGGCGGGGGAGAGGGACGCCGGCTTGCGGCCGAGGGCGACCGCGACCTCGGAGGTGGCCACCGCGGTGCCGCCGGGGCCGCCCAGCTCGGCCATGGCGTGCATGTACTCGCGCTCGGCGGGGGTGGCGCGGTCGTAGCGCGAGCCGAAGAAGCCGACGGCGAGCTCGGCCTCGGCGACCGGCGCGGCCATCGCGACGTCGGCGGGGGTGATGGGGGAGGAGGCGGCGACGTCCCAGGTGACCTTGCCGTAGGCCTGCACGAAGTAGGGGTAGCCGTCGGCCGCCTCGTAGAGGGCGTCCAGCGCGGCGGGCTCGAAGGTGACGTCCTCCCGTTCGGCGGGCGCGAGCAGCGCGCGGTCGGCGGCCTCGCGCTCCAGCCGGTCGATCCGCAGGTAGCGGAACAGCCGCTCCGAGTAGCTCTTCGAGGCCGAGAGCACCGCCGGCAGGTGGGGGAGCCCGGCGCCGACGACGATCAGCGGCGCCCCCTGCTGGGAGAGCTCGTGGCAGGCCGCGCAGATGGCCGAGACGTCGTCGGCCTGGATGTCCTGCATCTCGTCGATGAACAGGGCGATGCCGCTGCCGATGTCGGCGGCCACCCCGGCGGCGTCGCTGAGCAGCTCCACCAGGTCGATCTCCATGTCGCCGGAGTCGGCCCGCCCGGTCGCCGCGGGGACGTCGATGCCCGGCTGCCAGCGGTCGCGCACCTTGGCCTCCGGCGTGTTCACCCGCTGCGCGAAGGCCTTGACCACCCCGAGCACCTCGGCGACCGACTCCTGGTCGCCGTGGCGGGGCCCCAGCTCCCGCAGCGCCATGTGCAGTGCCGAGGAGATGGGGCGGCGCAGCGACTGCTCAGGCCGCGCCTCGATCTTGCCGGTGCCCCAGCCGCGCGAGATGGCTGCGGAGCGAAGCTGGTTGAGCAGCACCGTCTTGCCCACGCCGCGCAACCCGGTGAGCACCAGCGACCGCTCCGGCCGGCCCCGGGCGATGCGCTCCAGGACGACGTCGAACGCGGAGAGCTCGCCGTCGCGGCCGGCCAGCTCGGGCGGGCGCTGGCCGGCGCCCGGGGCGTAGGGGTTCCGCACGGGGTCCATGCCGAGCACCGTATGGGCTTCTCTAGCGTTCGCCGTAGAGATTCGTAGAAGGCGCTCACCGCGTGTCGCGTGGGACGGGTGGTGCACCGGGGAGACCGCGCGCCGTCGCGAGGTCCGTATCGGTTCGTCTAGCGCAGTCGCTAGACGCAGTCATACGGCGCTCGCGAGACGGCCTCGCCGGGCACTCCCCGACGGTCGACCCCGCTCTGGGGCTCTCTAGCTCCAGAGCTAGACGGCGCCAGATGTACGGAGATCCCACGATCGGCCGCGCGCCGCCGCTAGCGTGACCACGTGATCAAGTTCGCGCTCAAGGTGGTCATCCTCGGGGCGGTCTTCTACGCCCTGACCTACTTCGACGTGCTCCCGGGGCTGGAGGTCGTGCCGAACCCCGACGCGCCACTGGGCGAGTTCGGCACCTACCTGTGGATCGCCCTCATCTTCGGCGTGGTCAACGCCATCGTGGGGCCGATCCTGCGCCTGCTGTCGCTGCCCTTCGTGCTGCTCACGCTCGGGCTGTTCCTGCTGCTGATCAACGCCGCGCTGCTGGGGCTCACCGCCGCGATCACCGATCGCCTGATGGTCGACGGCTTCGGCACGGCCGTCATCGGTGGGCTGATCCTCGCCGTGGCCGGCTGGGTCGCGGATCAGCTGCTCGACCGCTGAGCAGCCCCTCGTACTCGCACTGGTCCCGCGCCGCCGTGACGACGGTCTCAGTGGGCAGTAGCGTGGCCTGACATGGCCAGTGACACCGGTGTCGCCCCGGGGACCCCGGTGCGCGACCGGGACGGCGGGCCGGGGGGCGGCTCCCTCACCGAGCTCGCCGCCCTCGAGGCCGGCCGCGACGAGAAGAAGCTGCTCCTGCGCGAGGCGGCCCGCGCCGCCGTCGCCGAGGCCGGCCGCGGGTCGCCGGCGCTCCCTCCGGGCTGCACCGCCGACGACCTGCCGGCGTTCCTGCGCCGGTACTACTGGAGCGAACCGGCCGAGGAGGTCCTCGCCACCGATCCTGCCCAGCTGGCCGCGCTCGCCCTCGGGCACCTCTCCCTCGCCGAGGTCCGCCCGGTCGGCGCAGCCATCGTCGACGTGCAGGCCGTCCCGCGCGGGCAGGGCGCCGGCCGGACGGTGATCCGGCTCGTCACCGACGACATGCCGTACCTGGTCGACTCGGTCACCGCCGAGGTGGTCCGCCAGGGATTCCGGCTCGAGCACGTGGTCCACCCGTTGCTGGTCGTCCGCCGCGACATCCGCGGCCGGATCACCGCCCTGTGCGACAGCCTGGACGCCGCTGCCTGCGGTGACGATGCCGTCGCCGAGTCGTGGATGGCCGTCGTGCTCGACGGCCCGCTGGACGGCGAGGCGGCCGGTGACCTGGTGACGGGCCTGCGCGCCGTCCTCGACGACGTGCGTGCCGTCCACGAGGACGGCGACCGGATGCGCGCCCGGATGGTCGCCCTCGCCGCCGAGCTCGACGAGCTGGGCCCGGTGAGCGGGGCCGGCCCGGAGGCTGCCGATGATCCCGCCGACGACCCCGCCGAGGCCGCAGCGCTGCTCCGCTGGCTCGCCGAGGGCAACTTCGTGCTCCTCGGCGCCCGCGACGTCGAGATCACCGCAGGAGTGGACGCCGTCGCCCGGCCGGTGCCCGGGACGGGCCTCGGAGTTCTCCGCAGCGACACCGACATGGCCCGCTCGGCGACCGCCCCGCCGGAGGCCCCGGGGCTCACCGGGCGCCACCGGCTCACGGTCACCAAGGCCGACACGCGCTCGACGGTGCACCGCCGGGCGTGGCTGGACCTGGTCGCCGTCACCCTGCCGCACAGCGATGGCGAGACCCGACGGCGCCGGTTCGTCGGGCTGTTCCCGTCCACCGCGTACGGCACGAGCGTGCTCGACGTCCCGCTCGTGCGCCGCCGCGTCGCCGAGGTGGTCCGCCGTTCCGGCGTCCCGGCCGACAGCCACACCGGCAAGCAGCTGCTCGACATCCTGGAGACCTACCCCCGCGACGAGCTGATGCAGGTGGGGGCCGACGAGCTCCTGCCGGTGGCGATGGCGGTCCTGCACCTGCAGGAGCGGCGCCAGACCCGCCTGTTCCTCCGGCAGGACCCGACCGGGCGGTTCTGGTCCGCGCTGGTCTACCTGCCGCGCGACCGGTACACCACCGAGGTCCGGCTCGCGATGCAGCGGCTGCTGCTCGAGCGGCTGGGCGGCTCCGGCATCGAGTTCACCGCCCGGTCCACCGAGTCGGTGCTCGCCCGGCTGCACTTCGTCGTCCGGTTGCCGGTGGGCAGGCAGCGCTCGGCGCCCCCGGTGGACGTGGACGTCGAGGGGCTGCAGGCCGAGTTGGCCGCGGTCGCGCGCAGCTGGACCGACGACCTGTCCGCTGCCCTCTCGGCGCGCTTCGGCGCGGACGCGGAGAGAGTGTTCTCCCGGGTCGCCGACGCCTTCCCCGCCGCCTACCAGGAGGACTTCCCCGCCGAGCGCGCCGTCGAGGACCTCGAGCGCCTGGACGGCCTCGCTCCCGGCGACCTGTCGCTGCGGCTGTGGACGCCGACCGGTGCGGCCCCGGGGGAACGCCGGCTGTCGGTGTACCGGGTCGGCGAGCGGCTGCTGCTCTCGCAGATGCTGCCCATGCTGCAGAACATGGGCGTCGACGTCGTCGACGAGCGGCCCTACGAGATCGACCGGATCGGGGCGCCACCCACCTGGATCTACGACTTCGGCGTCGCCGTCCCCCAGGTCGAGCTACCGCTGGTCCGCTCCCTGCCGGAGCGGTTCACCGAGGCCGTGGCCGCGGTGTGGCGCGGGGACGCCGAGGACGACGGCCTGGGCGCGCTGGTCATGCTCGCCGGGCTGAACTGGCGGCAGGTGACGGTGGTGCGGGCCTACGTGCAGTGGCTGCGCCAGGCCGGGCTGCCGTTCAGCCAGGCGTACGTCGAGCAGACCCTGGCCGCCCACCCCGGCGTGGTCGCCCGGCTGGTGGCGCTGTTCGAGACCCGCTTCTCGCCGGGCCGGGTGACCGGCCGCGACGCTCGGCAGGCCGATCTGGTCGAGGCGCTGCGCCGCTCGATCGGCGAGGTCGCCTCGCTCGACGCCGACCGGGTGCTGAGCTCCCTGCTGGCCGCGGTGACCGCCACCCAGCGGACGACGTACTACGCCACGTCGTCGACCCAGCCCACCCCCCTGGCTCTCAAGCTCGACCCGGCGGAGGTGCCCGATCTCCCCGAGCCCCGGCCCGCGCACGAGGTCTGGGTGAGCTCACCCCGCGTGATGGGCGTGCACCTGCGGTTCGGCAAGGTCGCCCGTGGCGGGCTGCGCTGGTCCGATCGCCGGGAGGACCTGCGCACCGAGGTGCTGGGGCTGGTGAAGGCGCAGATGGTGAAGAACACCGTCATCGTGCCCACCGGCGCGAAGGGTGGCTTCGTCGTCAAGCGCCCGCCGGGGGAGGGGGCCTCCCGCGAGGAGGTGCTCGCCGAGGGGCAGGCCTGCTACCGGCTGTTCATCGGCGCGCTGCTGTCCCTCACCGACAACCTGGTCGAGGGCCGGGTCGTCCCGCCGCCGAAGGTGGTCCGCCACGACGGCGACGACAGCTACCTGGTCGTCGCCGCGGACAAGGGGACGGCGACCTTCTCCGACCTGGCCAACGAGGTGGCGCTGGAGCGCGGCTACTGGCTGGGCGACGCCTTCGCCTCGGGCGGCTCGGTCGGCTACGACCACAAGGCCATGGGCATCACCGCCCGCGGGGCCTGGGAGTCGGTCACCCGCTACTTCCGCGAGCTCCACCTCGACGTCCAGCGCGACGACTTCACCGTCGTCGGCATCGGCGACATGTCCGGGGACGTGTTCGGCAACGGCATGCTGCTCTCCGAGCACATCCGGCTGGTGGCGGCGTTCGACCACCGGCACGTGTTCGTCGACCCCACGCCCGACGCCGCGACGTCGTTCGCCGAGCGCCGTCGGCTGTTCGCGCTGCCCCGGTCGTCGTGGGCGGACTACGACACCTCGCTGATCAGCGAGGGCGGTGGCGTCTGGCCGCGCACGGCCAAGACCGTGCCGGTGTCCGAGCAGATGCGGGTCGCCCTCGGGCTGCCCGGGAACGTGACGGCGCTGAGCCCGGTCGAACTGATCCGCGCGGTGCTGCTCGCGCCGGTGGACCTGCTGTTCAACGGCGGGATCGGCACGTACGTGAAGGCCGCGACCGAGAGCCACCTCGAGGTGGGGGACAAGGCCAACGACGCGGTGCGCGTGGACGGCGGGCAGCTGCGGGTCCGGGTGGTGGGGGAGGGCGGCAACCTCGGCCTCACCCAGCGGGGCCGGGTCGAGTACGCGCTGGCCGGTGGCCGGGTGAACAACGATGCCATCGACAACTCGGCCGGCGTCGACACCTCCGACCACGAGGTGAACATCAAGATCGCGCTGAACCGGGTGGTCGACGAGGGGCGGATCGACGCCGAGGGCCGGGCGGCGCTGCTCGGCGAGATGGCCGACGACGTCGCCGCCGCCGTCCTCACCGACAACCACGCGCAGAACGCGACCCTCGCCGGGGAGGCCGCGGCGGCGCGCAGCCTGCTGGACTCCCACGAGCGGTTCATCCGGTCGCTGGAGCGGTCGGGGCGGCTCAACCGTTCGGTGGAGGCGCTGCCCGACGCCCGCGGTCTGGCCGAGCGCCGTCGCGACGGGCAGGGGCTGACCAGCCCGGAGCTGTCGGTGCTGCTGGCCTACGCCAAGCTGCAGACCGGTGACGCCGTACTGGCCTCCCCGCTGCCGGACGACCCGGCCCTGGAGGAGCTGCTGATCGGCTACTTCCCCGCCCCGCTGCGCAACCGGTTCCCCGCCGCGGTCACCAGCCACCCGCTCCGCCGTGAGATCATCGCCACCGCGCTGACCAACCGGGCGGTCAACATCGCCGGCGTCACCGGCCTGTTCCGGCTGGGGGAGGAGACCGGCGTGCCGCTGCCGGCGGTCGTCCGGGCGCATGCGGTGGCGCGGGCGGTGTTCGGCATCGATGGCCTGTGGGACGCCGTCCGCCCGCTCGACAACCAGGTCTCCGCCGCCACCCAGGTCGAGGTGCGCACCGAGGCCACCCGGCTGGCCGAGCGGGCGACCCGCTGGCTGCTCCGCCAGCCCGACCTCACCGCGGAGACCGCGGCTCCCCTGGCGGAGGTCACCGCCCGGTTCGCCCCCGCGGTGGCGCAGGTGGCCGGCGGGCTGCCCGGTTGGCTGCTGGGCAGGGAGGCGGAGGCGTACGCGTCCCGGGCCGCCCGGCTCCAGGAGGCCGGCCTGCCCGCGGAGCTCGCAGCCCGCGTCGCGGCCGCACCGCTGATGCCCGCCGCGCTCGACCTCGCGGTGGTCGCCGAGCGCACCGGGGCACCCGTGGCCCTGGTCGGCCGGGTCATGCAGCGACTGGCCGAGCGGCTCGGCCTGGTCGCCCTGCGCGAGCAGGTGACCGCCCTGCCCCGCGACCGCCGCTGGCCCGCGATGGCCCGGGCCTCGCTGCGCGACGACCTCGCCATGGAGCAGTCCTCGCTGACCGAGGACGTGCTGAGCCTGCGCACCGCGGACACCGACGACGCAGACGAGCTGGTGTCGAGGTGGGAGGAGGGCTGGGCCGCCGCGCAGCACCGCGCGGCCGCCCAGCTGGCCGACATCACCGCCGGGGAGCGGCAGGAGCTCGCGGAGCTGCTGGTCGCCGTCCGCACCCTGCGCGGGCTGCGCCGACGCCGCCAGGCCCGGCGCCTGCCGCGCCCCGAGGAGAAGTAGCCGCCGCCGAATGACTCCGCGCCCTAGCGGGCAGGGTCGGGGCGTCCGCCGTCCCGACCTGAGGAGCCGCTGTGCCGCTGCGCCCGCTCGACCGCACCGACGGGTACCTGCCCATCGAGGACCACGGCCTGATCGGTGACGGCCTCACCTGCGCGCTGGTGGCCCGGGACGGCAGCATCCCCTGGCTGTGCCTGCCGAACTTCGACAGCCGGCCCTTCCTCGCCGGCATCCTCGACGCCAAGCGCGGCGGCAGCTTCGGCATCGCTCCGGCGGGGCTGCGGGAGTCGGCCCAGCGCTACCTGCCCGACACGGGGATCCTGGTGACCGAGCTGCAGGGCGCCGACGGGCGGCTGGAGCTCACCGACTGCATGACGCTGCGCTCGGGGTCCGACCTGGGCGAGCAGGTGCCGCCGGGGCGGGGGGAACTGCTGCGCCTGGCCCGGGCGGTCGGGGGTCGGGTGACGGTCGAGGTCCACCTCGACCCGCTCGACGGCGTCCAGGTGCGGCGCGAGCTCGGCGCGTGGCGCATCCTCTGGCCGGCCCACCCGGAGCTCGAGCTCTCCCTGTGGTGCTCGCACGAGTTGTCCGTCGACCGGACCGGCGCCCTGAGCGCCCGCGTGGAGCTCGACGACGGCGAGCTGCTCACCTGCACGCTGCACTGGTCGGGGCAGACGCACACCCGGTCGCGCACCGCGCCCCAGCGGCTGGTCGACCAGACCGCCGCCGCCTGGCGGGACTGGGCCGGGCGCATCCAGTACGACGGCCCGCAGCGGGAGCTCGTGCGCCGCTCCGCGCTCACGCTGAAGCTGCTCGACCACGCCTCCACCGGCGCGATCATGGCCGCGGCGACCTCCTCGCTGCCGGAGGCGATCGGCGGCGTGCGCAACTGGGACTACCGCTACACCTGGGTGCGCGACGCCGCCTTCACCACCTACGCCCTGCGCCGGATCAGGATGCACGAGGAGGCCGACTCGTTCCTGGCCTGGACGCTGCGCAACATCGAGCGCGACGACCGGGCGAGCATCGTCTACACCCTCGACGGCCGGCGCCCCGGCCTGGAGTGGCAGGACCTCACGCTCTCGGGGTACCGGGGATCGGGGCCGGTCCGGTGGGGCAACGGGGCGGCGCGGCAGGTGCAGCACGACGTCTACGGCGAACTGCTCGACGTCGCCTACCAGTGGGCGCGCGCCGGCGGCGAGGTGTCCCCGCCGCTCTGGCGCGCCCTGTGCGAGCTGACCGGCCAGGCGATCGCCAACTGGCGGACGCCGGACAACGGCATCTGGGAGATCCGCGCCGCGGGCCGGCCCTTCACCTACTCCGTCGCCCTGTGCCACGTCGCCGTCGACCGGGCGTTGCGCATCGCGGACCTCTGCGGGCTGCCGCACCCCCGGCGGGAGTGGCAGCGGGAGGCCGACCTGATCCGGGCGACGCTGCTCGAGCAGGCCTGGGACGACGAGCGGGGGACCTTCACCGAGCACCTGGCGCCGCCGGGGGAGGCGCAGCGGGGCGGGCTGGACGGCTCGCTGCTCACTCTGCCGCTGCGCCGGGTCGTCGCCGCGGACGACCCGCGCATGGTGGCCACCACCGAGGCGGTCCGCCGGCACCTCGACGCCGGCGACGGGCTGCTCTACCGGTACCTGCACGACGAGTCGCCCGACGGGTTGCCCGGGGGTGAGGGCGCCTTCCTGCTCTGCAGCTTCTGGCTGGTCGACAACCTGGCCGGTCAGGGCCGGCTCGACGAGGCGCACTCGCTGTACGACTCGCTGTGCGGGCGGGCCAACGAGGTCGGTCTGCTGGCCGAGGAGGTCGACCCCTCGACGGGTGCCTTCCTCGGCAACTTCCCGCAGGCGTTCAGCCACGTCGGGGTGATCACGAGCGGGTGGAACCTGGCTCGTGCCGAGTCGGCGCGGGCGGGGGAGGAGCGGGCATGAAGCGGTCGTTCGTCGTCCTCGGTGGGAGCGGTGACCTCACCGGCCGGTTGCTGCTGCCCGGGCTGGCCGAGCTCGTCGAGGCGGGAGTGCTCGACGAGGAGGTCGACGTCCTCGCGGTGAGCCGGGAGGAGTGGAGCGACGAGGACTACCGGGGGTGGGCGCGCCGCCGGCTGGACGCCCACGCCGCCCACGTCCCCGAGGGCACCCGGGACCGGGTCGTCGGTCGTCTCCGCCACGTCCGCGGGGACGTCACCGTGGGCGAGGACCTGCGCCGGGCGCTCGACCGGGTCGAGCACGTGCCGGTGGTCTACCTGGCGCTGCCGAACACCGTCTTCCGGCCGACCCTGGAAGCGCTGGTGGAGGTGGGGCTTCCCGACGGGGCGATCGTCGCCGTGGAGAAGCCGTTCGGCCGGGACGGGGCCGACGCGCGCGAGCTCAACCGCCTCCTCCACCAGCTGGCGCCGGAGGACGCCGTCTTCCGCATCGACCACTTCCTCGCCAAGCAGACGGTGCTCAACGTCCTGGGGCTGCGGTTCGCCAACCGGTTGTTCGAACCGGTGTGGAACGCCGCGCACATCGAGCGCGTGGACATCGTCTTCGACGAGACGCTGGGGCTGGAGGGCCGGGCCGGCTACTACGACACCGCCGGCGCCCTGCGCGACATGCTGCAGAACCACCTGCTGCAGCTGCTGGCCCTGGTGGCGATGGAGCCACCGCTGACCGTCGACGCGGCGGGGCTCGCGGCCCGCAAGGGCGACGTGCTGCGCGCCGTCCGGCCGCCGGAGGACGTGCGCCGGGACACCGTGCGCGCCCGGTACACCGCCGGCACCGTCGGCGAGCGGGCGCTGCCCGACTACGCCGTCGAGGAGGGCGTGGACCCGGACCGGGGGACCGAGACCTACGCCGAGTTCACCGTGACCATCGACAACTGGCGGTGGTCGGGCGTCCCGTTCCGCCTGCGGAGCGGGAAGGCACTGGGCGCCCAGCGGCGGGAGATCGTGATCCGCTTCCGGCCGGTCCCGCACCTCGCCTTCACCGACGAGGATCCCGAGCCCGACGTCCTGCGCATGCAGCTGGACCCCGACGGCATCGCGCTGGAGGTCAACCTCAACGGCGCCGGCGACCCGTTCGACCTCGAGCGGCGGACCCTGGACATCGCCCTGCCCCCGGCCGGGCTGTCGGCCTACGGGTTGCTGCTCCGGGAGATGCTGGCGGGCGACGCCGCGCTGTCGATCAGCGACGTCGAGGCCGAGGAGTCGTGGCGGATCGTGGAGCCGGTCCTCGCCGCGTGGGCGGCCGGCGAGGCGCCGTTGCTGGAGTACCCCGCCGGCTCCGACGGCCCCACCCCCGCTTGACGTGCGAGATCTGCACACTCGCCCCCATCAGGGACCTGATGGGGGCGAGTGTGCAGATCTCGCCCGGTCTAAGGAGATCTAGCTGGAGCGCTAGAACCCAGTAGACGAGCTCAGAGGGCCGGCCGGCGCTCGCCGAACCGGGTCGCCTGCTCGAACGCGTGCCCCACCTCGAGCACCCGCCGGTCGGCCCGGGCCGGGCCGATCACCTGCAGGCCGACCGGCAGCCCGTCCGCGGTGAAGCCGCCGGGCACCGACAGCGCCGGGCAGCCGGTGGCCGAGATGACCGTGCAGGAGCGCATCCACTCCAGGTAGTTGTCCTGGTGGACGCCGGCGATCTCGGTCGGGTACTCGATCTCCACCGGGAAGGGCAGCACCTGCGTCGTCGGGGCGAGCAGCACGTCGTACCGCTCGAAGAACGCGACCATCCGCTCGTGCAGCTTCGTGTGCAGCTGCTCCGCGCGGGCCAGGTCGGCGCCGGTGAGCTCCGCGCCCCGCGCCGCGTTCCAGCGGATCGACTCCTTGACCTGGTCCGGGTGGCGGCGGATCAGCTCGCCGAACGACGCGTCGAACAGCCACGCCCGCAGCGTGCCGAACACCTCGTCGGCGCCGGAGAGGTCGGGGCAGGCCTCCTCCACCGTCGCTCCCAGCGACTCGAACACCGCGATCGACGGCGCGAGCCCGGCGGTGATCGCGGGGTCGACGGTCACCTGCCCGCCGAGGTCGGGCGCCCAGGCCACCCGCAGCCCGTCCAGCCGCTCGGGCAGGGGTGCGGCGAACCCGGCGCCGGGCTCCTCCAGCGCGATCGGCACCCGGGGGTCCGGCCCGGCCAGCACCGACAGCTGCAGGGCGACGTCGGCCACGGTCCGCCCCATGGGCCCCTGCACCGAGAGGGTCGACCAGCCCATCGGCGCCGGCCAGGTGGGCACGCGGCCGGGGGTGGGCCGCAGCCCGACGACGTTGCAGAACGCGGCCGGGTTGCGCAGCGAGCCGCCCATGTCGCTGCCCTCGGCCAGGGGCACCAGCCCGGCCGCCAGCGCGGCCGCGGCCCCGCCGCTGGAGCCGCCGGCGGAGAGCCCGTGCCGGTAGGGGTTGTGGGTGGCGCCGAACACCGGGTTGAAGGTGTGCGAGCCCGCCGCGAACTCCGGCACGTTGGTCTTGCCCACGCGGATCGCCCCGGCGCCCACCAGGCGGGCCACCACCAGCTCGTCGGCGTCCGGCACGGTGTCGGCGTGCACCGGAGAGCCCCAGGTCGTGCGCATGCCCCCGGTGGCGTGGGTGTCCTTGTGCGCGACCGGGAGCCCGTGCAGCGGGCCGAGCGGCTCGCCGGCGGCCTGCGCGGCGTCGGCGGCGTCGGCGGCGGCCCGGGCGGCCTCGGCGTCCAGCGTCACGATCGCATTGACCCGCGGGTTCACCCGCTCGATGCGCCGCAGCTGCGCCTCGAGCAGCTCCCGGGCGGACACCTCCCGGCGGCGCACGAGTGCGGCCAGCTCGGTGGCGGGGCGGGTGCAGAGCTCGTCGTCGGCGGTCACCCCGGCAGCCTGCCAGAAGCCCGCGTGCGTGCGGGTGCGGCCTCCGGGGAACGATGACCGGTGATGACCGACGAACGCACCACTGCCGACGACGCGGGCTCCGCGGACACCACGAACGAGGGCACGACCTTCGAGGGCACCACCTTCGAGGACCTGGGCCTGCGCCCCGAACTGCTGAAGGCGCTCGGTGCCCTCGGCTACGAGGAGCCGACCCCCATCCAGCGCGAGGCCGTCCCGCCGCTGGCGGAGGGCCGGGACCTGCTGGGCCAGGCGGCCACGGGTACCGGTAAGACCGCCGCCTTCTCGCTGCCCGTGCTCCAGCGGATGCCGGCCCACCGCACCGACCGGGACCCGGTCGCGCTGGTGCTGCTGCCCACGCGGGAGCTCGCCGTCCAGGTGTCGGAGGCGCTGCACCGCTACGGCCGTGACCTGGGCGCCCGCGTGCTGCCCGTCTACGGCGGGGCACCGATCGTGCGGCAGCTGCGCTCGCTGGAGTCGGGCGTCGACGTCGTCGTCGCGACCCCCGGCCGCGCCCTCGACCTGCTCAACCGCGGCGCGCTGCACCTCGGCGAGATCGCGACCGTCGTGCTGGACGAGGCCGACGAGATGCTCGACATGGGCTTCGCCGAGGACCTCGAGGCGATCCTCGACGCGACCCCGGAGGAGCGGCAGACGGTGCTCTTCTCGGCCACGATGCCCCGCCGCCTGGACGCGCTGGCGCGCCGCCACCTCACCGACCCGGTGCGGATCACCATCGCCCGGGAGCGGGCGGCGCCCGGTACGGCGCCCCGCATCCGGCAGACCGCCTACGTCGTCCCCCGCGGTGCCAAGCCGGCCGCGCTGGGCCGGATCCTGGACGTCGAGGCGCCGACGGCGGCGATCGTCTTCTGCCGCACCCGCGAGGAGGTCGACTCCCTCACCGAGACCCTGAACGGCCGCGGGTACCGGGCCGAGGCCCTGCACGGCGGGATGAGCCAGGAGCAGCGCGACCGGGTGATGGGCCGGCTGCGCGGGGGGACCGCGGAGCTGCTGGTGGCCACCGACGTCGCGGCGCGCGGGCTGGACGTCGAGCAGCTCACCCACGTCGTCAACTACGACGTCCCGTCGGCGCCGGAGTCCTACGTGCACCGCATCGGCCGGGTCGGCCGGGCCGGCCGCGAGGGGGTGGCGATCACGCTCGCCGAGCCCCGGGAGCACCGGATGCTCAAGACCATCGAGCGGGTCGCGGGCGCGCCGATCGCCGTCGAGAAGGTGCCCACGGTCGCCGACCTGCGGGCCCGCCGGCTCGACCTCACCCGGGGCGCGCTGCGGGAGAGCCTGCTCACCGACGACCTGGACCGCTTCCGGGTGGTCGTCGAGACCCTCACCGACGAGTTCGACCTCATGGAGGTGGCGCTCGCGGCGGTGAAGCTCGCGCACGAGGCGGCCGGGCCGGTGGACGACGACGAGGAGATCCCCCAGGTCTCCTTCCGCCCGGAGCGGGACGGCGGGCGCGCGGGGGGCGGCCGGGACGGCGGGCGCCGGGACGAGCGCGGCGGCCGTCCGGCCGGGCGCTCCGGCGGCGCTCCGGGCGCGCGCCTGTTCGTGGGGGTGGGCCGGGACGCCGGCATCCGGCCGGGCGACCTGGTCGGCGCCATCACCGGGGAGACCGGGCTGACCGGGCGCGACGTCGGGTCGATCGAGATCCACCAGCGGTTCGCCCTGGTGGAGGTGCCCGAGTCCGCGGCCGACGAGGTCGTGCAGGCGCTGCGCGCCACGATGATCAAGGGGCGCAAGGCGCAGGTGCGGCGCGACCGCGGCCGCTGACCCACCGGCGGGCTAGGCCCCGGCCGGATCCTGGGGCACGGTGGGCGGCACCCGGACCGGTCCGGCCTCGGCCGGCCGGGGGCGGTCCTGGGGGTGCAGCCGGACCGCGACCAGCGCGACGTCGTCCTCGGGCCGGCCGTGCACCAGCCGGTCGAGCAGTTCGTCCAGCAGGTGCTGCAGCGGCAGGTCGGCCAGCTCGACCACCGCCTCGCGCAGCCGCTGGATCCCCTCGTCGAGGTCGGAGTCGCGGCGCTCGACGAGCCCGTCGGTGTAGAGCAGGACCGTCGAGCCGCGCTCGAGCGTGGCCACCGTCTCCCGCCGCTGGGTGCTGGGGTCGACACCGAGCAGCAGGTCGCCGGTCCACTCGCCGAGCTCCGCCACCTTGCCGTCCGGGGTGAGGACCAGCGGCGGCAGGTGCCCGGCGTTCGCCCAGCGCATCCTGGTGACGCCCTGGCCCAGCTCCTCGGGGGTTTGCTCGAACCGGGCCACGGCCGCGGTGGCCAGCGTCGGGATCTGCAGCGTCGTCATCGAGGCGTCGAGCCCGCGCAGGACCTCGCCGGGGCCGGCGTCGCTGTAGGTGGCGACCCCGCGCAGCAGCCCGCGCAGCTGCCCCATGGCGGCCGCGGCCTCGGTGTCGTGCCCGACGACGTCGCCGATGACCAGCATCGTCGAGCCACCTGGCTGCAGAAAGGCGTCGTACCAGTCCCCGCCGACCCGGGCGGCCTCCGCGGCGGGGAGGTAGCGCACCGCGATCTCGGCGTGGTCGGGCTCGGGGGGCTCGGTGAGCAGGCTGCGCTGCAGCCCCTCGGCGAGTTGCTGCTGGGCGGTGTACAGCCGGCCGTTGTCCAGGGCCAGACCGGCGCGGTCGGCGGCCTCCTGGGCGGTGGCCAGGTTCTCCGCCTGGGTCGGGGTCGCACGGGTGTAGTAGACGGTGAGCAGGCCCAGCGTGCGGTTGCGCCCGCGCATGGGCAGGACGACGGCCTCGCGGGGGCCGAGCCGGGCCAGCAGGTCCCTGGCCTCGCCCGGGGCCATGAGCTCCAGCACCGCGGCCCCGTCGCTGCGCTGCTGCTCACCGGTGCGCAGCGCGATCGCGGCCGGCGAGTCCGGCGGCATCGAGTCCATCCGCACGCTCCGGTACCGCTCCAGCACCGGGCACATCGCGGGGTCGGCGTGCCAGCCGCCGACGTCCCGCGGCCGGCCGTCCTCGTCCACGATCGTGACGATGCAGAAGTCGGCGAGCGCCGGCACGACCAGCTGGGGCAGGTGCGCCATCGCTGCCTGCTGGTCCAGGGCGCCGGCCAGGTCGGCGCTGACGCGTGCCAACAGCGCCAGTCGCTGGGCCGACCGCTCCGCCTGCTCCTGCATCCGGCGGCGCTCGGTGACCTCGAGGAAGTACACCGAGAGCCCGTCGGGGCTCGGCCAGGCGCGCAGCTCGTACCAGCCGTCCAGCGGGGCCGGGTAGTAGGCGTCGAACGACACCGGCTCGCCGGTGCGGACCGCCTGGTCGAAGCCGTCCTCGAAGACGCTGTTGAGCGCGTCCGGGAAGGCCTCCCACAGCACGCGGCCGAGCAGCTCGTCGCGGGTCACCTGCAGCAGCCGCTCGGCCTCGGCGTTCACGTGGGTGAACCGCCAGTCGCGGTCGAGGCTGTAGAAGCCGGCGGGCATCGCCTCGAGCACCCGGGTGACCAGGGTGGCCGCCTCCCGCTCGCCGGTGATGTCGAAGGCGGCGCCGAGCAGGCGGACGGCGGAGCCGTGGCGGTCGGGCAGCGCCCGGCCGCGGGCGTGCACCCACCGGGTCTCGCCGTCGGGTCGGACCACGCGGTAGGTCGCGTCGAAGTCGCCGCACTCGTCGATGGCGTTCTGCAGCGCCTCCCCGACCGGCTCCAGGTCGTCCGGGTGCAGCCGCGCGTTGAACGCCTCGATCGTCTGGTCGAAGCCCTCGGCGTCGTAGCCGAACAGCGTGATCAGCTGCTCGTCCCAGATCAGCTGCCCGGTCGCCAGGTCCCAGTCGAACGTGCCGACCTCGCCGGCCTCGGTCGCCAGCTCCCAGCGCACCCGGTCGTTCTCGGACCGCCGCAGCAGCGCCGAGAGCTCGAGCTCGGTCATCACCGAGCCGGCCAGCTCGCGGAGCGTGTCGATCTCCGACGCGGCCCACGGCCGCGGCTCGGGGTCGAAGACGCAGAGCGCGCCGACGACGGCACCCGAGGCGTCGGTGAGCGCGATGCCCAGGTAGGAACCGACGGCGCCGGCCCGGACGGGCGGGAGGTCGCGGACGCGCTCGTCCGACCGGGCGTCGGGAACGACGAGCGCCTCCCCCGCGGGCAGCGCGGCGGTCACCGTGCAGAGGGATTCCTCGAGCGGTCCGGTGGTGCCCACGGCGGCGGCGCCGGTGCCGGCGGCGACGTGCTGGATGTCCACCAGCAGAGAGACCTGGCTCCCGCTGGTGCCCAGGAGCCGGGCGGCGAGCGCCGCGAGGCGGTCCAGGCCGGTGAGGTCCCCGTACGGGAGGACGGCGCGGGCAGCCGCCACCCGGGCGGGATCCTGCCGCAGCTGGGCCGCCGACCAGGCGCCGAGGGTCGCTGCCGCGCCGACCGTGCGGTCCGATCCGTCCACCGAAGCCCTTCTGCCCCGGCGGTCGCCGGATCCGTGACACCGGGCGCCGCACTGTTCGGGCGCACCGGATCACCGCAGTTATGTCACGACTAGCCGGTTGCGTGCAACCAACTGCTCGGTATGGGCGGGAGAGATGGGCCTCACCGGGCGGGCACGACCAGGGTCAACGCCGTGCCGCCGTCATGTTCCACGTGCAACCCCGCCCGCCTCAGCAGTCCCCTGAGCCGCACGACGTCGTCCGGCTCGGCCGTCGTGCTGGCGAGCAACCGGGCCACCCGGCCCTTGTGCGCCTTGTTGAAGTGGCTCACCACCGCGCGGGTGCCGTCGGGCCGTTCGCTCAGCACGGTGACCGTGACCGCGCCGGGCGCGGGGGCCAGCGCCGCGTAGGAACCGCTGCGCAGATCGACGACGAGCCCCTCGACGCCGTCGAGCACCGGCCCGAGCGCCGGCCGCCACAGGGCGCGCAGGGTGGGCCGACCGGGCAGCGCGGAGCCCGCCGACAGGCGGTAGGCCGGGATCCGGTCCCCGCCGGCGACCAGGCCGAACAGCGCCGACCCCACCGCCAGCCGGCGGTCGGCGCGGGCCCGTTGCGCCCGGGAGAGGGAGCCGATGTCCAGGGCGTCGTAGAGGACGCCCGTGTAGCGCTGCAGGGCCGGGAGCGTGCTGGCGGAGAAGAGGGCCGCGTTGCGGGCGATCTCCTCGTCCTGCTTCGGGGAGAGCCCGAGCGCCGCCCGGGAGGCCGGGACGTCGCCGGCGAGCTCCACCAGCGCCTCGGTGAGCTGGGTCCGCACCGGGGTGAGCTGCGGCGCGGTGAGCGCGGCGAGGTCGAGCGGAGGGCCGTCACCGCCGGGGGCCTTGGTCTCCGACGGGGGCAGCAGGACGAGCACGAGGCGCCAGCCTAAGCGCCCGTCAGCTCAGGTCGACCACCACCGGGGCGTGGTCGCTCGCGCCCTTCCCCTTGCGCTCCTCGCGGTCGATGAACGCCCCACCGACCCGCGCGGCCAGCGCCGGGGACCCCAGGACGAAGTCGATGCGCATGCCCTCGCGCCGGGGGAAGCGCAGCTGCGTGTAGTCCCAGTAGGTGTAGACCCCCGGGCCGGGGGCGTGCGGGCGGACCACGTCGGCGTACCCGGCGTCGACCACCGCCTGGAAGGCCGCCCGCTCCGGGGCGGAGACGTGCGTCGACTGGCTGAACACCGACATGTCCCAGACGTCGTCGTCCTGCGGGGCGATGTTCCAGTCGCCGACGAGGGCGACCTGCGCGGCGGGGTCCTCGGCCAGCCAGCCCGCCGCCGTGTCCCGCAGGGCGGCCAGCCACTCCAGCTTGTAGGTGTAGTGCGGGTCGGCCAGCGTGCGCCCGTTGGGCACGTAGAGGCTCCACACCCGGACGCCGGCGCAGGTGGCGGCCAGCGCCCGCGCCTCGCAGGTGGTCTCCTCGCCCCAGCACGGCTGACCGGGGAAGCCGACGGTGACGTCCTCCAGCCCCACGCGGGACAGGATCGACACCCCGTTCCACTGCGAGTAGCCGACGTGCGCGACCTCGTAGCCGAGCGCCGTGAACCGGTCCAGCGGGAACTGGTCGTCCCGGCACTTGGTCTCCTGCATGGCCAGGACGTCGACGTCGTGCCGCTCCAGGTAGGCCGCGACGCGGTCGGCGCGGGTGCGGATCGAGTTCACGTTCCAGGTGGCCAGGCGCACGACCCGGAGCTTACGGAGAGCCACCGACGGAGCGGCCCGGCCGCCCCGGGTGTCGGTGTCGCCGGATCGGGCGGACCTGCCCGGAGGGCCGGCCGCGGGCGTCCCGACCTGGCCGAACGGTGGGAGCATGGCCGCGTGAGCTGGGCTGGCGCGGAGGGCGTGGGATGACCGTCGGGACGACACCTCCCGCCCCGCAGCGTGGAGCGCGGGCGTCGGGGGCCGTTCCGCGGCGCGGGTTCGGCGCCGCCCTCGGCTGGACCGTCCTCGGCGCGCTGGTGCCCGGCGTCGCGCTGCTCGCCGCCGGCCGCCGACGGCTCGGCGCGGTCGTCCTCACCGTCTTCCTCCTCCTGGCCGCCGCCGCCGGGTGGCTGGCCACCGGGGGACAGCGGTTCGCCGCCCGCACCCTCGTCGACACCGACGTCCTGCTCTGGACCACCATCGGCATCGGCGTGCTGGCCGCGCTGTGGATCGCCGTCGTCGTGGCCGGCTACCGGATGCTCGTGCCGGCCGGCACGTCGCGCGGGCGGCGCGTCGCCGGCGGGTTGGTCGTGGCGGTGCTCGTCGTGGCGATCGTCGTCCCGGCCGTCTTCGTGGGGCGCCTGGCGACGACGTCGCGGGACCTCATCGCCGGTGTGTTCGACGACGACCGGAGGTCGGCCACCGTCGACGAGGAGCCGGACGACGGCACCGCCGAGCTCTTCGGTGGGCGCGAGCGGGTGAACGTGCTGCTGCTGGGGGGCGACGGCGGGGAGGGGCGTGAGGGCGTTCGCACCGACACGGTCATCGTGGCCAGTACCGACACCGCCACCGGCGAGACCCTCCTGTTCAGCCTGCCCCGCAACCTCCAGGACCTGCCGTTCCCCGAGGACAGCCCGCTGGCCGAGCTCTACCCCGAGGGCTTCGACGCCGGCAGCGAGAGCGAGAGCCTCCTCAACGCCGTCTACCGCAACGGCCCGGCCTGGTACCCCGACGCCCTCGGCCCCACCGACGACCCGGGCGCCGACTTCCTGAAGCTGGGCGTCGGGGAGGCCCTCGGCCTGCGGATCGACTACTTCGTGCTGGTCAACCTCGAGGGGTTCAGCCGGCTGGTCGACGCGCTCGGTGGGATCACGGTCAACGTGAACTACTACGTGCCCATCAACGGCGACCCGGGCACCGGCGAGCTGCCCGACGACTACATCGAGCCAGGGCCGGACCGCCGCATGGACGGGTACACCGCGCTGCAGTTCGCCCGGGGCCGGTTCGGGTTGAGCGACTACGACCGCATGGCGCGGCAGCGCTGCACCATCTCCGCGATCGTCGACGCCGCCGACCCGGTGACGCTCCTGCAGCGCTACCAGCAGCTGGCCGCGACCACCGAGGACATCGTCAGCACCGACATCCCGCGCTCGCGGCTCGACGACTTCGTCGACCTGGCCTTCCTCGTGAAGGACGCCGAGATCCGCAGCGTCGTGTTCGACCCCTCGGTGATCGATCCCGCGTATCCGGACTACGACCGGATCCGGCAGCTCGTGCAGGAGGCGATCGACCCGCCGCCGGCGCCTGCGCCTGCGCCGCCGGGGGACGGGGCGCCGGGGGCGGAAGCCCCTGGACCGCCGGAGGCCCCCGAGCCGGAGGACGACCCGGTCATCGACGTCGCCGACGCCTGCGCCTACGACCCGGCCCGTGCGGCCGAGGCGCGCGCGGAGGGCGAGCCGCCGACCAAGTGAGTACCCGGGCGGATGCCGGACAGCCCAGGGCGGTGCCGCTCAGCCCAGGGCGATGTCCCGCCGGCGGAAGCCGGTGAAACCGGCCGCCAGGAGGACGCCGGCGACACCGGCCAGCCCGACGAGTGGCGCGAGTCGCCACTCCTCGAGCGGCAGCGTCGGGATCCAGGCGATCGGCGACAGGTCGCTCACCCAGCCCGGCCAGTCGAACGACTCGGCGAACATGGTGATCACGAGGAAGAGCCCGACCGCGGCCCACGCCACGGCCGCGGCCAGGCGGGGCAGCAGCCCGAAGAGCGCGACGGCGACGCCGGCGACGACCCAGATGGCCGGGACGTAGGAGACCGCAGCGCCCACCATCCGGCCGAGCGCCGCCGCGTCCCCCGTCTGCGCCACCCGCACCAGCCCGGTGGTCACCCCCGCGGCGGTCATCGCCAGCGCCGAGCCCAGCAGCGCGACCAGCACGTGGCTGCCCAGCCAGGCCGGGCGGCTGGTCGCCGTGGCGAGCAGCACCTCGGCCCGGTCGTCCGACTCCTCGGTGCGGGCCCGGAGGACCGCCGACACCGCGTAGGCCGAGGCCAGCAGTGCCGTGACGGCGAACGTTGTGCCGAGGTAGGCGTCGACGAGCCGGCCGAGGTCGGGGTCGCCGAAGACGGCCAGTGCCTGCTCGTTCCCCGCGATCAGCGTCTCGACCGACTCCGCCAGGGCGCCGTAGACCACGCCGAGCAGGCCGAGCCCGACCGTCCAGGCGATGAGCGCACCGCGGTGCAGCCGGAGCGCCAGCCCGAGCGGGGAGAGGAGTGCCCGCCGCGCGGTGGGCCGGCCGGGCCGGGGCTGCACGAGCCCGGAGCCGAGGTCCCGGCGGTCGAGCAGGGCAAAGCCGGCGACGACGAGGACGGCGGCGACGACGAGGCACAGTGCCAGGGGGGCGGGGGCGTCGTCGGTGAACGGGTGCGTGGCCTGCGCCCAGCCGATCGGCGAGGTCCACACCACCCAGTTGCCCTCGATGTCGCCGATGGCGCGCAGCACGAACGCGACGGCGAACAGCCCACCGACCAGGCCGTAGACGCCGCGGGTGGAACCGGTGGCCTGGGCGGCGACCGCGGTGATCCCGGTGAAGACCAGCCCGCACGCGCCCACCGACGCGCCGAGCACGAACGAGCCGACCGCCGGCAGCCCCGAGGCCGTCGTGGCCGCGCCGATGGTCAGCGCCAGCACGACGCACGCCAGCGAGGAGAGCAGCACGGCGGCCAGCAGCGGCGCGTGCCGGCCGACGCGCGCCGACCGGAGCAGCTCGGTGCGGCCGGCCTCCTCGTCGGCGCGGGTGTGCCGGGTGACGGTGAACATCGCCATCAGCGCGGCGATCAGCATCAGCGTCGCGGAGATCTCGAACGCGACCGCGCCGGCGACGGTGTCCAGCCCGACCGGGGGGCCGGCCAGCGCGATGGTCGCCGCGTTGCTGCCGACCGAGGCCTGGTACGCGGCCAGGTCGGCGGGGGTGTCGTAGAGGGCCTGGCTGGAGACGGACTGCGTGAGCACCATGAAGGTGCCGGCGGCGATCCAGATCGGCAGCCGCAGCCGGTCCCGGCGCAGGGCGAAGCGGAACAGGGCGCCGGTGCCGGCGAGCGTGCTCGATGCGTTGCTCACGACCGCCCCGCCTCCTGGGGAACGGGCACGCCGTCGGCGGCGAGCTCGTCGCCGTAGTGCCGGAGGAACAGCTCCTCGAGGGTGGGCGGGGTGCTCGTCAGGCCGCGCACGCCCAGGGGGGCGAGGTGGCGCAGCACCCCGTCGAGCGCGTCGGTGTCGACGTCGAAGTGCACCCGGCCGTCCTCGTGCCGCAGGTCGTGCACCCCGGGCAGGGAGCTCAGCCCGTCGGCGGGACGCTCGGTCTCCACCGCCATGGACATCCGGGTGAGGTGGCGCAGCTCGGCCAGCGTGCCGCTCTGCACGGTCCGGCCGAGCCGGATGATGCTCACCCGGTCGCAGAGGGCCTCGGCCTCGGCGAGGATGTGGCTGGACAGGAGCACCGTCCGGCCCTCGGCGCGCAGTTCGCGGATGCACTCCTGGAACACGGCCTCCATGAGCGGGTCCAGGCCCGAGGTCGGCTCGTCCAGGATGAACAGCTCCGCGTCGGAGGCGAGCGCCGCGACGAGGGCGACCTTCTGCCGGTTGCCCTTCGAGTAGGTGCGCGCCTTCTTCCGAGGGTCGAGGTCGAAGCGCTCCAGCAACTCCGTGCGGCGCCGCGGATCGAGGCCGCCGCGCAGTGCGCCGATGAGGTCGATCGCCTCGCCACCGCTGATGGTCGGCCACAGCGTCACGTCCCCCGGGACGTAGGCGAGCCGGCGGTGCAGCGCGACGGCGTCGCGCCACGGATCACCGCCCAGCAGCTCGGTCCGGCCCGCGTCGGGGCGGAGCAGGCCCAGCAGCACGCGGATGGTCGTGGACTTCCCGGACCCGTTCGGGCCGAGGAAGCCGTGCACCTCGCCGGAGGCGACCTCGAGGTCGAGGCCGTCGAGGGCGCGGGTGGCGCCGAAGGTCTTCACCAGGCCGGAGACGGAGATGGCTGTGGTCACGGCGGCAGAACCTACACTCATTTCACAAAGTTGTGAAGTTCATTGCGTGCCCGACGGGTCCGGTACCGTGAGGGAGTGACCAGCGTGGATGCGACGGACGAGGAGCGGGCCACCCTGCTCCGCTTCGTCGAGCGGTTCGCCCTGGTCCTGCGGGAGTCGGGCATGCCGCCGATGCCGGCCCGGGTCTTCGCCTACGCCCTCGCCGACGACGCCGACCGCTACACCGCCGCCGAGCTGGCCGAGGGGCTGCAGGTCAGCCCAGCCGCGATCAGTGGCGCGGTCCGCCAGCTGGTGCAGGTCGGGTTCCTCGTCCGCGAACGGGAGCCGGGGACGCGCAGCGACCTCTACGTCCTCGACGACGAAAACCTGTGGACGCGGTTCGCCGGGGCGGAGCTGGCGGCGTTGCAGCGGTTCGAGGACGTCGTCGCGGGGGGCATCGAGCTGATCGGCGTCGACCGCCCGGGCGGTCGCCGGCTGGCCGAGACCCGGGAGTTCCTCGCCTTCCTGCACGAGGTACTCGCCGAGGCGGTCGCCCGCTGGCCCGCGGAGCGGGTCCGTCGCGTCGTACCCGGCCGCGCCGGCTGACCCGGGGCGCGGGCACACGCCCGCTGCGCGCCGAGGGGCGCCGCAGGCCGCCGAGCGCCGCCACGGAGAATGGCCGGGTGCCCGCTCCCTCCGTCCGGCCCGTTGCCACCGTCGACGCGGCGCTGCGCGCCGAGCTGCTCGCCTGCTGGACCGACGTCACCAACGCCGGCGGCGCCGTCGGGTTCGTGCCGCCGGTGACGCAGGACGACGTCGTCCCGCTGCTCGACAAGCTCCTGGAGGGCGTCCACTCCGGCCGGGACGTGCTCGCCCTGCTCGAGGTGGACGGCGAGACGGCGGGCTTCGCCAGCGTCGTCGGGTCGCTGAGCCCGCTGCGCCGCCACTGGGGGACGGTGCTGCGGGTGCAGGTGCACCCCTCGCGTCAGGGCCAGGGTCTCGGTCGGGTGCTCATGGACGGGGTGCACCGGATCGCCCGGGACCGGGGCTGGGAATTCCTGCACCTGACCGTTCGCGGGGGCACCGGCGTGGACGGGTTCTACCGGGGGCTCGGCTACCAGGAGGTCGGGCGGCTGCCCGGCGCGATCCGGGTCGCACCGGGCGACGACCGCGACGAGATCGTCATGGCCTGTCCGCTCTGAGCGCCGGGCGGACGGTTCGAGCCGCCGCCCGTCGCCCTCGCGTCAGACCCCTCGCGTCAGACCTCTTGCGTCAGACCTGGACCGGGACCTCGCCCTTGGCCGCCATGCGGGCCCGCATCCGCTCGCGGCTCTCCACGAACTTCGTCGCTTGGGCGTCGAGGCCGGCGAGGAACTCGGCCAGCTGCTCGCGGGCCTGCTCGCCCTCGGGGCCGAGGTCGCTGCGCTCGAAGACCTTCCAGGTGCGCAGGATCGGGCTGACCACCTCGTCGTGGTGCAGCCGCAGGTCGTAGATGCCGGCCTTGGCGATGATCGTGGAGTTCTTCCGGAAGTTGGCCATGTTCGCGCCGGGCATCTCGAAGGTCATGACCTCCTTGGCGACGGCCTTCATCATCTCGTCGGGGTCGATGTCGAACGCCGCCGTCACCAGGTTGCGGTAGAAGATCATGTGCAGGTTCTCGTCGGTTGCGATGCGGGCCAGCAGCTTGTCCGCGATCGGGTCACCGGTGGCCTTGCCGGTGTTGCGGTGCGACACCCGGGTGGCGAGCTCCTGGAACGAGACGTAGGCGACGGCCTCGAGCGGGGTCTTGTCTCCGGAGTCGTAGCCGGTGGTCATGTAGTCCATCCGGGCCCGCTCCAGCTCCACCGGGTCGACGCCGCGGGTGACGACCAGGTAGTCGCGCAGCGCGACACCGTGCCGCCCCTCCTCCGCGGTCCAGCGGCCCACCCACTGCCCCCAGGCGCCGTCCCGGCCGAAGCGGGTGGCGATCTCGCGGTGGTAGCTGGGCAGGTTGTCCTCGGTCAGCAGGTTCACGAACATCGCGGCCTTGGCCGTCGCGTCCAGCCGGGACTGCTCGGGGGACCAGTCCTCGCCGCCGAGGAAGGCGAAGTTGCGCCCCTCGTCCCAGGGCACGTAGTCGTGCGGATGCCATTCCTTGGCCATCCTGATGTGCCGGTCGAGGTTCTCCGCGACCACCGGTTCGAGCTCGGTGAGCACGGCTGCCTGCGGGGATGTCTGGGGCATGGGGACCTCCGGGTCGGCTCGACCTGCGTCGTCGCAACCTACGCCGACGTGGCTCCGGTCGTGCTCGTACGGGTTCCCCCGACGGCCTGTCGCTACCCCTCGATCGGGCATCCGGGAGGAAGCGCCCGCCCGGCCCCGCCGTCCGACCCGAACGGGCCGGCTGCCGTCTCCGGTCGGCGCGCGGGCCGGTTTGGCAGGGTGGGGGCATGACCGACCCGTCCCCCGGCGCTCCCGTCTCACGCAACGCCCGCCGCGAACGCCTGATCGGACTGCTCGTCCTGGGGGTCGCCTTCGTGCTCCTGGTGTCCTCGCCGACCTGGTTCGCCGCCGAGCAGGCGGGCGTGGGCATCGGCCAGCTGGCCGTGGCGGTGGTGCTCGCGGTCGTCGGCGGTCTCCTCGTCCGTCGCGCCACCCGGGGCTGAGTGCTCGAACCGTCGCGCGACGGCCGTTCCGCGCCGCCGGGCCTCCTCGGCCAGCTGCCGCATCGCGGTCACCGACGCCGGCTCGCTCATCCGTCGGGCTCCGAGACCGGGGCCTCGGCGACGACCGCACCCCTGGCGTCCAGGATCCGCACCCGGTCGGGCGTCGGTGACCCCAGCGGACCCACCCCGGCGCCGTCCACCAGCGGCACCGTGGCGTGCAGCCTGCCGTCGGCGAGATAGATCTCGGCCAGGGCGCCGGACTCCGGCCCGCTGATCGTGACCGAGTTCGACGTCGGCACGGCGAACACCCGCTCCAGGAGCGGGGTGCCGGCCGGGGCCAGCGCGACGCGGAACGAGTCCTCCTGCGCCATGTCGAACTGGTCCGTCCAGTAGTCGACGAACGCGGCCCCCGTCGCGCCCGAGGGGAAGGTCACGCCCAGGAGCAGGGTCCGGGTCCCCGGGTCACCGTCCACGGCGCCGGCGGCGAGCAGGGTCGGGCGGAGGTCGCGGAGCGGCAACCCGTACCGCCCGGCGAGCTGTATCGCGGCCTGCTGTAGCACCTCCTCGTGGGCGAGCCCGCGCAGCCCGCGGGGGTCGGCGATCTCCACCGGCTCGTTCCAGGCCCTGGTCAGGTCCTCCTCGGTGGTGTTGGCGCGGTTGAGGGGCCGGCTCTGGCCGGGCCGGGACAGCTCCACGGAGAGGCCTGTCGGCCAGTCGGAGGACCCGCCGAGCGCCAGCGCGCCGGCGCCCTCCTCCATCGGCACCGGTTCCCACTGGTCGACGACGTCGGCCGACGCGGTCACCGTCCGGCCGGTCAGCACCCGGGCCTCGTCCCCGGGCGCGCCGACGACCACCACCATGCGCTGCTCGGGCGCCCCGTACGGGGCGGCGAACAGCTCCGCGGACTCCAGGCCGGGGGCTGGCGCGAGAAGGCCGACCGGGACCATCTCGTCCGGTGCGGCGTCGCGGGGACCGGTGAACCAGGCCTGGACGACGCCCTCCTGTTCGGTCCGGCCGAGGACGAGCGTCACCCGGCTGCCGGCCACCTCACCCGCCCACGCGACCCGGCGGGTTTCGACCGGTGGATCGGGCAGCTCGACGCCCGGCGGCAGCTGGGCGGCGAGCTCCGGAGGGACCCAGTCCAGCTCGCGGACCCCGGCCAGCCACTCCTCGTCCCCGGCGAGCGAGCCGCGCGTCGGCAGGTCGTAGAGGGAGGGCGCCGGGTTCCGGGTCGGGCTGCCCGGCACCGCGACCTCGCCGCCCCGCTCGCCGCTCAGCAGGCCGGAGGTCGTGACCGGCACCCCGACGGCGACCGCCAAGGCCACCAGGCCGCCGACGGCCATGGCCGTCCGGGACCGCCGCTGGGCGCGGTACCGCGCGCGGGTGCGCTCGGCCAGGTCGGCCGGGGGAGGCGCGGTGACGTCGGCGCGGTAGCGCAGGTCTCGCAGGCCGGCTTCCAGATCGCCGTCGGAGATCGTCACGTCAGCACTCCTCGAAGGCGTTGGCGGGGACGGTGGCAGCGAGGGCGGTGCGGAGGCGGGCGAGGCCTCGGACGGTCTGGCTCCGCACGGTGTGCACCGAGCAGCCGAGCAGCTCGGCGGTGGCCGCCTCGCTGAGGTCCTCCGTGTAGCGGAGGACGAGCACTGCCCGCATGCGCGGCGGGAGGGTGCCGAGCGCCTGGGCCATCCGCTCCCGCTCGGCGAGGGCGTCGGTCGCGTCGGGGGTGGCGGGGTCGTGCGCGGGCAGCGACACGATCTCCTGGGTGCTGCGCAACCGCCACCAGCTCGCGGCGCTGGTGACCAGCACCCGGCGCACGTACGGGAAGGGGTCGCCGGAGATCCGTCCCCAGCGGCGGTAGGCCTTCACCAGCGCCGTCTGCAGCAGGTCCTCGGCGTGACCGCGGTCCCTCGTCAGCAGCACGGCGGTCCGGAGCAGCTCACCGGACCGTGCCGCGACGAACGCCTCGAAGGCGTCGTCGTCCGTTCGTCCCACCGGGCCCCCCTCCGTCGTCACTGACTAGGACGGCCGAGGGGTGGGTGGACGAACGCCGCCGTGACCGGATCGTGACCTGAACGGTTCCGCTCGGGCGCCGTTGCGACCCGTGGTGACCCGCACCACACTCACGACGACGCCCGACGGGCGGCGGACGGAGGACCGGGTGAAGCTGGACAAGAAGGAGCTGGTGCGCGTGCTGCGCACCGAGGGGGACAACGGCACGGCCGACCAGGTCGAGGCGCGCCTCCCCGACGAGATCGACACCGACCGGGACGGCGACGCGCTGGCCGAGGTGGGGCTGGACCGGACGCAGCTGATGAGCAAGCTCGCGGGTGGGGGCTTCGGGACGACGCTCACCCCCTGAGCCGGGGACGGCGGTGGCCCGGAACCACGAGCGGTTCCGGGCCACCGGTCGTGCGGGCCTCGTTCAGCCGGTGAAGGGGCGCTCCCGCGCCAGCTCCTCCTTGGCCACGCCGCGGATGTGCACCGCGTCCGGGCCGTCGACGATGCGCAGCGTCCGCGCGCTGGCGTAGAAGCGGGCGAGCACGGTGTCGTTGCTGACGCCGGCGCCGCCGTGCACCTGGATCGCGCGGTCGATGACGTCGAGGGCCACCTTGGGTGCGGCGACCTTGATCGCGGAGATCTCGGTCCGGGCGCCCTTCGCGCCGTACTTGTCGATCAGGTCGGCGGTCTTCAGCACGTACAGGCGGGCCTGGTCGATCTCGATGCGCGAGAGCGCGATGGCCTCCCGCACGGTGCCCTGCTCGGACAGCGGCCGGCCGAACGCGACCCGGTTCTGGGTCCGCTCCACCATGAGCGCCAGCGCCCGCTCGGCCATGCCGATGGCGCGCATGCAGTGGTGGATGCGGCCGGGGCCCAGCCGCGCCTGGGCGATCATGAAGCCGTCGCCCTCGCCGGCGAGGATGTTCGTGGCCGGGACCCGGACGTCGGTGAACCGCAGCTCGGAGTGGCCGTGCTGGTCCTGGTACCCGAAGACCGGCAGGTGGCGGATGATCTCCAGCCCCGGGGTGTCGCGGGGGACGAGGACCATCGACTGCTGCCGGTGCGGCGGCCCGTCCGGGTCGGTCTTGCCCATGACGATGAAGATCTGGCAGCGCGGGTCCGCGGCGCCGGAGGTCCACCACTTGCGCCCGTTGATGACGTACTCGTCGCCGTCGCGGACGATCGAGGTCTGGATGTTGCGGGCGTCGGAGCTGGCGACGTCGGGCTCGGTCATCGCGAAGCCGGAGCGGATCTCCCCCTCCAGCAGCGGGTTGAGCCAGCGCTCCTTCTGCTCGGGCGTGCCGAACAGCATGAGCGTCTCCATGTTGCCGGTGTCCGGCGCGCCGACGTTCATCGACTCGGGTGCGATGACCGGCGACCAGCCGGTGATCTCGGCGACCGAGGCGTACTCGAGGTTGGAGAGGCCGCCCAGCTCGTGGTGGAAGAGGTTCCACAGGCCGCGCTTGCGCGCCTCGGCCTTGAGCTCCTCGAGGATCGGCGGGTGCTCGTGGTTGTCGTGGCCGCGCTCGGCGCGCCAGGCGTCGTAGACGGGTTCGGCGGGGAACACGTGCTCGCGCATGAAGTCCCACGCGCGGGCGCAGACGTCCTCGGCCTTGGGCGAGAGAGCGAAGTCCATGCCCGGCAACGTAGCGCCGGACGTGATCGCCGTCGCATCGGGGGTGAGCCGGCCCCGGACGCGGCAGAGCCGGGCCCACCGCTGGATGGCGGCAGGCCCGGCTCCCCGGACGGGTCCTCTCAGGCGCGCGTACGGCGCCCCTCGACGGCGTCGCGCACCGGGCCCAGCGCGATCGCCAGACCGGCCAGGGCGCTGACCAGGTGCAGCCAGTTGTCCGCCCAGTTCAGGCTCAGGAAGTCCCACTCGGCGTTCACGGCGAAGAGGCCGTAGATGAACGCCGCACCGTAGCCGATGGCGAGCAGCCAGCCGTACGTGCGAGCCCCGCTCAGGGTCCGGAACAGGGCCAGGCCCGCCGCGCCGATGACGATGTGCACGATGTTGTGGAACGGGTTGACCTCGAAGCCCAGGATCGTCTCGTTCGTGTCGTGGGCGAAGAAGTCGTCGAAGCCGGTGACGAAGAAGCCGATGATGCCGACCAGCAGATAGATCGCACCGATGGCCAGTGCCAGCATCTGCGGCCAGGTCATGCCCCGCCGGTCCGCTCCGGTGTTGCCTGTTGCAGACATCGTGTCCTCCCATGGGTCGTGAGACCTGCCAGGTTCTTGACAGGTGGCTGCCAGCAGCCCGTTACCCGGGGCTGAGCACGACTAACGAGGGCCACCGGTTCGGGGGACGGCCGTTGCCGGATCGTCACCTGGCGGCGACCCGCCCGTGGAGCGCGTGACCCGCGCCGGTCACGACGGCGGGCCGCGTCGCCGGCGGGGACGTGCGGCGTCGCGGGGTTCAGCCGCGCCCGGGGCGCGGCGTGGCCCTCGCCCGGCGGACGACGAACGGGCCGATGGCCAGCAGGTCGACCGGTGCCGAGCCGAAGCACTCCAGGGCGTCCCGGGGGTCGTCGACCATCGGGCGCCCGGCGGTGTTCAGGCTGGTGTTCACGACCACGGGCAGGCCGGTGCGCCGCTCGAAGGCCGAGATCATGCGGTGCACCAGCGGCTCGGTCTCCGGGTCGATGGTCTGGATCCGCGCCGTGCCGTCCACGTGGGTGACCGTGGGGATGCGCTCCCGCCACTCCTCGGCGACGTCGTGGACGAACAGCATGTACGGCGAGGGGATCGGGCCACGGCTGAAGATCTCCGGCGCCCGCTCCAGCAGGACCATCGGTGCCACCGGGCGGAACTGCTCGCGGCCCTTGACGTCGTTCATCCGCTCGAGGTTGGCCTCGAAGCCGGGGTGGGCGAGCAGCGAGCGGTGCCCCAGCGCGCGCGGGCCGTACTCGCTGCGGCCCTGGAACCAGGCGACGATCCCGTTGTCGGCGAGCACCTCGGCGACGGCCTCGGCGACGTCGTCGGGCCGCTCGTAGTCGATGGCCGCCGTCTGCAGGAACTGCTCGATCTCGTCGTCGCTCCACCCGCGGCCGAGCGCCGCCCCTGCCATCGGCTCGGTGCGCTCGCCGAGCTCCGCGGCGACGTGCAGGGCCGCACCCAGCGCGGTGCCGGCGTCGCCGGCCGCCGGCTGCACCCAGACCTGCTCGAACGGGCTCTCGGCGAGGACGCGGGTGTTGGCCACGCAGTTGAGCGCGGTGCCGCCGGCCATGGTGAGGGTCTTCTCGCCGGTCTGCTCGTGCACCCAGCGGGCGAGGTCGACCAGCACCTCCTCGAGGCGGGTCTGCACGCTGGCGGCGAGGTCGGCGTGGGCCTCGGTCCAGTCCTCGCCCTTGGCCAGGCGGGGCGCGAACTCGGCGAAGTCGATCTTCTCGGTGCGGAAGCCGCCGTCGTCGGTCGCGCGGATGAGTTCGGAGAGCTCGCCGAGGAAGCGCGGCTTGCCGTAGGAGGCCATCGCCATGACCTTGAACTCGTCGGAGCTGCGCAGGAAGCCGAGGTGGTCGGTGAGCTCCTCGTACATCAGCCCGAGGGAGTGGGGCAGCGCCTGGCCGGCGAGCACCTCCAGGTGGCCGTCCACGTAGCGGCCGGCCAGGTGGCTGTGGGCCTCCCCGCGGCCGTCGAGCACGAGGACGGCGTTGTCCCGCTGCGGCGCGGCCTTGCCCGCGGAGGCGGCGTGGGCAACGTGGTGCTTGACGAAGCGGACCTTCGCCGGGTCCAGCCCGGGCAGGGCGTGGGCCAGGAAGTCCGGCGCCATCTCGGCGTACTTCTTGCGCATGGTGTCGCCGTCGTCGAAGAGCCCGGACTCCTCCGGCGTCCCCATGAGGGACGGGTCGAAGGAGTAGGCGACGGCGTCGAGCTCCTCGGGCCGGATGCCCGCCTCCTTCAGGCACCAGGCCGCCGAGAGCTCCGGCAGTTCCCACGCGCTCCACGGCAGGGGGCGCTTGCCGTGCTTGCGCCGGCTGAACCGCTCCTCCTCGGCGGCGGCCACGATCCGGCCGTCGACGACCAGCGCCGCGGCGGGGTCGTGGTAGATCGCGTTGATGCCGAGGACCTTCACGCTGCGTCTCCTCCTGGCCGGGCTGACGCCTCCCGGTCCGGTCTCATGATCACGCCGGTCCGCCGACCCCGCACGGCGAGCCAGGCGACGTCCCTCGGATGGGCAGCGCGGCCGCGGGCCCGTCTGGCAGGGTGCCGGTGTGGATTCCGGGACGCTGGAATGGCGCGGCCGGCGGGTGCGGCACTGGCACGTCGGCGCGGGCCCCGACGTGGTGATGTGCCACGGCACCCCCTGGTCCGCGGAGCTCTGGCGGCCCTACGCCGAAGCGCTCGCCGCCGACTTCACCGTGCACCTGTGGGACATGCCCGGCTACGGCGCCTCCTCCAAGGACGCCGGGCACGCGGTCTCCCTGGACGTGCAGGGCGAGCTGCTGGCGGAGCTGGTGGAGCGGTGGGGCCTGCGCTCCCCGCACGTCGTCGCCCACGACTACGGAGGCGCGGTCGCCCTTCGGGCGCACCTGCTGCACGGGGTGCCCTACGCCTCCCTGGCCCTGGTCGACGTCGTGGCGCTGGCACCGTGGGGATCGGACTTCTTCCGGTTGGTGCGCGCCCACGCCGACGTCTTCGCGGCCCTGCCCCCGGCGGTGCACGAGGGGGCGCTGCGCGCCTACATCGCCGGGGCCAGCCATCGCGGGCTGACCGCCGGCCAGGTCGACGAGCTGGTGGCGCCGTGGACCGGCCCCGAGGGGCAGGCTGCCTTCTACCGGCAGATCGCCCAGGCCGACGAGGCGTACACCGACGTGCTGGAGCCTCGTTACCCGGACCTGGATCTGCCGGTGCTCGTGGTGTGGGGCAGCGAGGACACCTGGATTCCCGCTGATCGGGCGCACCGCCTCGCCGCACTGATCCCCGGGGCCCGCCTGGAGCTCCTCCCGGGCGCCGGGCACCTGGTCCAGCTCGACCAGCCGGTGCGGCTCGCGACGACCCTGCACCGGTGGCTGGCGGGGCAGGTCGCCCGTGGCGTCAGTCCCGGGGTCGAGCGGTGAGCAGGTCGTTGTCGAGGACGGCGGCCAGCCCGAGGGTCTTGTAGCCCACCTCGTCGAACAGCACGGTGAGCCGGTCGTCCTCGACCCGCATCACGACGCCGTTCCCCCACTCGCTGTGCTCGACCGGCGTCTCCACCGGGAAGGGCGTGTCCTCGGGCTCGGTGGCGACGTGCTCGTGCGCGGTGCCGGCCGAGCAGTTGTCGCAGTTGCCGCACGGCTCGTCGAGCTGCTCGCCGAAGTAGCCCAGCAGGAACTGGCGGCGGCACTCGGCGGTCTCGGCGTACCCGCGCATCATCTCCACGCGCGACTGGTCGACCTTCTCGTGGTGCTCGGCGAGCTCCCGGGCCTGCTCGGCGGCCTCGCCTGGCGGCGGGGCGCCGTCGGCGGGGTGGGCGGCGCCGTCCT
Organism: Blastococcus sp. SYSU DS0753; assembly: GCF_054051175.1. Lineage (NCBI taxonomy): Bacteria > Bacillati > Actinomycetota > Actinomycetes > Geodermatophilales > Geodermatophilaceae > Blastococcus > Blastococcus sp. SYSU DS0753. Next base: position 21,911 of record NZ_JBJHAT010000021.1, on the reverse strand, counting down.
CGTCCAGGACGACGGCCGACACCTGCTCCAGCAGGTTGAGGTCGCGCACCAGGGGGGTCGCGGCCCGGCCGGTCTCCTCGCGGAGCGCCTTGACGTCGACGCCGTCGTCGATGCCCGCCGCGGCGGCGGCCTGGACGAGCCCGGCGACCTGCTGCAGCTCCTCCTCGGCCGGCGCGCCGGCGGCGAAGAACCGGCGCAGCCCGAGGTCCTCCTGCCGGTAGACCAGGACGGCGAGCGCCGGTTCGCCGTCGCGACCGGCCCGGCCGATCTCCTGGTAGTAGCTGTCGAGGGAGTCGGCGGGCTCGGCGTGCACCACGAAGCGGGTGCCGGGCTTGTCGATGCCCATGCCGAACGCGGTGGTGGCGACGACGACGTCCAGCTCGTCGTCCATCCAGGCCCGCTGCGCCTCCTCGCGCTCGGACTTCTTCATCCCGGCGTGGTAGGCGAGCGTGCGGAGCCCGCGCCCGGCCAGCTCGGCGGCGATCTCCTGGGTGCCCTTCCGCGTGGCGCTGTAGACGATGCCGGGGCCACGCCCCTCGCCGACCTCGGCGACCACCCGGTCCAGCACGCCCTGCTCCTTGGCGTGGGCGTCGGCGTAGTGGTCGACCTCCAGCCGGATCTCCGGGCGGTCGAAGCCGGCGACGACGACCTCGGGCTCGCGCATGCCGAGCTGCTCGACGATCTCCGCGCGCACCGGAGGCGCGGCGGTGGCGGTGAGCGCCAGCACCGTCGGGTGGTCCAGCTGCTCGATGACCCCGCCCAGCCGCAGGTAGTCCGGGCGGAAGTCGTGGCCCCAGGCGGAGACGCAGTGCGCCTCGTCGACGACGAACAGCGCGGGCCGGGCCTTCGCGATCACGTCGACGACCTCGGGCTTGGTCAGCTGCTCCGGGGCGAGGAAGAGGAAGCGGACCGTTCCCTCCGCCAGCCCGTCGAGCGCCTCCTGCTGGTCGCCGGCCGACAGCGTGGAGTTCAGCTGCGCGGCCCGCCCGGCGCGCTCCGCCAGCTCGGTGAGCCGGTCGACCTGGTCGCGCTGGAGGGCGATGAGCGGGGAGACGACGAGCACCGGGCCGTCGAGCAGCTGGCCGGCGACCTGGTAGATCGCGGTCTTCCCGGCGCCCGACGGCAGCACGGCGAGGGTGTCCTGCCCGCCGACGACGGCCTGCATCGCCGCCTCCTGCCCCGGGCGGAAGTCGTCGTACCCGAGCACCTCGCGGGCGAACTCGCGGATGCGGCGGGTGCGGACGGAGGCGGTGGCACCGGCGGGGTTGTCGCGCTCGGGGGAGGGAGGCACCGGCTGCCTCTCCCCGCTGCCGGTGCGCGGCAAACGGTGCGCTGGCCCACCCCGCGTTCCCGCGGGAACGTGCGCTCCTCGCGACCGCCCATCGCCTCGAGCGTCCCGCCGTCTTCCGGGGGCCGGCAGAGCCGCTCGCCTGCGCCGGCCGGACGTTCTCGCGGGTCGGCGGGCATCCGCGAGGGGCGAGCGGCGGGGCATGCGGCCCACAATGGGCGCGACCCGCCCCGGCGCGAGCCCGCGCGGCGTCGACGAGAGGAGCACGAGCGGTGTGACGTGGCGGTCGATGGTCAGCCGATCGAGGGTGAGCGCGTCGTCGCACCGCTGCCCCGCCGGGTCGGCTGCCTCCCCCCACTCGCGCAGCTCTGGTGGGGGCGGTGGCCCGGGAACGCGGGAACCTGCAGCCGGGGGGACGGTTCGATGACTGGCGGCGGACGGCTGCGTGTCCGCGACCGGCGGGTCGGTCACGGTGCGGTGATCGCCGTCGCGCTGCTCGTGCTCGCCGGGGGCTGGTGGGCGAGGGCGCGGTGCCTGGGCGGTGGCTGGGTCGACGGCGAGCAGTACTACGGCTACTGCTACACCGACGTCGCTCCGCTGTGGTACGTGCGGGGGCTGGCCGACGGGGCCGGCCCCTACGGGTCCGACCCCCTGGAGTACCCCCCGGTGCTCGCCGTGCGCATCTGGCTTGCCGCCGTCCTCGCCCACGCCCTCCCGGGTGATGCCACGGTCAGCACCTTCTTCGCCACCAACGGCCTGTTCGTGGTGGTCGAGGTGCTGGTCTCCCTGGTGCTGCTCCGGCGATTGGGCCTGTCGCCGCGCAGGTTGCTCTGGTGGGCCGCCGCCCCGGCGCTGTTCCTGTACGCCTTCTACAACTGGGACACCCTGCCGGTGGCCCTGCTGCTGGGGGCGGTCCTGCTGCACCAGCGCGGTCGGCACACGGCCTCCGGGGTCGTCGCCGGCCTCGGTGCGGCCGCGAAGGTGTTCCCCGGGTTCCTGGTACCGCTGGTCGTCCTGGCGCTCCTGGCCCGTCGTCGTCCACGCGCCGCCCTGTTGCACGGCGGTGCCGCGGCGCTGGCGTTCGCCGCGGTGCACGTGCCCGGCTACCTGCTCGCCCCCGAAGGCTGGGATCGCTTCTACGAGTTGAGCCGCCGACGGGCCATGCACGTCGACAGCCTCTGGTACCTGCTCGCGCAGCTGGGTGGCCCGCAGCCCGGACCGGCGGCGCTCGGCGTCGCCAGTCTGCTGGTGTTCGCGGCCGGCGCGGTCGTGGTCGTCGTCCTCGGGATCCGGCGGCGTCCGCCCGAGGAGTGGTGGCAGGTGCTGCTGCCGGTGCTGGTCTGCTTCATCCTCGCCAACAAGGTCTACTCCCCGCAGTACACCCTGTGGCTGGTGCCGCTGATGGCTCTCGTCCTCCCCCGCGCGGCCCCGTTCATCGCCGTGGTGGCCGCCGACGTCCTGGTGCACGCGGTCGAGTTCCCCTTCCTCGCCGGGCGCGCGGGCCACGGGGACGAGCTCCCCTATCCGGTGATGGGTGCGGCCGTCGCTCTGCGGGCCGCCGCCCTGGTGTGGGTGCTCGTCGAGGCGGTGCGCCGCCCGGCAGGGTCACCGCCAGGACGACAGCCAGTACCGGAGGTCGAGGGCGTCCCGAGCCAGCGGGATGCCTAGCCAGATCGGGGCGAAGAAGGCGAAGCAGGCCACCGCCAGGACGAGCAGCGCAGTCCCGACGAGGCGGGGCCTGGGGCCGACCTGGATGGCCCGGACCAGGCCGAGGGCGATGAACGGCACCGCCGGGACCAGGTAGAAGAAGTAGCCCGGCTTGCCCGCGGCCAGCCAGGGGAGCCAGAGCAGGGCCAACGGGACGAGGATCGTGGCCGCGACGCCGTCCCGACGTACCGCGGCCCGCCAGAGCAGCACCGGGTAGGCGAGCAGCGCCGGCCACCACAACGCGGGACTGCCGACCAAGGTGATGCGGGCGACCGTCTGGGGCGGGACCTCGCACTCGCCCGCCTCCTGCTGCCGCGTCGTGCAGCTCTCGGCGTAGGCGAGCACCGGCCGTTCCAGCCACACCCAGCCCAGCGGGTCCGAGCGGTACGGGTGAGTCGCCTCCAGGTTCCGGTGGTAGCTGACGAGATCGACCTGGGTGTCCCACCACGTCGACAGCCGCTCCCCGGCGTCGGCGGAGCAGGCGCCGGGGCCGCAGGCGCGCGAGCCGGCGTAGCTGTCCTCGTAGTTGGCGAACCAGCCCGCGAAGCTCGCGACGTAGACGGCCGCGGGGACGACCAGCAGGCTGAGCACGGCTCCAGCGGTGACGGCGACCGCTCGCTGCGCCGCCCGGCGCACGCCTTCTCCGCGCCCGGCCAGTTCGGTTCCCAGGACGAGCAGCCCGGCCGCGCCGACGGCCAGCAGGCCGGACCACTTGGTGGCCACCGCCAGGCCCAGCGCCACGCCGGCCAGCCAGCGGTAGGGGGAACCGAGCAGGGACCGGTGGAACGGTTCGCCGGCTCCCCGTGCGGAGCGGCGGGCATCCCGGTCGAGCAGGAGGAGCCAGAACGCCGCGATGACGCACAGTGCGAGCGTGGCGTCGAGCATCGCCATGCGACTGGTCGTCACCGCCAGCCCGTCGAGCGCGACGAGCGCGGCGGCGAGGGCCGCCGGCGCCACCCGCCGGAAGAGGCGCAACCCGCTGAGGTAGACCAGCAGCACCGAGGCGGTCCCGGCCACGGCGACGCCGATCCGCCAGCCGAAGGGCGTGAAGCCGAAGAGCTTGATGCCCAGGGCGATGACCCACTTGCCCAGCGGTGGATGCGCCGGGCGCTCCTCCTCCACCCCCCGGGTCACGTATTCGTACCCGTCCGAGCCGTAGTACTTCTCGTCGAAGAACAGCCGGTCGGGGTCGCCCAGGTCCCACAGCCGGATGGCGGCCGCGAGGACGACCAGGGCCACCGGGACCCACCGCGACGACAGCGGACGGCGCCCGGAGGCGCCGCCCGCTGCCGGCTGGTCCGCCTGGACGGCGGCAGTGCTCACCCGGTCACTCGGTGCCGAACTCGGTCTCGGTCTCGGTGTCGACCTCGGTCTCGGTCTCGACGACCTCGGTCTCGGTCTCGGTCTCGGTCTCGGTCGGCTCGAGGGTCTCGGTGACCTCGGTCTGCTCCTCCTCGGTCTCGGTGACCTGCTCGGTCTCGGTCTCGGTGACCGTTCCGGGCTCGTCCTCCCCGCAGGCCGCGAGGCCCAGCGCCAGGAAGCCGGAGAACGAGGCGGCGGCGACGCCTCGGGTGAGTCGATTCATGTCGCTCTCCTGTCACGTGCGTTCGGCGTGCGTGCGAGCCCGTTCCATGTCCGCTGAGTCCCCGGGTACACGCGATGCCGTGGTCACGAATGCATCACGGTGGATGTCTCGGCGCGATGTCGCAGGAAGTGTGTCGGCTCGGCCTGAACGGGGAAATGCCGCGGGATGATCGCTCCCAGCGTGTGCGTCTGCATTCCCACGTACGAGGAGCGGGAGAGCCTGCCGCGCACGCTGGCGGCCGTCCGGCGTGCGGTGCCCGGGGCGCACGTCCTGGTCATCGACGACAACAGCCCCGACGGCACCGGGGCGGTGGCCGAGGAGATCGCCGGCCGCGACCCGCAGGTCCGGGTTCTCCACCGGCCGGGGAAAGCGGGTCTGGGCCCGGCCTACGTGGCCGGCTTCCGCTGGGCCCTGGCCCAGGGGTTCGACGTCGTCGCCCAGATGGACGCCGACGGATCGCACCGCCCCGAGGACCTCCCGCGGCTGCTGACGGCCCTCGCCGAGGCCGACGCGGTCCTCGGGTCCCGGTGGGTGCCGGGCGGCGCCGTCCGGAACTGGCCGCGCAGCCGGGAACTGCTGAGCCGTACCGCCAACCGGTACGTGCGCTCGGCCCTGCGGCTCCCCCTGCGCGACGCGACCGGCGGCTTCCGGGCCTTCCGCCGCCATGCCCTCGAGCGGGTGGAGCTGGACTCCCTGCAGTGCGAGGGGTACTGCTTCCAGGTCGACGTCGCCCGGCGGCTCGTCGCCGCGGGGCTGCGCGTGACGGAGGTGCCGATCCTCTTCCTCGACCGCGAGCTGGGCGCGAGCAAGATGAGCGGGCGCATCGTGCGGGAGGCGCTCCTGCGGGTGACGGCGTGGTCGCTGGAACCCGTGTTCGCGTGGGGGAGGCGCCACGGCGCCGTGGAGGGCGCCGGCAACGCGGTGCCCGCACCGACGAGGTGATCATGCCCCTGCGGCGGTGGTGTCGGTAGCTGGCGGCGTCAGCGCAGGGGCGAGCGCCGGGGCGCGACGTCGGCGCGCTCGGCCGCGGCCCGGCCGGCGTACCAGCCGCCCGCGTCCACCGAGGAGCGGCTGCGGCCGGCCCGGACCCGCGGGAACAGCTCGGCGGTGCGGGCCGCCACGGCCTCCTGCCGCGAGCGCAGCACCGGGAGCAGGTCCGCGCCCCGCTCCGCGGCCGCCTCGGCGGTCGCCCGCCGGCGCGCCGCGACGAGCCGCTCCCCGATGCGGTGGGCGTAGCCCAGCAGGAACGCGCGGCGGAACGACCGCGAGGCCGGGCGGCGGCCGTCCTGCCGCTCGGCGGTGGCCAGCGCCTGGGCGACCTGGAGCAGCAGCGAGGTGAACAGCAGCTCCACCGCGTCCAGATCGGATCGGATGCCCACCAGGGTGGCGATGCCCAGGCCCTGGTACCAGACCAGCCGCACGTCGTTGGCCTCCGCGACGGCGCCCAGCAGCTGCGTCTTGGCCCGCGCGTACGGGTCGGCGAGGTGCACCCGGCGGGTGTCGACGTCGGCGCCGGACGGTGGGCCGCCGTCGAGCAGGGCCGCATCCACCGCGTGCCGGGTCATGAGCTCCTGCGCCTTGGCCGTCAGCGCCTCGGCCTCGTCGGGGAACCCGGTCGACTCCGCCTTGGCCAGCAGTGCGCGGATGCGCCGCAACGCCCGGTCGTCGTCGCTCGCGGAGCGCCGCTCGGCGCGCGGCCGGGCGGCGCCCCACCGTGACGGCGGCGGCACGAGGAGCTCGATCCGGGCGGTGGTGCGCAGCATCCCGGTCAGCTGCAGCGCGATGCGCCACGCCTCGGCCGGCACCCGCCGCTCGGACCGGTGCCAGGCGGTGACCGTGGCATCCCCCGTGGCGCCCCCGGCGTCCAGCGCTCCCAGCTCGCGCAGCTGGTCGACCCAGCTCTCCGGCGCCCGGGACACCGCATCGGTGCGGCGCGCGTGCTCGGCGACCAGCGCGACGAGCAGTGGCACCGACGCCGCACCCACCTGGCGCCGGGCCGCGTGGGCGACGTCGGCCGGCTGCCAGCCGCGCTCCCAGGTCTCGTCGAGCGCGTCGAGCAGGGCCCGCGTGACCAGGCCGCCGTCGTCGAGGCCGACCCCGCGCGTGCTCAACGTGGCCGCCAGCTCCGCGGCGACCCCGGCGTCGGCGAGCGCCGGGGCCCGGTGCTGGAGCAGGTCCGCGAGGGAGGCGTCGTCGATCACGACCGGCATGCTGCCCGCCCGCGCCGACGCTCGCCCGGACCGGGTGTGGACGACACCCGCCGTCCACAGCCGCGGCTAGGGTCTGGGCCGTGGCCGCCACCTACCGCATCGCCGAGGCGGCGACGCTGCTCGGCGTCAGCGACGACACGGTGCGGCGCTGGGTCGACGGGGGTCGCCTGCCGGCGCGCCGGGAGGGCGGGGGGCCGGCCGTCGTCGACGGCGCCGACCTCGCCCGGCTGGCCACGCAGCTGCGCGAGGCGCCCGAGCCCGGGACCACGCCGTCCTCGGCGCGCAACCGGCTCGCCGGCATCGTCACCAACGTCGTCCGCGACGGCGTCATGGCCCAGGTGGAGATCCAGGCGGGCCCCTTCCGCATCGTGTCCCTCATGTCCCGCGAGGCGGCCGACGAGCTGGGGCTGGTGGTCGGCGTCCGGGCGGTCGCCACCGTCAAGGCCACCCAGGTCAGCGTCGACGTGCCGTAGTCCGCATCTGCGGATCTTTCAGCCCACTGCCTTGTGCAGATGCGGGGATCGCTGCTCTGATGTTCCGCAGGCGCGGCCATCGGAGCCGTCGCCCGGGAGGGGCTCATGCGTTCGCGTCCGCTGCTCGCGCTGCTCGCGGCGGCGCCCCTCCTCGCCGGCTGTGCGGGGGAGGGGCCGGACGGCGACCGGTCCGGCGGCACGCTCACGGTGTACGCCGCCGCGTCGCTCGTGGACGTCTTCGACCGGCTGGAGGCCGAGTACCGCGAGCGCCACCCGGACGTGGAGGTGGACATCGGCTACCTCAGCAGCGCGGCTGCCGCGGCGGCGATCAGGCAGGGCGCGCCGATCGACGTCTTCGCCTCCGCCGACGAGCGGCAGATGCAGCTGGTCGTCGACGCGGGCCTGGCCGAGGAGCCGCAGGTCTTCGCCGCGAACGTGCTGACCCTCGCCGTGCCCGAGGGGAACCCGGCCGGCGTCACCGGGCCTGCCGACCTGGCCCGCGAGGAGCTGGCCGTCGCCCTCTGCGCGCCCCAGGCGCCCTGCGGTGCGGCCGCGGAACGGCTCCTCGCCGCCGTCGGCGTGACCGCCCGCCCGGACACGTACGAGGAGGACTCCCGCGCCACCCTGCAGAAGGTCGAGCTCGGCGAGGTCGACGCGGCGCTGGTCTACGTCACCGACGCGGCCGCCCGGCACCACGCGGTCGACGCGATCGAGGTGCCGGAGGCCGGGGCGGCGGTCAACCGGTACCCGATCAGCGTGCTGGCGGACGCCCGGAACCCGGAGGCGGCGCGCGCCTTCGTCGACCTGGTGCTGTCTGCCGAGGGCCGCGAGGTGCTGCGGGACGCGGGGTTCCGGGCGCCGTGACCCGCGAGACCGCCCGCGTCCCGGCGCCGCTGCTGCTGCCCGCCGCGCTCGGCGTCGCCTTCCTGGTGCTGCCCCTGGTGGGTCTGGTGGTGCGGACGCCGTGGTCCCAGCTCGGTGCCCAGCTCGCCGCCCCGGGGGTGGGGGAGGCGCTGCGGCTGTCGTTGGTGTCGGCGACGCTCGCCACGGCGCTGTCGCTGCTGCTCGGCGTCCCCCTGGCCTGGGTGCTGGCCCGCTCCCGGGCGCGCGGCCGCTCGGTGCTGCGCGCGCTGGTGACGGTGCCGCTGGTCCTGCCGCCGGTCGTGGGTGGCGTCGCGCTGTTCCTCGTGCTGGGCCGGCAGGGGATCGTCGGCTCCTGGCTGCACGACGCCTTCGGGATCACCATCCCGTTCACGACGGCGGCGGTCGTCATCTCCCAGACGTTCGTCGCGATGCCGTTCCTCGTGATCAGCGTGGAGGGGGCCCTGCGCGCCGCCGACGCCCGGTTCGAGGACGTCGCCGCCACCCTGGGCGCCGGCCGCTGGACGACGTTCCGCCGGGTCACCCTGCCGCTGGTCGCGCCCGGGGTCGCGGCCGGTGCGGTGCTCTGCTGGGCCCGGGCGCTGGGCGAGTTCGGCGCCACCATCACCTTCGCCGGCAACTTCCCCGGCACCACGCAGACGATGCCGCTGGCGGTGTACCTGGCGCTGCAGCGCGACCCGGACGCGGCGATCGTGCTCTCGATCGTGCTGCTGGCCGTCTCGCTGGCCACGCTGCTGCTGCTCCGGGACCGCTGGCTCGGCCGGGGGGCGGCGTGAGCCTGGCCGCGACGGTCGCCACCCGCCGGGGAGCCCTCGACCTGCGGGTGGACGTCGAGGTGGCAGACGGCGAGGTGCTGGCGGTGCTGGGCCCGAACGGGGCGGGGAAGAGCACCTTCCTGCGCGTCCTGGCCGGGCTGGTGCGGCCCGATGCCGGCCGGGTCGTGGTCGACGGCGAGATCTGGGACGACGCGGGCACGTCGCGCCCGGCGCACGAGCGGGCGCTGGGCATGGTGTTCCAGGACGCCCTGCTCTTCCCGCACCTGAGCGTGGCCGACAACGTCGCCTTCGGCCTGCGGGCGCGCGGGGCCGGCCGGGCGGCAGCCCGGACGGCCGCGGCGGGGTGGCTGGCCCGGGTCGGGCTCGACGGGCTGGGCCCGCGGCGGCCGGCAGAGCTCTCCGGGGGCCAGGCCCAGCGGGCGGCGCTGGCCCGCGCCCTGGTCGGAGACCCGGCCCTGCTGCTGCTCGACGAGCCGCTGTCGGCGCTGGACGCGCGCACCCGGCTGGCGGTCCGGGCCGAGCTGCGCCGGCACCTGGCCGGCTTCCGCGGCAGCACGGTGCTGGTCACCCACGACCCGGTGGACGCGATGGCGCTGGCCGATCACGTCGTCGTCCTCGAGGAGGGACGCGTCGTGCAGGCCGGCACCCCCGCGGAGGTGGCCCGCCGACCGCGCACCGACTACGTGGCCCGGTTGGTCGGGCTCTCGCTGCTGCCCGGCGCCGGCGAGGGCCGGCTGGTGCGCCTCGACGGCGGGGCGGTGGTGGCGGTGGCCGAGGAGGCGCGCGGCCCGGTGTTCGCGGCGGTGCGCCCCGAGTCGGTGGCGCTGTATGCGTCGCGGCCCGACGGCAGCACCCGCAACCTGTGGCGGGAGCGGGTGGTGGGGGCGACTCCGCACGGCGCCACGGTGCGCTGCGAGCTCGCCGGCGAGGTGCCGCTGGTCGCCGACGTCACCGCCACCTCGTTCGCCGAGATGGGGCTCGCCCCCGGCGTGGAGGTCTGGGCGGGCGTGAAGGCGTCGGAGGTCGCCGTCTACGCCCGCTGAGCACGCTGGGAGGCTAGGGGCATGAGCACCGCCGCCGTCGTCCTGGCCGCCGGGGGCGGCCGCCGCTACGGGATGCCCAAGGCGCTGGTCGAGTACGAGGGCAGCCTGCTGGTGGAACGGGCGGTACGGACGGCGCGGGCCACCTGCGAGGTCGTGCTTGTCGTCCTCGGCGCGCGGGCGGTCGACGTCTGGCGCAGCGCCGACCTCACCGGGGCCACCGTGCTGGCCAACAAGGAGTGGGAGACCGGGATGGCCTCCTCGCTGCGCGCCGCGCTGGAGGGGCTGCGCGGCTTCCCGGGAACCGTCGACGCCGCGCTCGTCACGCTGGTGGACATGCCGGGCATGACGCCCGCGGCGCTGGCCTCCGTCGCCGCGCACGCCGCCCCGGACGCGCTCGCCGTCGCCACCTACGACGGCGTCCGCGGCCACCCGGTGCTGCTCGGGCGCGACCACTGGGCCGGGGTCGTGGAGACGGCGACCGGGGACGAGGGCGCCCGTGGCTACCTCGCCGCGCACGACGTCGTCGAGGTCGACTGCACCGGGTTGGCCGATCCGGTCGACCTCGACGTGCCGCCGCCAGGGGTAGCGTCGGGCCCGTGATCGCCCGGGTCGTCGATGCGCCGCTGTCCGTTCCCGAACACGAGGACGCCGTCGCCGACAAGGCGGCCGGCGCGGTGGTCTCCTTCGCCGGGGTCGTGCGGGACCACGACGGCGGCCGCTCGGTGACGGAGCTGGAGTACGTCGGGCACCCGAGCGCGGCCGAGGTCATCACGGAACTGGCCGAGGAGTTCGCGGCGCGCCCGGAGGTGCACGCCGTCGCGGTCAGCCACCGCATCGGCCTGCTGGGGATCGGTGACGTCGCCCTGGCCTGCGCGGTGAGCGCCTCGCACCGTGGCCAGGCGTTCGCCGCCTGCGCCGAGCTCGTCGACGAGGTGAAGAAGCGGCTGCCGATCTGGAAGCGGCAGGTCTTCACCGACGGCGAGGAGGAGTGGGTCGCCTGCCCGTGACGACGGCCCGGGGACCGCTGGACGGCGGCCGATACCGAGCGTGCGCGGAGCGTCCTCGTCGACTGAGCGCCCGCGCGGTCACCGCCGCCAGCAGCCCGGCGCCGTTGGCGCCCAGGTGCAGGCCCGCGGGGGCGAGCAGGCTCCCGCTCCGCAGCCGCAGCCAGCCCAGCACGCCGCCGCCGAGCCCGGTCGCCGTCAGGATCGCCGTGACGGGACCACCCGCGTCGACGGCACCGCGGAGGTGCCACAGCGCGAAGACGAGCGCGGTGGCGGCGGTGGCCCCGTGGTCGCCGAGTCGCCGGCGGGCGACCGCCAGGAGGACGCCGCGGAAGGCAACCTCCTCGGCGAACACGGTGCCCAGCGGGATGTGGACGAGCAGGCGCGCCGCCACCTCGCGGGGCGGCGCCGCGCCGGCGGGCGAGCGGGCCAGGGCTTCCCGCGCCGCAGGCACCCCCAGGGCGAGGAGGTAGCCCGCCGCGGCACCGGCGAGCCCCGCGCCGCCCCAGCGCGCGCCCGCCCGTCGTGCGCAGCGGTGCACCCCGAGCTCCCGGGTCGTGAACCCCGCCGAGCGGGCGCCCCGCCAGAGGGCGGCGGCAGCCCCCGCGTTCGCCGCCGTGCGCACCGCAGCGGCAGGTGGGAGCGCCGGGACGACCAGGCTGCTCCACGCCAGGTACCCGGACGACGCGACGACCAGCGGCAGCGTCAACCGGCGAACAGGCGCGCCGGCTGTCCGCGGACCCCCACGTCCACCCGGAACAGCGACCCGGCCACGCCGTCGTCGAGCCCGCCCTCGGCGGACGTGGTGATGAAGAGCTGGTCCAGCCCCGGGCCGCCGAGCGTGCAGGCGGTCACCTGGGGCGTCGGGAGCTCGACCACCGCGTCGAGCCGCCCGTCGGGGGAGTACCGGTGCACCGTTCCGCTGCCGTACAGCGCGACCCACACCCCGCCGGTGCTGTCGACGGTCAGCCCGTCGGGGTTCCCGTCGTCCGGGAAGGTCACGAACGGACGGCGCCCGGTCAGGCCCGTGCCCGGGTCGTAGTCGAAGACGTCGATGCGGTGGGTCGCCGTGTCGTTGTAGAACGCCCGCGACCCGTCGGGGCTCCAGTCCAGCCCGTTGGAGACGGTGACGCCGGTCAGCGCCCGGTGGACGGCGCCGTCGGGGTCGAGCCGGTAGAGGGCGGCGGCGCCCGGCCGCTGGTCGTAGGCCATCGACCCGCACCAGAACCGGCCGTCGGGGTCGCAGCCGCCGTCGTTCATGCGCACCGACGGGTCGTCCCACACGGCGCCGAGGGGGGTGAGCGTGCCGTCGGCGTCCTGCAGGGTGAAGCCGCGCTCGACGCCGATCACCGCGCCGCCGCCCCGGCGCGGCCGCAGTGCCGCCGCCACCTCCCCCACGTGCTCGCGGCGGACCGTTCCGTCCGCCGCCAGCGAGAGGACGTCGCCGGCCTGCATGTCGACCCAGCGCAGCCCGCCCCACCCCGCCGACCAGACCGGCCCCTCCGCGTGGTGGGCGACCGGCCCGGTGATCTGCTCGGCGCGCACGGTCAGCGCGTGCCCGCGGGCCCGTCCTCGCCGGCCGCGTCCTCGCGCTCCAGCTCGGCCTCCTCGGCCTCGGCCTCCAGCCGGTGCGCCTCGCCGTCGATCTTGGCGGCGGGGTCGCCGTGCGACTCGCCGTACAGCTCTTCGGCCCGGCCGTACAGTTCCTCGGCCTTCGCCTTGGCCTTGTCGAAGATGCTCATGCGCCCATCCTGGCGCGCTGATCAGCCTCCGGCAAAGGGCGGGAGCACGTCGACCACCGCGCCGGCGGGCAGCCGCGCGGCCCGGTCGCGGGCCTGCGCGCCGTCGACGAGGAACGAGCAGGCGGTGAGCACACGCTCCAGCCGCTCGCCGTGGTGGGCGACGATCTGCCCGACCAGCTCGTCGAGGCTGCCCGCCTCGCGGGCCTCGGTCTCGACGCCGGCGGCCGCGCGGGCTCCGGCGAAGTAGCGGACGGTGACGCGCGCCTGGTCGTCCACGTCAGCCGCCGATCGCGGACATGGGGCGGGTGGGCTGCAGGAAGCTGGGGTCGTCGATGCCGTGGCCGGGCAGCTTGCCCAGGGTGGCGATCCGCCACCGGTCGGCGAGCTCGGTGTCGGTGGCGCCGTCGCGCATCGCGGTGCGCAGGTCGGACTCCTCGCGGGCGAACAGGCAGTTGCGGATCTGCCCGTCGGCGGTGAGCCGGGTGCGGTCGCAGGCGCCGCAGAACGAGCGGGTCACCGAGGCGATCACCCCGACGGTGGCCGGGCCGCCGTCGACCAGCCACCGCTCGGCCGGCGCGGAGCCGCGTTCCTCGCTGTCGGGTGTGAGGGTGTGCGCCGCCGAGAGCCGTTCCAGGATGTCCTCGGCGGTGACCATCCGCCCGCGGGTCCAGGCGTGGTGGGCGTCCAGCGGCATCTGCTCGATGAACCGCAGCTGGTAGCCCTGCTCCAGGCAGTAGTCCAGCAGCGGGACGGCGTCGACGTCGTTGATCCCGTGCAGCAGCACGGCGTTGACCTTGACCGGGGTCAGCCCGGCGTCGCGCGCGGCGGCCAGCCCGGCCAGCACGTCGTCGAGGCGGTCGCGGTGGGTCAGCTGCTTGAACCGGTCGCGGTCGATGGTGTCGAGGCTGACGTTGATCCGGTCCAGCCCCGCCGCGGCCAGCGCCGGCGCGGTCCGGGACAGCCCGATGGCGTTGGTGGTGAGGCTGACCTCGGGGCGGGGGTGCAGCGCGGTCACCGCGTCGACGATGCCCACCAGGCCCGGGCGCAGCAGCGGCTCACCGCCGGTGAAGCGCACCTCGCGGATGCCGAGCTGCTCCACCCCGATGCGCACCAGCCGGACGATCTCCTCGTCGGTGAGCACCTCCACCTTGGGCAGCCAGTCCAGCCCCTCGGGCGGCATGCAGTAGGTGCAGCGCAGGTTGCACCGGTCGGTGAGCGAGACCCGCAGATCCGTGGCGGTGCGGCCGTACCGGTCGACCAGACCGCCGGAGCCCGCGGGCACCGCGCCCACGGCGGGGCGCACCGCGGGGTCGGGGAGCGAGGCGCTGGTCATGGCCCGAATGTAGCCGCGACCGGTGATGCGTGCGGAGCAGGAAATGCGCGGCCGGCGGCGGGGCCGTGTTGCTAGCCTGCCCCTCGCCACCCGAGAGACCGGCGGAGGACGTCCCGCACTCGCCCGTGGCCAGGAAGCGCGAGAGAACAGTGTCGGTCAGCACCGTCTTCAGCCCCTACCGTCGCCTCTTCGCCGTCCCCGGGTCGGTGGCCTTCTCCCTGGCCGGGTGGGTGGGGCGGCTGCCCGCCCCCATGCTCGGCCTGGGGGCGGTGCTCCTGGTCTCGCAGGAGACGGGCAGCTACGGCCTCGCCGGGGCCGTCTCCGGCGCCCTCGCCCTCAGCTACGGCATCGCCGGCCCCCAGTGGGCGCGGGCCATGGACCGCCGCGGCCAGAGCCCGGTGCTGCGCCTGGCGATGGCCTGCTTCGCCCTCTCCGGCGTCGGGTTCGTCGCGGCGGTGGTCGCGGGCGGGCCCCGCTGGAGCTGGTTCCTGCTCGCGGCGGCGGTGGGGGGCAGCAGCCCCAACGTGGGTTCGCTGGTGCGCGCCCGGTGGGCCGCGGTGCTCGACCCCGCGGGCCGGCAGACGGCGTTCGCCTTCGAGGCCGTCGCCGACGAGGTGGTCTTCGTCGTCGGGCCGCCGCTGGTGACTCTCCTGGCCACCCTCGTCGCCCCGCCCGTCGGGTTCCTCACCGGCGTCGTCCTGGGCACCGTCGGAGGCCTCTGGCTGGCCGCCCTGCGCGACACCGACCCGCCGGCGCACCCCGTCGCCGGTCCGTCCCCGGTCCGGTGGTGGGCCGTGCTGACGCCCACGCTGCTGGTCGTCGTCGTCACCTACCTCGCGGTGGGCACGGTGTTCGGCGCCATCGACGTGGTGGTCGTGGGCTTCGCCGAGGCCGAGGGGGCGCCTGCGCTGTCCGGGGTGGCCCTGGCCGTCTTCGCCGCGGGCAGCCTGCTGGCCGGGCTGGTCTACGGGCTGGCCCGGCTGCCCGGCACGCTGGCCACCCGGTTCGTGGCGACGGCCGTCGCCTTCGCCCTCGCCGCGCAGCTGTTGTGGGGGGTCGGCTCGCTGACCGTGCTGATCGGTGGCGGCTTCCTGGCGGGGCTGACCATCGCCCCGGTGCTCGTGTCGGGCACCTCGCTCGTGGAGTCCCGGGTCGTCCCCGGCATGCTCACCGAGTCGCTGGCGTGGACGATCTCCGGTCTCACCCTGGGCGTGACCGTGGGCTCGGCGCTCGCAGGTGCCGCGGTGGACGCCTGGGGCGCCGAGGCCGCGTTCGCCGTGCCGGCGGTCGCCGCCGCCCTCGCGGGTCTGCTCGCGCTGGGCGGGGTGGCGCTGGTCGGGGACCGCCCGGCCCCCGCGGAGCTGGTTGAGGATCGCATCACCGGGTAGGCGGGGTCGGGGCCGATCGCGCACGACCGACCGTGCGGCTCGCGGCCTTTCCCGAACCGGAAGGATCAGCCTGTGGCCACCGTGCCCACCCTCGCACTCAACAACGGCGTCCAGATCCCGCAGCTGGGGTTCGGCGTCTACCAGGTGCCGCCCGAGCAGACCGCCGACACCGTGGCGACCGCGCTCGAGGTCGGCTACCGGCACATCGACACCGCCGAGATGTACGGCAACGAGAAGGGGGTCGGCGAGGCCGTCGCCCGCTCCGGCATCGACCGCGGCGAGATCTTCGTGACGAGCAAGCTGAACAACGGCTTCCACCGCCGCGACGACGCGCTGCGCGCCTTCGACCGGACGCTGGCCGACCTCGGTTTCGAGTACCTCGACCTGTTCCTCATCCACTGGCCGCTGCCGGGCATCGACGTCGACTACATCGAGACCTGGAAGGCGCTGGAGGAGATCTACCGCGACGGCCGCTGCCGCGCCATCGGCGTCTCCAACTTCCAGGAGCACCACCTGCGCCGGCTGTTCTCGGACACCGAGATCACCCCGGCCGTGAACCAGATCGAGGTGCACCCCTACCTGGCGCAGGACGCGCTGCGCGCCTTCGACGCCGAGCACGAGATCGTCACCGAGGCCTGGTCGCCGATCGCACAGGGCAAGGTGCTCGGCGACCCCGGCATCACCGCGATCGCCGAGCGGCTCGGCCGCACCCCGGCCCAGGTCGTCCTGCGGTGGCACATCCAGCGCGGCGACGTCGTCTTCCCGAAGTCGTCCTCCCGTGAGCGCATGGCGGAGAACTTCGCGCTGTTCGACTTCGAGCTCAGCCGCGAGGACATGTCCGCGCTGACCGGCCTGGACCGCGGCGAGCGCACCGGCCCCGACCCGGACACGTTCAACTACATCCCCGGCTGACCCGACCGTCCTGGCTCACCGTTCGGGGTCCTGGCTCAGCACCGACCGTGAGCCAGGACCCCGAATGATCAGGTCACCTGATCATCAAGGGCAGCCTCAGCCGGTGGCAGCACGCGCGAGGGCGGCGCGGACGACGGCCAGCACGGTCGCGTCGTCCACGCCGTCCTCGCGTGCCGTCCGGGCCAGCGCATCGGCAGCGCTGCGGATCCGCTCCTGGACGCGCGGCGGGGGTGCCGCGCCGGTGACGACCGTGCCGGTGCGCCGCCGGCTGGCGACCAGGCCGGCCGCCTCCAGCTCCGAGTAGGCCCGGGCGACCGTGCCGACGGCCACGCCCAGGTCGGCGGCGAGGGCACGCATCGTCGGCAACCGGCTGCCGGAGGGGAGCAGGCCGCCGTGCACCGCCGCGGCGATCTGGCTGCGGATCTGCTCGTAGGGCGGGACCGGGCTGCCGACGTCGACGGTGAGGGCCGGTGGCGGGGAGCTCATGCCGCGGCCGGCACGCGGTCCGCCGGCACCGCGGGGGCGCGCCAGCAGGCGACGGCCACGCCGCCGAGCATCGCCGCGACGCCCGCGAGCGCGATCACGGGGCTCGCGCCGTCCCACGGACCCGCGCCGGTGGAGCCGGTGCCCAGCCCGTGCAGCGCCGTCCCGGCGACGAAGAGGAGTCCCCCGGCCACGACCAGCGGGACGCCGGCGGCGATGCGCAGCACCCGGTGCGCGGAGGCGCGGCGGAGGGCGTCCTCGATCCGCTCGTCCTCGGTGGCCACCGCCGGCCGGGCGGCGACGACCCAGAGGGCCACCGCGGCGGCGACCGCGACCGCGAGCAGGCCTGCCGCCGCAGGCCCGCCGTAGAAGAGGCCCGGGAAGGGGCTCGCGGCGGCCGAGGAGAAGGCGTCGGGTGAGTAGGTGACGCTGCGGCCGTCGGGCGCGGCGAGCAGGGCCCCACCGGCGACCGTGAGCGCGGCGAGGGCGAAGGCGGCCGCGGTGGTGCGCAGCAGCCACCGCGGCGCCGCGTCGAGCGGGCCCCGGCGGACCAGCCGGGCCCGGCGCACGTCCCCGGCCGGCCGCGGCCAGGTCAGCTCGCCGAGCGCCAGGACGACGACGTGCACGACCCCGCACGCCACGGGCGTGAGCAGCACGGTGACGCCGAAGCCGCCCGGGGAGGTGTTGCCCACCTCGGCCGCCAGGAAGGCGAACGCGGCAGCCGCCCCCAGGGCGTAGGCGGCCGCCGCGGTTCGGGTGGCATGCCGGCGCGCGGCGGCGACGGCGTGCTCGCGGCTGGGTGGCGACCGGCGCGCCAGGCCCGCGCCGACAACCACGGTGACGACCGCCGTGAGCAGCAGGAGGAACGAGAGCCCTGCCACGTCGACCTCCACACAGTCAATGACTCAAGGGATTGAGACAATGACGTGGCGGGGGCGGCCTGTCAAGCCGGTCGGCGGGCCCCTTGCGACATAAATACTGAGTATGCATACTCCGTATCCATGTCCATCCGACACGGCCTGCTCGCGCTCCTGGAGCGCGGCCCCAGTCACGGTTACCAGCTCCGCGCGGAGTTCGACGCGGCCACCGGCGCCACCTGGCCCTTGAACGTCGGGCAGGTCTACTCGACGCTCGACCGGCTCGAGCGCGACGGGCTGGTGGCCCAGGACGGGCCGCCGGACGCCGATGGCCGGATCGCCTACCGGATCACCGACGCCGGCCAGGCGGAGCTGCGCGGCTGGTTCGCCTCCCCGGTCAGCCCGAAGGGCGCCCCGCGCGACGAGCTGGCGATCAAGCTGGCGCTGGCGGTCACGACGCCGGGGGTCGACGTCCTGGACGTGGTGCAGACCCAGCGCACCGCCACCATGACCGGCCTGCAGGAGATCACCCGGCTGAAGACACGCGTCACCGGCGACGACGAGCTCGCGTGGTCCCTGGTGCTGGACTCCCTGGTCTTCCGCGCGGAGGCCGAGATCCGCTGGCTGGACCACTGCGAGGCCCGGGTCGCCCGCGCGGCGGCCGGACGGCGCGGCGCGGTGCCCACCCCACCGGCTCCGGCGACCGACGTCGTCCCGGCCGGGAAGCGGGGCCGGCGATGAACGAGGCGGTGCTGCGGCTGTCCGGGGTGACCCGCGACCACCGGCAGGGCGACGTCGTCGTCCAGGCGTTGCGCGGGGTGGATCTCGCCGTCCACCCGGGGGAGCTGGTCGCCGTCATGGGGCCGTCGGGCTCGGGCAAGTCGACCCTGCTGCACCTCGCCGGCGGGCTGGACAGCCCGACGTCGGGCGCGGTCGTCGTCGAGGGCCGCGACCTGGCCGGTCTGTCGGCGGCACAGCTGGCCGCCGTCCGGCGCCGCAGCGTCGGCTACGTCTTCCAGGACCTCAACCTCCTGCCGTCCCTGTCGGCCGTCGAGAACGTCGCGCTGCCGCTGGAGCTGGACGGCGTCCGGGGCGGGGTGGCGCGGCGCGCGGCCCGGGAGGCGCTGGACGAGGTAGGGGTGGGCGCGCTGGCCGGGCGCTTCCCCGACGAGATGTCCGGCGGGCAGCAGCAGCGGGTGGCCATCGCCCGAGCGCTCGTCGGCCCGCGCCGACTGCTGCTCGCCGACGAGCCCACCGGCGCCCTGGACTCCACCACGGGCGAGGAGGTGCTGCGGGTGCTGCGCGCCCGGTGCGAGGCCGGCGCCGCCGGCGTGCTGGTGACCCACGAGGCCCGGCACGCCGCCTGGGCCGACCGGGTGGTCTTCCTGCGTGACGGCGTCGTCGTCGACCAGAGCGGGCCGGCCGCCGCGGCGGAGTCGCTGCTGCCCGCCGGCGGCGTCGGGTGAGTGCCTGGCTGACCCGCTGGCGGATGGCGCTGCGCATCGCCCGCCGCGACGCGCTCCGCCACCGCGGCCGCACCGCGCTGGTGCTGGTGATGGTCGGGCTGCCCGTCCTCGTCGTCGTCGGCGCCGACACGCTGCTGCGCACCTGGCAGCTCGACCCCGTCGAGTCGCTGCCCGCGACGCTGGGCGCGGCGGACGCGCGCATCGAGGGGATCGCCCGGAGCCCCATCGAGGCCGACCCGCTCACCGGCGACCCGCTGGTCTACGAGCCGGACGAGGAGCTGTCACCGTGGTCCGCCGCAGAGGTCCGTGGCCTGCTGCCGGACGGCGCGGAGGTCGTCGAGCGCACCGTCGGACGGCTCGCCTACCGGACCGGGGTGGGCTACGCCGACGTGACCGCCTACGCCGACGACCTCGGCCTGCCGATCCGGAACGGCGCCGTCGAGGTGGTGGAGGGGCGGGTGCCGGCCACGACCGAGGAGGTAGCGGTGAGCGGCGGGGTGGCCGAGCGCGCCCGCGTCGCGCTCGGGGACACCCTCGAGGTGACTCCGGAGGACGTCCCACTGACGGTCGTCGGGATCGTCGCGCCGGGTGCCGGTGAGCGGGACGACCTCGTCGTGGTGGCACCGGGCTCGGCCGACCTGCTGCGCTCGCGCAGCAGCGAGTTCTACGTCTCGGTGCCCGGCGAGCTGGACTGGCCGACCGTGCGGGAACTCAACGCCGAGGGCCTCGCCGTCGTCTCGCGGGCGGTGGTGGCCGACCCGCCGCCCGCGGAGGAGTACCGCTCGACGAGCGGCGCGAACGCCGCCGAGATGGCCGTGCTGGCGCTCATCGTGGTCGGCATCCTGCTCGAGGTCGTGCTGCTGGCCGGGCCCGCGTTCGCGGTGGGGCTCCGGCGGCAGCGGCGGGATCTCGCCCTGCTGGCCGCGGCCGGTGGGAGCCCCGCGGACCTGCGGCGGACCGTGCTGGCGTCGGGCGTGGTGCTCGGCGGCGGGGCGGCGGTCGGCGGGGCGCTGCTGGGCATCGGCCTGGCGTGGCTGGCGCTCCCGCTCGTGGGCGGTTGGGCCGACGTGCGGTTCGGTCCGTGCGACGTCGCCCCTCTCGACGTCCTGGCCGTCGTCGTCACCGGCCTGCTGGCGGGCCTCGCCGCCTCGGCCGTCCCGGCCCGGCAGGCGGCCCGCACCGACGTCGTGCCGGCGCTCGGCGGCCGCCGGGGGCAGGTGCGCACCTCCTGGCGGCTGCCGGTCGCCGGGCTGGCCGCGGTCGGGATCGGCGCGGTGCTCACCGTGCTCGGCGCGCGGGGGAGCGAGTTCGCCGTCGCGGGCGGCGCGGCGCTGCTCGTCCTCGGCACCGTCGCCGCGACGCCGTGGCTGGTCGGGCTGCTGGCCCCGCTGGCGCGCCGGCTGCCGACAGCGGGGCTGATCGCCGTCCGGGACGCCGCCCGCAACCGGACCCGCACCGCGTCGGCCGTCGCCGCCGTCATGGCCACCGTCGCCGTGGTGACGACGATGGCGATCGGCAGCCAGAGCGACAGCGCCCAGGCCCGTCGCGACTACGTACCGCAGGCGCCGATGGGAGCGGCGACGGTCTTCGTGCACCAGGCCGGGGCGGCCGGCTGGTCCGCCGTCGAGCAGGCCGCGGCCGAGCACCTGCCCGGACGGCCCGTCGGCCGCCTCTCCACGGTCGCGGCGACCCCGGAGGACCCGCGCTCCCTGGGCACCGTCCGCGCCGGCTGCACGGCGGAGCTACCGGAGTGCAGCTGGTTCCCGGACGACATCGGCTGGTTCCAGCCCATCTTCGGCGGTGAGGTGATCGTGGCCGACGTCGCCACCGCGACCGCGGCGAGCGCTGCCCCGTGGCGGGACGAGGTCGGTGCCGCGCTGCGGGCGGGGCGTGCGGTCGTCTTCGGCTCGGGTGCCGTCGACGCCGCCGGGCAGGTGACGCTCGCCGGTTCCACGTGGAACGGCACCCGGGAGGTGGAGCTCGGCCGCGTGTCGCTGCCCGCGACCGAGATCGAGGTGTCCGCAACCGACGAGCTCCGCGCCCCTGCCCTGGTGGTCGTGCCCCCGGCGCTGGCCGACCGGCTGCCCGTACCGCTCGCCACGACGTCGCTGGTGATCGGCGGCCCGGAGGCGCCGGTCACCGTGGCCGAGGAACGGGCGTTCACGGAGGCGGTGAACGCCCTGGGGGTCCAGGCGTCGGTGTACGTGGAACGGGGGTGGAGCGACTACCTGGCGATCGCCCGGCTGCTGCTGTTCGCGGTGGGCGGGCTGCTGGTGCTCGTGGCGACGCTGACCGCGACCGGGCTCGCGCTGGCCGATGCCCGTCCCGATCTCGCCACGCTCGCGGCGATCGGTGCGGCGCCCCGCACCCGCCGGTTCATCGCGATGGGGTCGGCGGCGGTCATCGGTGTCGGCGGGGCGCTGCTGGGCCTGCTGGTGGGCGCCGGGCCGGGCATCGCCGTCGCGTACCCGCTCACCAGCACCGACTACGGGACGGGCGCGCGGCCGCTGATCGACGTCCCCTGGTTGCTGCTCGCCGGCGTGGCCGTGGCGGTGCCGCTGCTCGCCGTCGCCGTCACCGGCCTCGTCGTCCGCTCCCGGCTGCCGATGGCCCGCCGGGTGACGTGACCCGCGCCGACCGACGTCCTGGCTCACCTGGTGGGGGGGGGGGGGGGGGGGGGGGGGGGGGGGGGGGGGGGGGGGGGGGGGGGGGGGGGGGGGGGGGGGGGGGGGGGGGGGGGGGGGGGGGGGGGGGGGGGGGGG